>JBFXGB010000049.1:1505-15427 GCA_050178405.1 Halothiobacillaceae bacterium
CCGGTACCGATGGCGTGCTGACTGCCCGAACCCGCGCCGGTGGCAATCGCCAGCGGCAATACGCCGAAACCAAAGGCCAGTGAAGTCATGATGATTGGGCGCAAACGCATCCGCACCGCCGCCAGCGTGGCCTGCACCAGCTCCTTGCCCGCTTCCAGCTCGGCCTTGGCGAATTCCACAATCAGAATCGCGTTTTTGGCCGAAAGGCCAATGGTGGCCAGCAGCCCGACTTGGAAATACACATCATTGGACAAGCCGCGCCCGCTGGCCGCAAGCAGTGCGCCCAATACCCCGAGCGGCACCACCAGCAGCACCGCGAACGGCACCGACCAGCTTTCATACAGCGCGGCCAGGCACAGGAATACGATCAGCACCGAAAGCGCGTACAACAGTGAAGCTTGCGAGCCGCTCTGCTGCTCCTCGTAGGAGGTGCCGCTCCACTCGAAGCCAATCCCCGGCGGTAGCTTAGCGATCAGCTCCTGCACCGCCTGCATCGCCTCGCCCGAAGACAAGCCCGGCGCGGCCTGCCCCATGATTTCTAGCGCAGGCACGCCGTTGAAACGCTCCAGACGCGGCGAGCCATACACCCAATGCGCGTTGGCGAAGGCTGAGAAGGGAACCATCTCGCCTTTGGCATTGCGCACATACCATTTATCTAGGTCTTCCGGCGTCATGCGCGCCTCGGCCTCGGCTTGCAGGTACACCTTCTTGGTGCGTCCACGGTCGTTGAAGTCGTTCACATACGCCCCGCCCCAGGCGGTGGAAAGGGTGTCGTTGATGTCCGCGACACTCAGCCCCAAGGCACCCGCCTTGGCATGGTCGATGTCCAGCCGGAACTCCGGCATGTCGTCCTGCCCATTTGGGCGCACCCGCGCCAGACGCGGGTCTTTGGCGGCCATACCAAGGAACTGGTTGCGCGCGGCCATCAATGCCTCGTGTCCAAGACCCGCACGATCTTGCAAGTACAGGTTGAAGCCGCCCGCCGTGCCCAGCTCGATCACCGCCGGAGGCACAAAGGCGAAGATCATCGCCTCACGAATCTTCGAAAACGCACCCATGGCACGATTGGCAATGGACTTCACATCCTCGCCCGGCGCATTGCGCACCCCCCAGTCATGCAGATTCACAAAGGCGACGCCCATGTGCTGACCACGTCCGGCGAAGCTGAAGCCCGCCACAGTGAACACTGACTTCACATTGTCCTTTTCATTGTCTAGGAAATGCCGTTCCACCTTCTCCAACACATCGAGAGTGCGCTCTTGCGAGGCACCTGCGGGCAGCATGATCTGGCTGAACATAAAGCCCTGATCTTCTTCAGGCAGAAAGGAGGTCGGCATACGCATGAACAAAAACGCCAGCAGACCCACAATGGCCACATAGATGGCGAGAAAACGCAGGCTGCGCTTGAGCATCCCATTCACTGCCCAGACATAGCCATTGGTCACACGCCCAAAGCCGCGGTTGAACCAGGCGAAGAAAGCGCCGAACAGGCCGCTCTCGCCCGCGCCATGCCCCTTCCCAATCGGCTTGAGAATGGTCGCGCACAGCGCGGGCGTGAAGATAATGGCCACCAGCACCGACAGCGCCATGGCCGAAACGATGGTGACCGAAAATTGCTGGTAGATCACCCCGGTGGAGCCGCCAAAGAAGGCCATCGGCACGAACACCGCCGAAAGCACCAGACCGATACTGACCAGCGCGCCGGTAATCTGGCGCATGGATTTGCGCGTGGCTTCCTTCGGCGACAGACCCTCTTCGCTCATCAAACGCTCGACGTTCTCCACCACCACGATGGCGTCGTCCACCAACAGACCAATCGCCAGCACAATGCCGAACAGGGTCAGGGTGTTGATCGAAAAGCCCAAAGCAGCCATCACGCCGAAGGTGCCAAGCAGCACGACCGGAATGGCGATGGTCGGAATCAGGGTGGCGCGGAAGTTCTGCAAAAACAGGAACATCACCACAAACACCAGCAGAATCGCTTCCAGCAGGGTTTTAATCACCGACTTGATCGAAATTTTCACAAAAGGCGTGGTTTCGTAGGGCACCACCGCCTCGACCCCCTGCGGGAAGAAGGCCTTGAGTTCCTGCAAACGCGCATGAACAGCCTCCGCCGTGTCCAGCGCATTCGCGCCGGCCGCGAGTTTGATGCCGATGCCCGCTGCGGGCTGACCATTGAAGCGTGCCGTGGTACCGTAGTTTTCCGAGCCGATCTCCACCCGCGCCACATCCCCGAGGCGCACCTCGCCGCCCTCTGCGTCGCTGCGCAGCAAAATAGCTTCAAACTGCTCTGGGGTCTGCAAACGGCTTTGCGAGGTCACGGTGGCGGAGAAACCCTGTCCGGGCACGGCAGGCGTACCGCCAAGCTGACCGCTGGACACTTCGGCGTTCTGCGCGCGTATTGCCTCTTTTAGATCAGTTGGGGTCAGCTTGAAGTTATTCAGCTTGGCGGGGTCCATCCACACCCGCATCGCATACTGCGCGCCAAAGACCTGCACCTCGCCCACGCCGCTCACCCGCGAAAGCGGATCCTGCACACTGGAGGCGAGAAAATCAGTCAAGTCATTGTTACTCTTGCTGCCATCTGTAGCGATCAAACCGATAATCATCAGAAAGTTGCGCGCCGACTTGAGCACACTGACCCCCTGCTGTTGCACGACCTGCGGCAACATGGGCAGCGCGTTTTGCAACTTGTTCTGTACTTGCACCTGCGCGGTATCGGGGTTCGTGCCTGACTTAAAGGTCAAGGTAATGGCCGCGTTGCCATACGAATCGCTGGTCGAGCTCATGTACATCAGCCCGTCCAGCCCGTTCATCTTCTGTTCGATGACCTGCACCACCGCATCCTCGACGGTCTTGGCCGAAGCGCCCGGATAGCTTGCGTTGACCACGATGGTTGGCGGGGCGATGGCGGGATACTGCGAAACCTGCATCTGCGTAATAGACAGACTGCCCGCCAGCATGATGAGAATGGCGATAACCCAGGCGAAGATCGGGCGGTCGATAAAAATTTGTGCCATGGTATTGACCTCACTTCGCCTGCGGCGCGGCATTGGGCGCAGAGGACTCAGCTTGCATTTCAGCCTTGACCACGGTGCCGGGACGCGCCTTTTGCAGCCCGGCGACCATCACCCGCTCACCCCCGCTCAAGCCTTCAGCAATAATCCAGTCGCCACCCGAGGCGCGCAGCGTCTTCACCGGGCGCGGCTCGACCTTACCCTCGGCATTGACCAGCATGACCATGGCCTCCCCTTTCGCGTCGCGCATCAAGGCGCTTTGCGGCACGCGAATCGCCTTGTCATCCACCCCTTGCGCAAGGCGGGCGCGCACATACATGCCGGGCAAGAGATCACCCTTCGGGTTCGGAAACACGGCGCGCAAGGTCACGCTGCCCGTATCCTGATTGACCGTGACTTCGGAGAAAGCCAGTTTGCCCTCCAACGGGTAAATGCTGCCATCCTCAAGCAACAGCTTGACCGGAATAGCGTCCGTGGTCGTGCGCTGCAATTTGCCAGAATCAAGATCACGCTTGAGTGCCATAAGTTCGGCGCTGGATTGCGTCAAATCGACATAAATCGGATCAAGCTGCTGCACGGTGGCCAGCGCCTGCGTCTGATTGGCCGTGACCAGCGCCCCCGGCGTAACCGCCGAGCGTCCGATACGCCCGCTGATCGGCGCGCTCAAACGGGTGTAGCCTAGGTCAATCTTCGCCTTATCCACGGCGGCCTTAGCCAGCGCCACATCCGCCTGCGCCTGTTTCAGCGCGGCCTGCGCATCGTCACGCGCTTCCTTGCTCACCGCATTGATCTTGACCAACTCGGCAGCGCGCTGCGCCTTGAGTTTGCTGACAGACACATTGGCCTCGGCACGCTCAAGACTGGCCTTGGCGCCATCCAGCGCAGCCTGATAGATGGACGGATCGATCTGGTAGAGCAACTGCCCGGCTTCAACCAGGCTACCCTCCTCAAACTTGCGTGCCTTGATGATGCCGTTAACCTGTGGGCGCAGCTCGGCAATCAGATAAGGCGCGGTGCGCCCCGGCAACTCGACCGTGCGCGGTATGGGTTCCTGCTGCGCGGTAATCACCGTGACCACGGGCGGCTGTGCAGCCCCCTTCGGCGCGGGCGGCGCGCCCTCCTTGCCGCCGCAAGCCGACAGAGACAGAGCGCTGATGAGGAGGAGAATACCGCTCGGCCTGAACGGTGTGTTGCAAGTTGTGCTCATGGCAGGCCTCAAAATAAGTTGGCCGCGAACGCGTCCGCAGCAGGGTTGACCAGACCGCCCACCTAACGTCTTGCGTGACCCATGGCGAAGGTCAGCGCCCGGAAACAATGCCCGAACAAGAATTAGAATAAACGCTCTAGTTTGAGCGTTCATTCTACATAGCATCGTTTATACTGCAAGCCACAAAAGTGCGTCCGTCCCAAAAATCCACAAAATCTCCATGAGTAGTTCAACACCATGAGCGCAGAATCCAAGAACGCCACCCCACGCTCCGATGCCCGTCGAGCACAAATTCTCACCGCAGCGAGCGACTGTTTCCGTCTCTACGGCTTTCATGGCGCGAGCATTGCGCGCATCTCCGAGGCTTCGGGCATGAGCGCAGGGCACATTTATCACTACTTTGAGAACAAAGAAGCCATTATTGAAGCGATCGTGTCGCAGGATTTGGAGCAGCTGATGGCCTTGTTTGACGAGCTGCATTCGGAGCATGACGTAAAACATGCTTTGCTTGAATGTGCGGCGCAGGGGGTCGAAGAAAAGCTGGATGTCCGCTTTGCCGGGCTGCAAATCGAAATCATGTCCGAGGCTGCACGCAATCCACGCATTGCCGCCGTGGTGCAGGAAGCCGACCGCAGCAGCTTGAGCCGTCTGAGCAATGTTATCCGTGACCTACGCCGAATGGCCGGTCACGAGGATAGTGAAGCCGCCATCCGTGGTATGGCTGATGTCATGGCCGCCATGTTTGAAGGCTTGCACTTCCGCGCCATCAGCAATCCGCGCATCGAAAAAGACGTGCTCATCCCGATATTCCGCCGGGCGATTTACGACCTACTCAACCAGCCTTCGCTTGGTTTCGAGCACGACCATCGATAGGCGCGCGGGCGTATCGCACGTCCAAGAGCCTGTTCAACGAGCCACCTCACTCTGGATGATCAGCGCTTCTCTAACAACACATCCAGCACCTCGACAACATCCCCCTTCACCCGCCAACGTACATCCAGATCGTATACGCGCATCCCGTACACCCGCCCGCCATCTTCGTCGTTGCGATACGCCGGGCGCGGGTCACGCGCCAGCAAAGCCTCCACCAGCGCCGCCAGATCGGGATAGCGCGCCGACCACACAGCGCACGCTGCATGGCCTTGCTCCGTCCACACCACCCGCAAGCGCCCGCCGCTATCGTCCGGCGCAAAGCCGCCGCGCGCTGCGGGCAAGGCTTCCACATAGGGTAGATACGGCTTCACATCCAGCAAGGGTGTGCCATCCAGCACATCCGCCCCCGCCACATGGATACGCACCGCATCCCCTACCAAGCGCTCCACCCGCACCAGGCGCACTAGGGATAAACCCACAGGATTCGGCCGATACGGCGCGCGCGTGGCAAACACCCCTAGGCGCACATTGCCGCCCAAGCGCGGCGGGCGCACGGTCAACGCCGCCTCCGCCCCCTTGTCAGCATGAAACCACGTCACTAGCCATAGATGACTAAAACCCTCAATGCCGCGCCAAGCCTCCTCGCGGTTGTAGGGTGCATCCAGCTCCAACGTGGCACAAACCTCGTCCACCAGCCCGCCCTGACGCGGAATGCCGAATTTCTCCACAAACGGCGTGCGCACCACGCCGATGGCTCGTAATACAATGTCGCTCAAACCTTTAGCCTCAAAAAAACATGACTACACTCAGCCTTATTCTGCTCCACGGCCTCGGTGCGAGTGGCAACGACATGCAGCCGATTGCCCAAGCCATCACCGCCCGCTTACAAACCCCACAACGAAATATACGTATTCATTGCCCCGACGCACCCGCCCGCCCCGTCACTGTCAACGGCGGCTACGTCATGCCCGCTTGGTTCGACCTGTACAGCCTAGAAGCCCATACCCGCATGGACATCGACGGCATCGAACAAAACCGCCAACGCATCAGCCAGCTTATCGCTGCTGAACTTGCCGCAGGCATTCTGCCCGAACACATCATCCTCGGCGGCTTTTCCCAAGGCGGGGTGATCGCCATGCACTGCGCCCTGCACCAGCCGCAACGCTTGGGCGGACTGCTGGCACTGTCCACTTGGCTGCCGCACACCGACCTCCCCAGCCCAAGCCATGCCGCCTGCCAAACGCCGGTGTTCATAGGCCACGGCACCGACGACGACTTAATCCCCCTCCAGGCCGCGCATCGCACCCAAACCACACTGGCCGAGCTTGGTTATACAACCATCCTACAGCAGAGCTATCCCATGCCGCATAGCATCAGCATGGAAGAAATTGACGACATGAGCGCATGGCTTACCCAGCATCTTGCGCTCTAAAAATGCTGCCCGCGCCCGCTTGCGACATTTTCTGTACCGTTATCGACAACCTTGGCGACATTGCCACTTGCTGGCGCTTGGCGCACATTTTGCACCACGACCACGGCAAGCCCGTGCGCCTGCTTGTGGACGATCTCGATGCCCTCAAGCCACTGGTTCCAGCAACCCAAAACAGCGCACAGCAAAACCTGCACGGCATTGACGTGCGCCACTGGACGGCCGACTTTGCCGACATCCCGCCCGCACCCATCGTCATCGAAACCTTTGGCTGCACCCTGCCCGCAGCTTATGTACAGGCCATGCAGCACAGCCCACCGCAAGCATGGCTCAATCTTGAATACATGAGCTGCGAGCCTTGGGTCAACCATGTCCACGGCCAAAGCTCCCTGCTCGCCCACGGCCTACGCAAACGCTTCATCATCCCAAGCCTTTTGCCACACAGCGGCGGCCTATTGCGCGAAAAAAACCTGCTTAAACAACGCGATAACTTCCTTGCCAACCCCGCGCAGCAACAGGCGTGGTGTAAGCAATGGGGCATTCCCACGCCCGCCGAAAACAGCCTCAAGCTCTCGCTCTTTGCCTACGAAAACCCGCACCTTGGCGCGCTTATCAACAGCCTAAGCCGCGCTCCCCAAGCCATTACCGCCTACCTGCCCGCCAGCCGCTTGCTCGCAAGCCTTGGCGAATACCTCAACCAGCCCCAACTCAAAGCCGGCGACAGCATTCAGCTTGGCAGCCTGCAACTGCACATCCTGCCCTTTTTGCCCCAAACCGAATACGACCGCCTGCTCTGGCTCTGCGACATCAACTTCGTGCGCGGCGAAGAGTCGCTTACCCGCGCACTTTGGGCGGGTAAGCCGTTGATTTGGCACATTTACCCCACGGATGACCACGCGCACCACACGAAACTACAAGCGTTTCTCGACATCTACACCGAACACAGCCAAGCCGAACACCTCATTCACCTTAAGGCATGGATGCAGCACTGGAACGGCATCAATCTCCACACAAGCGATGCCTACACGCTTCTCAACACCCTGCACCAAAATCAAGCATGGTACACAGCCCGCAGTGCCGCCCTTGCCCAATTGCCTGATTTAAGCCAAAACATCCTCAATGCCTTCGCCTTTTGAACGCCCACAGGCTACAATGCCGCGCGAAAATTACTTTAGATTCTGGAACATCCTATGAAAACCGCACAAGAATTCCGCGCTGGCAACGTTATGAGCATCGAAGGCCAACCTTGGGTCATCCTCAAGGCCGACTTCAGCAAGTCAGGCCGTAACTCCGCCATCGTGAAAATGAAGCTCAAAAACCTGCTTTCCGGCAGCAGTACAGAAACCGTGTACAAAGCCGACGACAAGTTTGAACAAGTCATTCTCGACAAAAAAGAGTGCACCTACAGCTACTTTGCTGACCCGCTCTATGTCTTTATGGACGAAGAATTCAACTCGTATGAAGTTGAAAAAGACAACCTCGGCGACGTAATTAACTTCATGGTCGATGGCATGGAAGACAAAGTCGAAGTGACCTTCTACGACGGCAAAGCCATCTCCGCCGAACTGCCCAACACCATCGTGCGCGAAATCGTTTACACCGAGCCCGCCAACCGTGGCGACACCTCCGGCAAAGTGATGAAAATCGGCAAACTGGCCAACGGCCACGAAATCCAAATCGCCTCGTTCATCGAAATTGGCGAAAAAGTGTCCATCGACACCCGCACCGGCGAATACCGCTGCCGTGCCTAAAATTTAGCCGAGCATTGGCACAATAAACCAACCCCGCCATGTCCAACATCGGCGGGGTTTTTTATTAGGACTTAACCAAAACACGGATTTAGCTCCCTCTCCCCTCGCGGGAGAGGGTTGGGGAGAGGGGGCGACACTGGCTAAAACAAAGGACTACTTCTAAGAACCTGTTCAAAGTCTTGATCAGCGGATGCAGTGCAAGCGAAAATCGACCGAAAAAGCGGAGCATAGATCACTATGTGAGCATTTTGAGGGCGATTTTTGCGCCGCAATGCGCCGCTCAGCGAGACTTTGAACAGGTTCTTAAAACCCGAATATCGTCTTTGCGAGCGTAGCGAAGCAATCCAAACTTCGCTGTTTTGTTGAGGCTCTTTTGGATTGCCACGTCCCGCCACGCGTTGCTCGCGGCTAAAGGCCGCTCCTCGCAAAGACAGTTTTTAGAAGCTACCAAAGGTTTATGCCGACTTCCCCACCATCCCTCCCCCATCAAGAGGGAGGGGGTAAAACCGCCACGCTGCGTAAGTCCTATTTATTGCTCATAACTTGCTCAAACACTTGCCCCAACCAAGCTCCCAATGCCATCCTCACTCCGTTCCATATCAACGCTTTGGGTAAAATAATAATGAACAAGGTTTTTGGCCTGCTGCGCGCTTCGCTGTTTAACTTAGGCTTGTGGCTTATTTTGCTAGCCTATCTGCCCATCATTGCCATTGCAGCCCTGACTCCTGCGCCCTTGCGCTATCGCCTGATGCGGCCGTGGAACTGGCTGGCGGTGCATTGGCTGCGCATCACCTGCGGCGTGCGCTGGGTCATTGAAGGCGAAATTCCCAAAGACGGCTTAGGTGGCGTGGTCTTAGCCAAACATCAATCCACATGGGAAACCTTCATCTTCCCCGTGCTATTCGACGGCCCGGCGTTTGTGCTCAAGCGCGAGTTAATGCGCCTGCCGATTTTCGGTTGGGGGCTTGCGGTGAACCAGCCGATAGCGATTGACCGCAGCGCCGGACGCGATGCCCTGCGCCAACTGCTCGAACAAGGCAGCGAGCGCCTCAAGCAAGGCCGTTGGGTAATTGTTTTCCCCGAAGGCACGCGCACCGCCGTGGGCGAGCGCGGCAAGTACAAACCCGGGGGCGCACTGCTCGCCACCCAAAACGGCGCGCGCGTGTTGCCGATTGCGCACAATGCAGGCTGCGCGTGGCCGCGTGGCGCGTTCATCAAAACGCCGATGACGATTACCCTGCGCATCGGTACACCGATTGAAACCCAAGGGCGCAAGGCCAGCGACATTAACGCCGAAGTCGAACACTGGATTGAGGCGCAAATGGCGACGCTCCCTTGCCCGCAGCAGGGTGAGCGCAAGTGATTGCTAAGGCTGCATGAATATCCTGCGCCCCAACTGGCGCGTGCATCCGCAGGTGTGCGCCGCACAAACCACCCGTAGCGGCGGCATAAGTCATGCACCCTATGCCGCGCTTAATCTGGCGCAGCATGTCGGCGACGAGCCAGCGCACGTCCTCGCAAATCGCCAACGCCTGCGCGAACATCTCGCCCTGCCAAGCGAGCCGCTGTGGCTAGAGCAGGTGCATGGCACTGAAGTTTATGTGATAAACAGTGCGAAGACGCCCGCACAACCACCACGCGCCGATGCCGCCTACACCGACCAGCCCAATGTGGTATTGGCCATCATGACCGCCGACTGCCTGCCCGTACTGTTCGCCTCGCAGGATGGCATGGAGATCGCTGCAGCTCATGCCGGATGGCGCGGACTGGCCGCTGGAGTCTTAGAAAACACCCTGCGTCATTTTCGTGCGCCACCCAGCACGATTTCCGCATGGCTAGGCCCTGCCATTAGCCAAGCGGCCTTTGAAGTTGGCGACGAGGTACGCGCAACCTTCATGCAGCATGACCCCGCCGCACACCGCACATTCACACCCAGCCCTCGGCCTGAAAACCGCTCTGGACACTGGCAAGCCGATTTGTATGCCTTGGCACGCCTGCGTTTACGCGCCGCTGGCGTGACTCACATTTTTGGCGGCGATTTATGCAGCTTTAGCGACCCGCGCTTTTATTCTTACCGCCAAGAAACGCCCACCGGACGCATGGCGAGCTTGATTTGGAGGGCGTGAAAGCCGTTTTAGCCACAGAGGACACAGAGATCGCAGAGGAAAACCCTAACATCCTGTTATATTGATCGTTGCCAGGCCAAAGGCCGTGGCAATCCATGGAGCGGCAGTTGTGGCTTTGGATTGCCTTGGCAATCCCGCGCAAAGACAAATTAATTCATAGGACTTACGCAAGCCGCGCTAAAAACCACTAAATGTAGGTGCGACAAATTCGCACATAGCACATGTTGTGTGCGAATTTGTCGCACCTACCCGTTCATCGGCATTTTGCGTAAGTCCTAAACATAAATCAGTCCCAGAGGACTCTGAGATCGCAGAGGAAAATCCAGAATTTGCATGGCTTTCATCTCTGTGTACTCTGTGCCCTCTGTGGCTATAGTCATTTACACCGCCAACATTCATCATCCTGACACCAATATCTGTAATATCGTGCGCCTACTTCGCGGAAACCACACATGAACACACCTCACTGGAAACTACTCACCCTTGTCGGTCCGGATCGCCCCGGCATTGTCGCCGCCGTCTCTCGCGTCCTGCTCGGCGCAGGCGCTGAACTCGGCGAAGCCTCGATGATGCGTCTTGGCGGCCTATTCACCATCATGCTCATGGTCGGCATTGAGGGCGACGGCGTAAACCTCAAAGGCTTGCTCGAATCGGTACGCGACGAATACAAACTGCGCGTGCATGTAGACGAACTCAACGCAGGGCTACACCGCCGCATCGATCCCGATGCGCTCATCACCGTCTATGGCGCTGATCGCGCTGGCATCGTCGCCGAAGTCACCGACGCGCTTGCCAATGCGGGCTTAAGCATCACCGACCTGCGCTCAGACGTGGCCGGCAGCGCCGAAAAACCCATCTACATCATGAATATCGAAGGCGTGGCACAACAGGGCTTCGAGCGCCTAGAGCACGCGCTCGCCAATTTACCGAGCGACATCCGTGTCACCCTCACGCCTATCGAACTGATGCGAGGCTGACATGGCTCTGCGCGACATCGTTCTCTACCCCGACCAACGCCTTAAAACCCTCTGCGAACCCGTCGAAAGCTTTAATGCCGAGCTACGCGATTTTGTGCAGGATTTACTCGAAACCTGCGCCAATGGCCCCGGCGCAGTGGGCATTGCCGCGCCACAAGTGGGTGTCTTGCAACGCATCTGTATTGTGGATGCCACTCGCGCACGCAAACCCGTGCCCAATCACGGCAAACTTATCTTAGTGAACCCAGAAATTACCGCCTGGGAAGGCTTCGCCATGGGACGCGAAGGCTGCTTATCCGTCCCCGACTACACCGGCAATGTCGTGCGCGCCGAGAAAATCCAGCTCAAAGCCTTCGATATTGACGGCCACGCCTTGAGTTTCGAGATGGAAGGCTACGAAGCACGCATTGCGCAGCACGAAATCGACCATCTTGACGGCGTGTTATTCTTAGACCGCCTGATTAGCCGAGGCGCGGATTTATTCCAACGCAAGCCAGCCAAGAGCTAACCTGCTCCCACAAAAAAGGGCTGAACATGCAGCCCTTTTTTCATTGCGCCACCTAAGGCTTACATCTTCATTACCGTAGAAGCCATGCCCGGCTGCTCAATGATTGTCGTGTCTTCATCCGGCACATCAAAGACTTCTTTGTAGCTGACATACATCGCCGCAAACAGCACCGGCATCAACAGCAACCAGCCCAGCATCAGCGGAATCGAGGCCACAAAGCCCAAAACCACGACAAGCAAACCAAACAGCAGTGCAGGCAACCAGTTTGCCAGTACCGCCTTAAAGCTCAATTTTATGGCCGCAATCGGCGCGACCCCTGCAAACAGCACCAGCGGTGCGGCAAACCACATCGCCATGCTATAAGCCGCGACCAAGAGCAACATGAGCAATAAGCCCCCAAACCCCATTCCGACTATGGCAGACACAATCATTGCCTCAGAATCGACACTGCTCGCATTCTCTGCAAACGATGCACCGCTCAGCGCCCCGCCAAGCATAAAAATAAGAATTAAAGCCATCAAAATACTGAACACAATCGCCATTGCCCCCAAGGTCAGCAACGCTCCACGTGTACGCGCCTCCATCAAGGGTTGAAACAGCAGATTCAAATCCAGCGTTTTGCCTTCATCCACGTAACGCGCGGCCAAGAACATCCCTGCCACCAATCCAGGTGAAATCAGTGCCGCAATAATGCCGCCAATCAACGGGATGATTTGCAACACAATTTCAATCATCAGGTACACCAGCACCAACAAAATCCACATGCCTAACTGGCCTTTGACTAGGTTCCAGCCTGCGCTAATCCAGCCCGCACCCCGCCCCGCATCCACTGTTCTAAAAATCATCGCCCCACCCCTTTTTTGCAACAAGCCATCAGACTATAGCTAAAACTCAAGCCTTGCGCTCAAGCAACACCAATACTTCACCGTGCTGAGTATGCGGAAACATATCAAACAACTGCGCTTGAAGCGGCACAAAGCTTGGCATCCGCTCCAAATCCTGCGCCAAGGATTGCGGGTTGCAGCTCGAATACAACAGCCAGCGTGCGCTTGAAGCGTCCAACCAGCCACACAAGTCCGCGCCCAAACCACGACGTGGCGGATTCACTACCACCAGCTCCGGCGCGACACGCCTATTCACTGTAAACGCATCCGCCGCAAGCGCCTGAAACTGCACACGCGTAAGCCCAAGCTCCGCTGCTGTTTGTTTGGCCGAAAAAATAGCCTCGCCACTTAGCTCAATCCCTATCATTTGCCCGCGCACCACGGGCGCAAGATGCAAGGCAAACCCGCCCACGCCGCAAAACAAATCCCAAGCACTCTGCACATCAAGCTTCGCCACCCAATCTCGCGCCGTGCGATACAACGCCGCCGCCACCTCGGTGTTGGTCTGAAAAAAACTGCGCGGGCGCAGATGCAAATTCATGCCATTGAGCTGCATCGTCAGGCTGTTTTGCGTACTAAGAACAATCTCCTCCTCGCCTTCCAAAATCGCCTGATGCACCGGTTGCAGATTCACCGACACCACCGCAAGCCTAGGCAGCGCCGCATACAAGGCGGGCAAATGCGCCTGCAACGCCCCCAAAGACTGCTTGGAGCGCAGCACAAAACGCAAGCCCAATTCACCCGAATGCTCGGCATAGGTAAGCAAAACAAACTTCAACTCGCCGCAACGCTGCGCCACGTTATACGGCTCTAAACCCGCCTCACAAATCAAAGCCCGAATCGGCGCAAAAGCCTGCTGCATGCCCTCTGGATACAACGGGCAAGCCTCCAAATCCACCCCGCGCCCATTTGCATCGGTAATGCCCAACACAGGCTGCTCGCTTGAGCCGCTCACCACCATCTTCGCCTTGTTACGAAAGCCGAACTCGGCGCTCGGCATAGGCTCACACCACAACGCATCTGCAACCATCGGCAAAGCTCGCGCACACGCCGCCTGCTTATCCGCCAACTGCTGCGCATAGGGCTGTTCAATCAGGCAGCACGAACGGCAAAGCCCGGCTTTGAAATAGCTGCACTCCATAAACTTAGC
>JBFXGB010000050.1:0-15246 GCA_050178405.1 Halothiobacillaceae bacterium
CATTTTTGTGTATTTTTTACTCCTTTGATTTTTTTTGTTGTCTTCGTTTTTATTTTCACTGCGCATTCTGGGGCGGCAATCTTGTATCATCGCTTCAAGCAAGGTCATAATCAAAGGTTCTAGACCCTGCGCATTCCAGCGTTGATATTGTGCATGAATGCGCTTTGCATACGCTTGGCTGTTTTCGCTTTGTGGGTTGCCGGCATAGGGCCGCGCGAGTTTGAGCAGTTCATTCAAAAAGCCTTTGGCTTCCACACTAAAGCGTGCAAATTGGGCTGGGTTTTCATTGTTCCATGCCGCTGCAAGATGCGGTTGCAAGGCGTGGCGCTGCATCCAGAAAAGTTCTTCGCTTTGCGCGAGCAGGTCTTCTTCGGCAATGGGGCTGTCATCGGTACGCACGCCCTGTTTGATTTTGGCACGCACGGCACCATGCCAGCCGCCACGGTAAATAATGGCTTCGCCGGTTTGCAGATTGGGTAAAAAATTGCGCTGTTCGTCATCGAGCATCATCGCCTCGCCCACGGTGCGACGGTCATCTTCGGCATACAGGCGGTGGACGATTTTGATATGGGTGTTTTTAATCACATCAGGCACGAGTTTGTTGGGGATTTGATCGGCAATCATTAAGCCTTCGCCATATTTGCGAATTTCGGAGAGCAGGTTGGCAAAGGTTTCGACGGCGTTTTTGCGGTTTTCGCTTTCACCGGCTTGCGGGTTGGTCAACAAACGGTGTGCCTCTTCAATCAAGGTTAGATGCCGATGCCCGGGCTGCACGCGGTGGCGTTCTTTCATGGCTTCGGCGAGTCGTGTGAGTATAAGCCCCATGAGCAAGGCTTTGTGTTCGGGGCTTGGGAGTCCTTCAAGCTCGATAATCACGTTACGTTCAATGAGTTGGTTGAAGTCCATCGAATAGGGGACATCCAGCGTCGTGCCTAATACGCCGCGTGTTAGGCCGCTGAGTCTTGAGACTAAGGAGCCTCGGTATTTTTCTTCAAACTCTTTGCCCATTTTTTGCTCGGGGATAATGATGTCGAGCTGGGCGATCATGTCGGAGAAGGTCGGCCAAGCGGTGCTGTCTTTGCGCCAAGGCTCATCTTCAAATAGGTTTTCATTGCGGTGAATATCCCAGCCGCGCGCTTCATACGCCCGAATGATGGCCATTTCCACCAGTTGCGGCATGGAGGCTTCCATGGGGAAAACCGCGCTTAATGTGGCTTGGATCAGGCTGACTTGCGCGGTGATTTTTTGCCGCTTGTGAACCAGTTGAAAGGGGTTGATGCGCAAGCCATGGTAGGGGTCTTCGCCGACGCGGTAGCAATCAATGGCAATATCAGCCCCGTGTTCGCGCAGGCGCAGCATGGCGCGGTATTCGGTTTTAGCCGGTTCAATGACCAAGAAGGGCAGAGCGGATTCAAGCAGTAGCCTCATGCAGGTGGTGGTTTTGCCTGCGCCCGTGACACCGGTAATGAATACGTGTTTGTCGAGTTCGGCGGTATCAAGCGTCACACTTTGCTCAAGGATGCGTCCATGGTCGATGATGTTTCCTAATTCCAGCGCACGTTCTGCGCGGATGACGGGCAGGCTTACCGCAAAATCAACATTTTTGCGCCGCACGATGCCGGGGACTTCACTGCGCGGGAGGCTGGCCATCATGGCAACTTCATCCACGCTCAGTAAGCTGCCAATGCGCGTGATTCCGGCGCGAGTGCTGAACGACATGCTATGAACCAGTGCGCGTTCGTGTTGAAGCTTGGTGCTAATTTGCGGGCGATCGAGAACGGCGGATAATTTTTTCGGCATATCGTCCATGCGATAAACTTCGATGGGGGTCGTGGTTTCTATATCGCCCTGAAAGGTTGATTTAATCTCGCCTGCGAGGAGTTTGTAGGTGGCTTCATTGGATGCAGCAAGATAACACGCGCAGTCAAATAGCCCTTTGTTAAACCCTTTGCGCAAACGCGGCAAAAGGTTTTCTTCAAGGTGTTTGAGGAGTTCCTGATTCCATTTGTCGTGAATCTCAAGGTTAATTCCTTGGGTGCGCCCTAGGTTTTCTCCTTGTGAAAAGGTTAAACCTTCGCTGCGGTTTGTGGATGTTCCAAAGGTATCCGTTTTAGATTCATTCGTGCCTATGCTTTCTGAGTTGGATGAGCCGGATGAAGTGCTACTTCGGCTTGAGTAGCCTTCTCGACTCGAACCAGAATTTGTGCCATGTGTGAAGTTCTTGTTTTTTCCAAGTTGGTGCGCGGTGCTGTCCGATGTGCCGCGACTGTCGGAAATGTTGTAGCTTTTATTGGTTTGCGTGCCGGTATTGTTGGAGTCTTGTAGGGTCGCTTTTGACCAGGTTGCCGCCTTGCTGGCAAGGCTCATGGTTTGGTCGATATACCCCTGAATTTCTGTTCGCTCTAAAGGTCGCGCCACCAGCATAAGCTGCCAATCATTGCCGCTGCTTTGCATGGCACGAATCAAGCGTTCGATGCCTTGGAAATCCACTTCGTCGCTTTTTGCGTCATCTTCATGCGCGGTGGGAACGCCAAGTGCCACGCCAAAACGACAATAATCCTCCATGGATTCGGTAGGTGAATCATCATTGCTGAGTTGAACACCCGGCAAATGCCCCAAAAGGGCGGCTTGTAAATTTTTGCGCGCTTCGTGGAGGTCTGCAGGCATACCTTCAGGCACGGCAATTCCTAAATAAAGATTCACCCGCTCACGTGTTCCACGCAGAAGATAAACAATATGCGTATTCTTTTGTTCTTGTGCGGCAGCAAAAATGTTGCTCATGGCTCTTTGATAAGTGCCGGGCATTTCTTCGCTGATTTCGTTGATTTTCCAAAAACTGTATTTTAATGAGGTCGAACTTGCCTGCAGCGACGTTAATTGGGGAAGGTGCATAAGATTGCGCGAAATAGCTTCAAGAGGTAAGTTAACGCTTTTGTTAGTTACCATGTTTTTAATTGGATTCATGAGTATTGTCCTTTGAATAATGTTTTTCGGTTGAATTGATGTTTACATTCCAAATACTATCCCCCCAGCCCTTAATCCACTGGTGCAGCAGTGCAGAATCCATCACGGTTGCGCTGATTTCAAGCGCGTTGTCGTGTTCAATGACGCTTTGATCGCTCGATAACGGCGATTCGGTCAGATGGAGGCCGATGGTTTTGTCGATGAAAAAATGTAAGCGCACTTTTTGCCCATCGCCAAAGGCAAAGCCGCCTTCACCGTTGTAGCGTTCGAGGTCAAAATCTTCGGGGTAGTCGAAGGTTTCCATGCGGACATTGGCGTATTCAATGCGCGGCAGGGCAAGGATGCGTTGGTTGTCATAGCCTTCAAATCGACACACCAGATAAAGGCGCACGCCTTGTTGCCCGAGACCGAGTGGCCACACGATGCGCTCACGGGTTTCGCCTTGGGCATTGCGGTAGCGGATATCGAGCTTGCGTTCGTGAAACAGGGCTTCGCTGATGTTTTCCAGAATGCCGGGCTGGAGTTTGGGCGGGAGCAGCGGTTGACGCGCAGGAATGCGACGCACTTTGCGCAGCCATTGACGGGCGGGTGCGGCTTTGGGGTCGAGTTCCAGCTGCCAGAGGGCGCTGCCTAGCAAGGGTTTGAGGCTGCTGAGCACATGAGCGGGGAGCATTTCACTCAGTTCAGCGGAGGCCAGGTGCAAGAGCAGGGCTTCCGAGGGGGTGAGCATGGGCAAGCCGAGGCCGTGCGCCTCATTGCGCCAGCGGTAGCCATAGGGTTTGCCGCGTGTGTCGCATTCCACCGGAAAGTGAGTGCAAATGGCATCCAGATAGCGTTGAATGCTGCGGATGTCGCGTGCGTAGCCTTCAGATTCCAGTGCGCTTTGGATGTCGGCGCAGGTGGTAAAGCGACGACGCGGAATGCGGCGCAAGATGGCTAGAATAAGAAAAGCGCTTTCAAGGGCGCTGGAGGGGGATGCTGCCATGGGTCAATCCGTCTCGGTTTTTGGTGTTATTTGGGCTGCGCGCATGGCGTATGTTTTCATAAGACGTTGACGGTTCATGGACGACTACTTGCCCTTGATGATGCCGAGCAAGGTATCCAGCGGGTTAGCACTGGGAGTCACTCGATCCAGCGGTGTATGTCCGCATTTGGGGCATTGTTTAGGCGGCAGGTCGCCTTCGCTTAGGCAGTCACTTTGCGGGTGGTGCCGTTTGCTCCAACCGCATGTTGCGCAGCGTACTTGCCAAGGTTGGGGACGAATGGGCATGGGCGGTTCCTGTTTAGATGTCGATGGATTTGACGCTAGGGTCACTGATGGCGCGCACGGCGGCAAGCGCTTCGCGTAACGGCGATTGGCGTGTGGTTTCGATGATGCCGCTAAGAGCAGCCTGAATGGCTTGGTCGTTGCCGCTTTCAATGCCCTTGTCGAGTAGGGTGAAGAATTGTTTGAAGTTTTCGCGGCGTTCGGCAAAGCTTTTGTCGAGGTAGTCGCGGATGATGCTGGCGTGTTCGCGTATGGCGGTGACTTGAACCGTTTCCCATGCCGCAATCTGCTGACGCTTGGTGATTTCTTGTTCGCGGACGACGCGGTAGCTGTTGTGTGCTTCCACCAGTGAGTTAAATGCCTGCAGGGCAAACGTGGGCGAGCTGGCGGCGGTTTTCATCAAGGTTCCGTTGAGTGTTTTGGCTGCAAGTTGTTTGCTCATGAGGCTGTCCTTGGGGTTGAGTGTCCCGGAGGTTGAGACCGGGATTGATGTAACAAATGAATGTGTGGTCAAGCGCCTAGCTGGCCTCGTGCCCGGCGATTTCTCTTGCGCCTGAAATGCGGATATGTAAATCCTGTGCGGCGGCACCTTCAGCGTCGATTACTGGAATGTTGAGCAGTTCACGCAAGGCACGCCCCATTTGCACCATACGCGCCATGGCGTGTTCATCGTGGATGTCATTGGTTTTGACCTGTTCAAAACGCTCGACCATCTGGCTGATGGTGTGCTGCATTTCTTCGATATTGCGATCAATCCCCGCAAGAACCTCGCGCACGCCCTGCATTTCCTCGCAGGCGACTTCAACCTTGGCCTGGTATGCGCGTGCTTCAGTCAGGGCTTCTTCGGCTTTACTGGCCAACATAAAGCCACCAATCGCCAGTGCGGGACCGGCGACTACGCCGCCCAACACCCATGTACCGGCGGCCATGCCCATGCCACCCGCCGCTAATGAACCTCCGCCGAGCCAAGCGAGTGTGGCATTGGTTGCGGCAACACCCGATAGGCTGGCAATCGCCGTACCTGTTGAGGCGGTTGCAAGGCTGCCCACTAAGCCGAAAGCGCCCATGCCTGCCATAGCCCCCGCGGCTGCCGAGCTACCGAGTGACATGGAAACGTCCGCCGCTTTAAGCACATCCCCCTCGAAGGAACGAAGCTCTTCGCGGTTTAAGCCAATGTCCGTTTCAAAGCCGCTGATTTGGGAGCGCCCTTTTTTAAGTACATTCACCAAATAGCCAATTTGGTCTTCAAATACACGCAGCTTGATTGCGCCAAGGGCTTCAAGTTGGTGCTGCGTGTCTTCACGCGCTTGGTTCAAATGCTGCTGGGCACCGCTGTATTTTCTTTGTGCGCGCTCGCCAACGTCTTTAGCGTCTTCAAAGTCTTTTTTGGCGTCGAAGCCTTTTTTAACGCCAGCTGCACCAAGTGCCGCACTGGCTAAACCAAGAACGACAGGAATGAGAAGCGGGAAGGGCATGATGAAATCTCCGGAAGTGGTTTTGCCTTGATGAATGCTACCCATCGCTGGAAAGCATAAAATTTTTTGAACTCGGGCGTATGTGAAGTTTTTATGAATGTTTGAGTCGTGCTGGGTTTAAGCAGCTTGCTGAGCGTTGTCCAACTCGCGCAGGCCAGCTTCGTACTCATCGGCGGCATCTTGCAGAACCTTTTCGATGCTGCGTGCCAGTTTAGGCTCTAGGCTTGTGGCGTAATCGTTAAGCGCATGAATCACCCGTGCGGCATGTTTTTGTTGCCATTCGTCATAGCCATCATCCGTAATATCGGGCGAGGTCAGGTTTTCAAAAAAGCTCGGCTTGGCCTTGTCGAGCGCACGCTTGAAACCTTCGTCATCCGTAATCAGCCCCACTTGACGGCGCAGGGCATCAAATTCGGTGCGGTGAATGTAGGGCGCATCGTCTTGACGTGCGAGCAGCGGGGCAATCTGCGTCGCAAGGGTTTTGTAGGTTCGCTCGAAGTGCTGTTCGATCATCTCATTAAAGCGTTCGCCCAAGCGGCTAGTGCAGCCCATGGGCACGAAGTCAGCCATGTCCCAATAAAAGGCCTCGCCAATATCGTCCTCGGTGCCACGCTGAAAGGTGCGCACAATCTCGCTGGCCATGTCTTCGGCATTGAGCTTGGCTTGATGCCGCCAGCGTTCAAGGGTTTGCAATTGTTGTGCAATGGTGTGGGTGAGTTTGCTTTGCATGATGGTTTCCTCTTGGAGTGTTGTTCGAGCAAGGCCATGCTAAGCGAGCCTTGCGACAGATTGTGACCAATGAAATTTGTGGATGTGTCCAATGCGGTGAGCTTTACAGAACCAAGCGGGCATGAGGTAAATATGTACGCTATTTGGCAGAAGGAACGCCGCGTGTATGGAGTTTAATGACCTTTATTTTTCGGATTGCAGTGGAATATTGAATTTTTCGCTTAATTCTGCGGCAATTATTCTTGCTCTTAGTCGGAGAAATAACTGGCGCGCTCAAAAACCAAGTGCAACACCCTAAATCGATTAGGATATTGCCATGGAAAAACACTACACCCACATCGCCGCTCAAGAGCGCCTCCCACAAGCACATCATCCTGAAAATACCGTGTTTTGCGTAAGTCCTATTTATGTATTTTTACAATTTATTTGTGAGTACATTCGGTTCACATGGTTGTATGAGGCTTATGGCATGAAATCTGAGGCGGTGATTAAAGAGAGTCGTCTGAATATCCGTTGTGGTCTGCGTGCGCGTCTTTTGCTGGATAAGGCGGCGTATTCGCAGTTGAGTGTGTCTGAGTTTGTGTTGAAGAATGCGTTAGCTGTCGCGGAGGATGTGGTGCAGTCGCATGAGGCGATTACGCTGAGTGAGGATGACTTTGCAGCGTTTTTGCAGGCGCTGGATGCGCAATCTGTGACGAATGCGGCATTGATGCGTGCATTTGAGCGACATGCCGAGCTTGTGCGCGAATGACTTTTAGCATTCGCCCGTTTGATCGAGCTATGCGGGTTGCTGAGTTTTGCCAAGCGTTAGTATCGGCCTAGTTTTTTTGCGGGTATCGAGTCAGTATCCCATTCCCAAGGATTGATGAGCGCCACTAGGGTGGATTTGAAGTCAGCGACATTGCGCGTCACCACAGTCATGCCATGCACCAGTGCGGTTGCCGCGATGAGTGCGTCCCGCTCGCCCCTTTTGTCGGGGACATGGAGCTTGGCACAACGCAGGGCTACAGCCGTGTCGATGGGCAATGTACGGCCTGAAAATTCCGGCATGACCTGCTGCTCTAGCCACATACGCAGTATCGCCCCTTGGCTGGCATCCTTGCGTTCAATGGAAAGCACGCCAAGCTCCAGTTCCATGATGGTGATGGCTGATACAAATAACTCGGACGCATCAACACATGCCGCCCAGGCCGTGACGTGAATGTCTGCTTTGCCATGACGAACTTTGCGCAATTCTGAAATCACGTTGGTGTCGAGAACATACATTATGAGAAATCCGCCGGGCGATTTTCGATGTCCATACGCGGCGGCTCAAACTCAATCTCGGCTGCTTGTGGCATGGCCAGCGCATCGGCAATGTTGCGTCGTTGTTGGGTGAGTCGCTGATAGTCTGCAAAACACATAAGGACATGCGCAGGTCGTCCTCGGTCAGTGATGAATACCGGTCCGTTGTTGGCGGCACGCTTGGCCTCGCTCGCGTTCTGATTGAATTCGCGGCTTGATAAGGTGGTAATGGTCATGGCAGAATCTCGTACACTTGGATTTTGTAGATAGGTTACTACATAATTAAAGCGATAGCAGACACCGAATAAAAGTCGTGGTCATTGCCCTGCTTTCCACGGGTTAATGATGCTTAACCCAGCCGCTTCAAAAGGAGTGGTATCACGGGTGGCGACGATAAAGCCGTGGGTGAGTGCAATGGCAGCAATGAAGGCATCGGCGGTTTCAACGGCTAAGCCCGCTGCGCGGGACGTAGCCAGCAGCTCGGCGTAGGCTTTTGTACACGCCATGTCGAACGATAGCACCCGATTAGTAAACAAGGGCAGCAGGCGTTTTTCTAAGACTTCATGCAGGCTGTTGCGACGTTTTCCATCCGGCATGAGCGCGATACCTGCGCGCAGTTCGGCCACCGTGATGGCGGATAGGTAGAGCGTTTCGAGGGCTTGCGCGTCGATCCAGTCGATGACGCGGGGATTAGGGGTCTGGCGCTGCGTCTCGGATAGGACGTTGGTATCGAGCAGAATCATTCAAAGCTCGCCGCACGCGCAGGGGTCTTGATGCGGGTGCGCTCAAACAAGGCGTGTTCTTCAGCGGTGAGGCCGCCTGCTTCATGGGCGAGGGATGCCAGCAATGAGCCTAGTTTCACGCGACCTTCGGGCTTGGCGGCGCGTTCTAGAATGTTGCGAATTTCAGCCTCGGTGCTGCGTCCGTGTTGGGCGGCTTGAATGCGTAGGGCGCGATGCACTGCGTCGGGCAGGTTTCTTACGTTGACGGTTGCCATGGGGTCAATGTCCTATCAGTGCCATCAGTGACCTCATTGTATGGCAACGCTGGCAAGCGTCAATTTTTGGTCAATGACGCATATATGCGCATCGGTCATCAAGGACGGTTTGTGGACGAAAATAGCGCACTCACACTCAAATTGGGATTGTTGCGTGGGTAGATGACAAACCAAGAAGGGGCGTGCTGGTTGCAACGTTGCCGCATTGACCGTCAAGCTTGAATTCACCTGCGCAGCAGACCGCCGAACTGTCAAAAACATTCTGCCATTGATGAAGATCGCCGCCTGCCCTTGGTCATAACGGGTTACAAAGTGGCCAGTGCGGGTAACTGCTTACGGTCGTGAGTGCATAAATCGTATAGAATAAAATTTTTCAATGGGTAATGAACACTTGAACAGCACATCGAGCACAGCGATCCGAACACGCACCGTCCAGCTTGGTGTTGGATGTGTTATTGATGGCGTTTTGACGCTATGGAAAAAATTTTCGGGTATTTTTTTCGGGTATCGATTAAGCCTTGGGCAGAAAAAAACCCGCTAAATTAGCGGGTTAGATGAAATGATTGGTGCCGAGGGAGGGACTCGAACCCTCACGTTTTTCAACGGCGGATTTTGAATCCGCTGCGTCTACCGATTCCGCCACCACGGCAAAGTTTAATGGGCTTGTTCAGGAGAACTTGAGCGCCAGAACTTGGTAGGGGCGGAACTATAGGTGAATCGTGTCGGCTTGCCAAGTGTTTTTTTCAAATTTATGTCATTCTAAGCACTTGTTGTGACCTAGTGATTTGATTGAATGAATGTATCGGATTTTGATTTTGACTTGCCCGCGCATCTGATTGCGCAAGCCCCTTTGCCGGAGCGAGCGGGGGCGCGGATGCTGGTGTTGGATGGTGTGACGGGGCAGGTCAGTGATTCCCGTATTCTTGATTTGCCCAATGTATTGCGTGACGGCGATCTTTTGGTGTTTAACGACACGCGGGTGATTCCGGCGCGCTTGCATGGGCAAAAAGAGAGCGGCGGTAAGGTCGAAGTTTTGCTTGAGCGTATCTTGAGCGAACATGAGGCGATCTTTCATGTTCGTGCGAGTAAATCACCCAAACAAGGCACGATACTGCAGATGGAAGGCGGTGTCGTGTTTGAGATGGTGGCGCGAGAGGATGAGTTGTTTCGCTTGCGTTTGGTCGAAGGCGGTGAGAATTTGCTGGCGGCACTTGATGCGCATGGTCACATGCCTTTGCCGCCGTACATTGAGCGCCAAGATAGTGCTGCGGATCGCGAACGCTATCAGACCGTGTTTGCTGATCGTCCGGGGGCGGTGGCTGCGCCGACGGCGGGCTTGCATTTTGATGCGGCTTTGCTCGCAAAGATCGATGCGCTTGGCGTGCAGCGTGCGCATGTCACACTGCATGTGGGGGCGGGCACGTTTCAGCCGGTGCGAGTGGATGATTTGACAAAGCACATCATGCACGCGGAATGGGCAGAAGTTCCCGCAATGACAGTGGCGGCGATTGCGGCGGCGCGTGCGCGCGGTGGGCGGGTGATTGCCGTGGGAACGACGGCGGTGCGTGCGCTGGAGTCGGCGGCGCGGCATTCGCCGCAAGGCCATCTGGCCGCATGGCAGGGGGATACGCGCTTGTTTATCACGCCGGGGGTAAAGTTTAGAGTGGTGGATGCTTTGCTCACTAACTTCCATTTGCCGCGTTCGACCTTGTTGATGTTGGTGAGCGCGTTGGGGGGATATGGCAACATGATGCGGGCTTATCATTACGCGATTGCTGCGAATTACCGCTTTTTTAGTTATGGGGATGCGATGTTTATCACGCCCGCTTTGGATGCGTTGGAGCGCACATCATGAAATTTGACTTATTTAATACGAGCGGTGCGGCGCGTCGTGGACGCTTGACGTTTGCGCGCGGCACGGTGGAAACGCCGGCCTTTATGCCGGTAGGAACCTATGGCACGGTGAAGGCCATGACTCCGGAAGAGTTGCGCGAGATTGGCGCGGAAATCATTCTCGGCAATACCTTTCATTTGTGGCTGCGCCCGGGTATCGAAATCATCAAAAAACACGGCGATTTACATGATTTTATGCACTGGAGCGGGCCGATTTTGACCGATTCCGGTGGTTTTCAGGTGTTCTCCTTGGCGGCGTTGCGCAAAATCAGCGAGGAGGGCGTGCGTTTTCAATCCCCGGTGGATGGCAGCAAAGTGCATCTTGATCCGGAAACATCCATGGCGGTGCAGCACGCGCTCGGTTCAGACATTGTGATGATTTTTGATGAGTGCACACCGTATCCGGCAACAGAAAAGCAGGCGCGTTTTTCGATGGAGCTGTCTATGCGCTGGGCGGCGCGCAGCAAAAAGGCGCATGTTGCATTGCAGGGTGACACGCCTGCGGCTTTGTTCGGGATTGTGCAAGGTGGCATGTATGACCCTTTGCGCCAAGAGTCGGCGCAAGGTTTGATCGATATTGGTTTTGATGGCTATGCGATTGGCGGCTTGTCGGTCGGCGAGCCGGAAGATGAGCGCATCAAGGTATTGGAAGCCACCACACCGCTGTTGCCGCAGGACAGGCCGCGTTATCTGATGGGCGTGGGCAAGCCGGAGGATATTGTGGAGGCTGTAAGGTGCGGTATTGATATGTTCGATTGCGTCATGCCGACACGCAACGCACGCAACGGGCATTTATTTACCCAGTGGGGCGATGTGCGCATTCGTAATTCGCGTTATGCCGAAGACACGCGCCCGATTGATCCGCATTGCAACTGCTATACCTGCCGCAATTACAGCCGTGCTTATTTGCGTCATTTGGATAAGTGCAACGAGATTCTTGGCTCGCGCTTGAACAGTATTCACAACCTGCATTACTACCAGTTTTTAATGCAGGAGATTCGCTTTGCGATCAGCGAGCAGCGTTTTGAAGCGTGGGCAGAGGATTTTTACCGCAAGCGTCAAGCGGGGATTGATGCCGCTGGTTGAAGTGCTCGATTGAATTGCGCCGTTTCGCCCTAAAGGTGACGCTGTGTTTGCCTGTGGCATAATGCCGCACGTTTTTTTATCTTAGATAGGTGTGTTTATGAACTTTATTTCCGTTGCCATGGCTGAAGCCCCCGCTGCCGCTGCGCCTGCCATGCAGCAGCCCGATCCCTTGATGAGTTTTTTGCCGCTGATTTTGATTTTTGCGGTGATGTATTTTTTGTTAATTCGCCCGCAGGCCAAGCGCCAAAAAGAGCACAAGAAATTGATTGATGCACTGGCTAAGGGCGATGAAGTCCTGACTTCCGGCGGTCTTTTGGGGCGGGTGATTGAGTTGAACGATGCTTTCTTGACCATTGAAATTGCGGAAGGTTCGCAGGTGTTGGTGCAGCGCGTCGCGGTGACCACCGTGCTGCCTAAAGGCACGATGCGCGATTTGCGCGGTTCTTGATTTTTGACTTACCCGCCCGCTCTTTAGCGGGCGGGTTGTATGGGAGAGATGTGTGAATCGCTATCCACTCTGGAAAAATATCCTGGTCGTTTTGGTTTTGGTTTTCGGCGTGATTTATGCCCTGCCCAATCTTTACGGCGAAGACCCCGCCTTGCAAATCAGCGCGCGTGCCACCGCGATTACACAAGCGGACAAGGAGCGCGTCACGACTTTGTTGCAACAAAACGCCATTCCTATCAAACAGGCTGACATTGTCAACGATCAAGTTTTGGTGCGTTTTGCCAATACCGAAGATCAGCTCAAAGCGGCGGATTTGATGCGCAAAGAGTTGGGACGTGCGTTTATCGTGGCATTGAATCTAGCCTCGAATACACCGGCCTGGTTAAGCTCTTTGGGCGCAAAACCCATGTATCTCGGTCTTGACTTGCGCGGTGGTGTGCATTTTTTGATGGAAGTCGATATGGATAGCGCGCTCAAGCAGTTGCGCGAGCGCACCGTGGAGGATGTGCGTGGCTTTTTGCGCAATGAAAAACTGCGCTATCAACTGGTCGCTATCGAAGGCAGTGATGTCGTGGTGCGCTTTGCGGACGATGCGGAGCGCGAGGCAGCCAAAGCGGTGTTGACGCGCCAATATCCCGATATCGAGTGGTCGCCGCGTGATGATGGCAAGCTCGCATTTATGGTGGGGCGCTTTTCTGAAAAAGCGATGCTGGCCGAGCGCAAAGCCGCGCTGGATCAAAACATTACCACCTTGCGCAATCGCGTCAACGAGCTGGGTGTGTCTGAACCCGTGATTCAGCAACAAGGCGATAACCGCATCGTGGTGCAGTTGCCGGGGGTGCAAGACACGGTGCGTGCCAAAGAGATTCTGGGTGCGACGGCAACTCTGGAGTTCCGTCTGGTGGAAGGCACGCCGAGCGAGTGGGAGGAGGCCGCCAAGACCGGCCAAGCTCCAGCCGGTGCGCAATTGTTCCAACAGCGCGGTGGTCAACCGGTGTTGTTAAAACGTCAGGTGATTATTACCGGCAACCAGATTGTGGATGCGTCGTCGGGCATTGAGCAACAAAGCGGTTCGCCTGCGGTGTTTGTCAATCTGGACGGCAAGGGTGCTAAGCGCATGAGCGACATTACCAGCCAAAATATCGGCAAGCCGATGGCGGTGGTGTTCATCGAAAACAAGGTCGAATCCGTCGAAGAAAACGGCCAGATGGTGAAGAAAAAGTCGGTGGTGCAAGAGGTTATCAACATCGCCACCATCCGCGATCAGCTCGCCAATCGTTTCCAGATTTCGGGCTTGGATAGCAGCAAGGAAGCGCGTGATTTGGCGCTGTTGCTGCGCGCGGGCGCTTTGCGTGCGCCGATTGAGATTGTCGAAGAACGCACCGTGGGGCCAAGCCTGGGTGCGGACAATATCCAGGCGGGTGTGACGGCGGCAGTAATCGCGTTTGTGGCGGTCGCGCTGTTTATGATTCTTTATTACAGCCTGTTTGGTGTGTTCGCCAATGTGGCGTTGTTTGTGAATTTGGTGCTGATTGTTGCGGTGCTTTCCTTGTTGCAAGCGACGCTTACCTTGCCGGGTATTGCCGGTATTGTCCTTACCCTAGGGATGGCGGTGGATGCTAACGTGTTGATTAACGAGCGTATTCGTGAGGAATTGCGCAATGGCAATACGCCACAGGCCGCGATTCACGCGGGTTATGAGCGTGCTTTTGCCACCATTTTGGATGCAAACATTACTACTTTGCTGGCGGCTCTGGCTTTGTTTGCCTTCGGTAGTGGGCCGATTAAGGGCTTCGCCGTCACCTTGAGTATCGGTATTCTTGCGTCGATGTTTACTGCGATTATGGTGACGCGTTCCTTGGTCAATCTGGTCTATGGCCGTCAGGCTCGACTTAAATCCATTGCCATCGGAGGGGCGTGAGATGCGTTTTATTCCTAACAATACCCGCTTCGATTTTTTTGGTAAGCGCTATATCGCCTATGCGGTGACGATTTTTTTCGTGCTGGCTTCGATTGCCTCATTAGCCACTAAAGGGCTGAACTTTGGTTTGGACTTTACCGGTGGCATGGTGGTGGAAGTGGTCTATCCGCAGGCGGTGGAGCTGGACAAGGTGCGTAGCATTTTGGCCGAAAAAGGCATGGAAGGCGCGGTGGTGCAGCATTTTGGTGCGGCGAATGATGTGCTGGTGCGCTTGCCGCCGCGTGAGGGGGTTAAGCAGGCCGAGTTTTCCACCCAGGTGCTTGAGGTTTTGCGCAGCATTGATGCCGGAGCGGAAATGCGCCGTGTGGAATTTGTCGGCCCTGCGGTCGGCAAAGAACTGGTCGAAAACGGTGCGATGGCGTTGGTGTTCGTGCTGGTCGGCATAATGATTTACGTCGGTTTGCGCTTTGAGTTCAAACTAGCCTTCGGAGCGGTGCAGGCGCTGCTGCATGACGTGATTGTGGTGCTCGGTTTTATCAGCTTTTTTGAATTCGAGTTTGACCTTGCGGCTCTGGCGGGGGTGCTGGCGGTGATGGGGTATTCGATTAACGACACCATTGTGGTGTTCGATAGGATTCGTGAAAACTTTATCAAAATGCGTAAAGCCACGCCGATTGAGGTGATGAACACCGCGATTAACGATACCTTGTCACGCACCACCATGACCTCACTAACCACGTTCATTACGGTGATGGTGTTGTTTTACTTCGGCGGCGCGGCGGTACATGGCTTCTCATACGCCCTGATTATTGGCATCTTGTCAGGCACGTATTCGTCGATTTTCGTAGCATCAGCCTTATCTTTGGCGATGGGACTCAAGCGCAGCGATTTGGTGCGTGAGCGCGTCAAAGATGGTGCGCCAGTCGATGATCGCCCATAACGTCGTGCGCAGTTAGCCAAAAGCCCGGCGCGTGTCCGGGCTTTTTTGTGGGTCGATTAAAAGGCGTGAGATTAGATGAGAATTTTGCTAAAACGTTTTCACACATTGACCTAGATTTGAGCAGGATTGATGGTGTGAGAGCCAAAAAAAAGAGCCATGACGAATCATGGCTCTAACTTGAAATAATGCGTTTAAATAGACATCGCGATAGACGAGGTTAAGGGGCGGTTTTTAACCCGCCT
>JBFXGB010000051.1:0-15185 GCA_050178405.1 Halothiobacillaceae bacterium
TCCTGCATCTCAAGCGGTGGCGAGGAATTGCGACCCGTTATGCAAAGAATTTGTCCTCTTTCGTTGCGGCCATTCAAATTCGATGTTTAGTGCTTTGGCTGAAAATCTCGTGACGACACCATCTAGCAGGGCGTAAACGATACCGGTGAGCGCGCCAGCATCCGGTGCGGCTAGTTCTGCGTCGCTCTTTTGGCGCTTGTAACGCCCGAGACGAAACCCCAGCTCGCTGGACAGCACCAAAATCAGAAACAGCAGCGCGGCAAAATACAACGGTTTTTCGATGAAAAGACCAAGAGAAGACATGATGGGGCTCACTATCCGTTCAAAATGTTGATGCTCGATAGTAACGAATCACCAGGCGTATTGAAAAACCATTTTTATGGCGGGTCATTGACGCAGGCGCGCGTGCTTTATCTGCTAGAATCCACGCCCTCGCGCTGCAACAGTCTTGCGGCGTGTGTCTTTTTTGTCTGCCTTAGACTGGCGCCTTGATTCTTAAAATAGAGCGGCGACAGGCCGATACCCTCGAAAGCCTCTGATTTAAGAGGCTTTCGAAAAAATCAAACCATATTTAGGAATCATCCCATGTCTTTTGCATCCTTAGGCCTTGCAGCCGAGCTTGTCCGTGCCGTTGAAGAAGCTGGCTACACCATCCCTACCCCGATTCAAACTCAAGCCATTCCTGCCGTATTGTCTGGTGGCGATTTGCTTGCTGGCGCGCAGACGGGCACGGGCAAAACCGCAGGGTTTACCTTGCCGATGTTGCAGCGTTTAGAAGCCAGCAAGCCCGCCGCGCTTGGGCGTGGTGTGGTGCGTGCGCTGGTTTTGACCCCTACCCGCGAGCTGGCGGCGCAAGTGGAAGAAAGCGTGCGCGTTTACGGACGCTTTTTGAAACTCTCCTCGATGGTGATGTTTGGCGGCGTGGGTCAAGGCCCGCAGGCGGATCGTTTGCGCAAGGGCGTGGATATTCTGGTCGCCACCCCAGGGCGTTTGCTTGACCATCACAGCCAGGGCAATGTGGATTTGAGCAAAGTCGAGATTCTGGTGCTGGATGAAGCCGACCGGATGCTGGACATGGGTTTTGTGCATGACATTAAACGCATTCTTGCCGTGTTGCCTAAAAAGCGCCAGAACCTATTGTTTTCAGCCACTTTTTCGGACGAAATCAAAGCCTTGGCGGATCGTTTGCTCGACAATCCGGCGCTGATTGAAGTCGCCCGCCGCAATGCCACGGCCGAAACCATTGCGCAGAAAATCTACCCAGTGGATCGGGAGAAAAAGCGCCATCTGCTCGCCAAGCTCATCAAAGACAACGACTGGCATCAGGTGCTGGTGTTTACCCGCACCAAGCACGGCGCGAACCGTCTGGCCGAGCAGTTGAGCGAAGGCGGCATTCCGGCGATGGCGATTCACGGCAACAAGAGCCAGTCGGCGCGCACCAAGGCGCTGTCCGAGTTCAAGTCGGGTAGCCTTGCGGTGTTGGTGGCGACGGATATTGCCGCACGCGGCATTGATATTGCCGAATTGCCGCATGTGGTGAATTTTGAATTGCCGAATGTGCCGGAAGATTATGTGCATCGTATCGGGCGCACTGGGCGTGCGGGTTCGACGGGCGAGGCGATCTCCTTGGTGTGCATCGACGAGGCCAAGCTGCTGCGCGATATTGAGCGCCTGATTAAGCGCGAGTTGCCGCGTGAAATCGTGCCGGGCTTTGAGGTTGACCCCAATATCAAGGCCGAGCCGATTCCGAATGGGCAAAACCGTGGTCAAGGCGCAGGTCGTGGTGCACCGCGTCCGCCGCGTGCCGGTGGCGGTGGTCATGCGGGTGGCCAACGTGATGGACAACGTGCCAAAACAGGCGGCGAAAACTCGCGTCGCAACGAAGCAAATGGCAATCGCGCCGAACCGCGCGCCCCCCGCCCCGCCAATGACACGCGCAGCCCGCGTCCGGCAGGCTCTGGTCGCCCCGCACATACCGGCGGCGTGCGTCGCGGTAGCTAAGTTCGAGGTCATTTCATGCTTGCCCATCAACTTGAACTCCTCGCCCCGGCGCGTGATGCGAATATCGGTATCGAGGCCATCAACCACGGCGCGGATGCGGTGTATATCGGCGGGCCGGGTTTTGGCGCGCGAAAGAGCGCCGACAACGAGGTGAGCAAGATTGCGCGCTTGGTCGAGTACGCGCACCGCTTCCATGCCCGCATCCACGTCACGATGAACACCATTTTGCGCGACGACGAGCTGGAATCGGCGCAAAAACTTGCGCACCAGCTTTACGATGTGGGTGTGGATTCGCTCATTATTCAAGACATGGGCTTGCTGGAAATGGATTTGCCGCCGATTCAGCTCCATGCCAGCACGCAATGCGATATTCGCACGCCGGAAAAAGCGCGTTTTTTGCAAGACGCAGGGTTATCGCAACTGGTGTTGGCGCGTGAGCTGAATCTTGAGCAAATTCAGGCCATACGCGCCGCCACCACCGTGCCCTTGGAGTTTTTCATCCACGGCGCGCTTTGCGTGGCCTATTCTGGGCAGTGTTTTATTTCGGCGGCGCACACGGGGCGCAGCGCCAATCGAGGTGAGTGCAATCAGGCCTGCCGCCTGCCGTATGAAGTCAGCGATGCCGAGGGGCGCATTATCGCCCACGACAAACATGTGCTGTCGATGAAGGACAACGACCAAAGTGCGAATCTTGCCGCGCTTGTTGATGCGGGCATCCGCAGCTTCAAGATTGAAGGCCGCTACAAGGACATGGCGTATGTGAAAAACATCACTGCGCACTATCGCCTGTTGCTGGATGAGATTCTGGCAGAACGCCCCGATTTAGCCCGTGCCTCCAGCGGGCATTCCAGCTTCAATTTCACCCCTGAACCCGCGCAAAACTTCAACCGCGAAGCCACCGATTACTTCGTGCAAGGCCGCCAAATCGACATTGGCGCGTTTGATTCACCAAAAAATCCCGGTCGCCCCATCGGTTACGTCGTCAAGGTCAATAAGGACTCGGTGGAGCTTGAAAGCGAGGCCACCCTGCACAACGGTGATGGCCTGTGTTACTACGATTTGCACAAAGAGCTGCTCGGCATGGCGATTAACACCGCTGAGCAGATTGCGCCGAATCGCTGGAAAGTCGTGCCCAAAGACCCAATCAGCGAGTTGCGCCACCTAAAAAACGGCACGCAAATCAATCGCAATCGTGACATGGATTGGGTGCGCAGCTTGGAGAAAAAATCCGCCGAGCGACGCATTGATGTGCGCCTGACATTGGAAGAAACGCCCGACGGACTGGCGCTGAACTTGAGCGATAGCGACGGTTATTGCGCCCGGGTAACCATCCCGATGAACAAAGAAGCCGCCAAAGATGCCGCCCGTGCCGAGACCTCTTTGCGCGAAAACTTGGGCAAGCTGGGCACGACGATTTTTCAGCCACAGGCGATAGAACTGAACCTATCGCAACCGTGGTTTGTGCCCGCATCCAGCATCAACAATCTGCGTCGGATAGGGATTGAGGCGTTAGAGGCGGTGCGCAAAAACGCACTGCAACGCCTGCCGCGTGCTGTAGCCGTCGAGCCGCCTGTGGCCTATCCCGAAGAATCCTTAAGCTATCTTGCCAATGTGTTCAACCATAAAGCGCACGATTTTTACGCCAAACACGGCGTGAAAATCATCGACGCGGCGTTTGAGGCTTACGAGGAAGAAGGCGAAGTTAGTTTGATGATTACCAAACATTGCGTGCGCTACAGCTTGAGCTTGTGCCCCAAACAGACCAAAGGCGTGACCGGTGTGCATGGCACGATTAAAGCCGAACCGCTGGTGCTCATCAACGGCAACGAAAAGCTTAAATTAGTCTTCGACTGCAAACCTTGCGAAATGCACGTCATGGGTAAGCTCAAGCGCAATGTGGTGCAGCAGCGCGCACGGGAAGTTAAAAGCGTGCCGATGAAGTTTTATAGCGCTCATCCCAAGGCTTAAGCCGTCCAGTCCTCGATGAGAAGTTGTTCGATTTGAGCAAAGGCTTGATCATTAGTCACAAGTACTGCGCCCAGGCTGAGTGCGTGCGCCGCAATCAGCATATCCAACGCACTAAGCCCCTTGCCCTGTCGTGCCATGTCTGCATGCAACATGCCGTAATGTGCGGCGGCCGCGCTGTCCCAAGGGTGCGTTTCGACGCGGCGTAAGAATTCAAGCACGACGCATTGTAATTGCTTGGCTTCGGGGCGTTTGGTGAGTCCAAACAGTAATTCGCCTTCGGTAATCGCTGAGATGCACAGTGCTGCCATGGGGAGGGCGATAACACGCTGCGTCACCAGGGGATGCGCCTTGAGCAAGTGACTGACCATGTTGGTATCAAGCATGTAGCGCGTCATGCGCCGCGCCCAGTATCAAAATCATCAAAAGGATCGCGCTTGGGCTGTTCCTGGTGGCGCTCATCGGTATCCAGAAAATCACACGGAACCTCTGCGGCGTGCAGGGCGTTAAAAAACGAATCCCATGTTGTCGGCTTAGGCGACAAGATGACATCGCCGGTATTGGGGTCTTTACGAATAAAAACTTCTTTTGTATCAAATCGATACATGGATGGCAGACGCACCGCTTGGCTGCGGCCATTGGTGAATAATTTGGCGACCTGGCTCATAGGTTTTCCCCTCGATAGACTTTCCAGAGAATCTAAATCGTCCTATGTGATATATCAAGATATATCACACGGCGCTGAATGGTTTGTTGAGCGCATCAAACGCCCCTTTCCCCCTTGTCGCCTTGAACCACAGCGCATACAACGCGGGTAGCGACAACAAAGTCAGCATGGTGGCGACAAACAGCCCGCCCATAATCGCCACGGCCATGGGGCCAAAAAACACGCTTTTGGAGAGTGGAATCATGGCCAAAATTGCAGTCAGCGCGGTCAGCATAATCGGGCGGAAACGCAGCACGGCGGATTCGATAATCGCCTGCCTTGCGCTTAAGCCTTCGTGGATATGGCGCTCGATTTGATCCACCAGAATCACCGAGTTGCGCATAATCATGCCGGAGAGCGCAATCGTGCCCAAAAGGGCGACAAAGCCAAACGGTTGATTAAAGCCCCATAAAAACAGCGCCACGCCGATAATGCCGAACGGCGCGGTGAGCAGCACCATGACGACGCGCTGGAAGCTTTGCAGCTGAATCATGAGCAAAGTCAGCACCACCACAAAAAACACCGGCGCGCTTGCGGCCAGCGAGTCATTGCCCTTGGCGCTTTCTTCCACCGCGCCGCCGGTTTCCAGCCGGTAGCCCAAGGGTAATTGGGCGCGTAAATCGCCAAGTTGCGCCTCGATTTCGGCGGTAACGGTCGGCGCTTGCGTGCCGTCGTAGATGTCGCCGCGCACGGTGATGGTCGGTGTGCGGTTGCGGTGCCAAATAATGCCGTTATCCAAGGTGTACTCAATACGCGCCAGTTGTGCCAAGGGCACGCTCGCCCCGCTTGCCGTAGTGAGGCTCACGGCAGAGAGGCGTTCGATGAGCTCGCGCTCATCCGATGCGCCGCGCAGCATGATAGGAATGGTCTGATTGCCTTCGCGGTATTCGCTAATTGCCTGCCCTTGCAAGACGCTTTGCAGGGTTTGCGCGAGTGCTTGTTGCGTAATGCCAAGCGCCATCGCCTGCGGAGTGTCGATGCGCAGGCGGATCACTTTGGACAGCTCGTTCCAGTCCAAATGCACATTCACAAGGTGCGGATTTTGGCGCATGAGGCTGGCAAGTTTTTCTGCCTGTTCACGCAGCTGCATGAAACCATCTTCCGCCGCGCCCTCTCCGGAGACACGAAATTGCACCGGATAGCCTACCGGCGGGCCGTTTTCTAGACGAATCACCCGCCCGCGTGCCGCGCTAAAGTCGGCGTTTTCATCCAAGAGCGTGCGCAGTTTGAGCAGCAAGGCTTCGCGATCCGGCAGGCTCTTGGTGGTAATCACGAACTGGCTGAAATTCGCTGCTTTAAGTTGTTGATCCAGCGGCAGATAAAAACGCGGCGAGCCTTCGCCGATATAGCTCACATAGTTGTTGATATGTTCTTTTTGCGTGTCGAGATACTGCTCCAAGCGGGCGGCTTCGCGTTGGCTTGCGGCGATTGATGCGCCTTCCGGCAAGCTCAAATCCACAATCAGCTCCAGCCGCGTGGCTTCAGGGAAAAACTGCTTTTGCACCCCCTGACCAAACAGCGCCAGCGAGCCGATAAAGACCAGCACGGTCAACGCCAGCACTTTAAGCGGATGGCTGACGCACAACGTAACCAAGCGGCGGAACCAGGCGTAAAAACCTTCCGCCAGCCTGTGCACAAAGGCGCTTAGGCCTCGGCGTGGCTTTTGATGTTCCTTATCAGCAAGCAGGTGATAGCCAAGGTACGGAATCGCAATCACCGCCGCAAACCACGACAGAATCAGCGCAATGCCCACCACCTGAAAAATCGAGCGCGTGTATTCGCCGACCGAAGATTGCGCCATCGCCAGCGGCAAAAAACCGGCAATGGTAATCAAAGTGCCCGTGAGCATGGGCAGCGCCATGGTGCGATAGGTGTAGCTTGCGGCCTCGCGGCGTGCGAGGCCTTGGTGCATTTTTACCGCCATCATTTCCACAGCAATAATCGCATCATCCACCAACAAACCGAGCGCCAAAATCAGCGCACCGAGCGAGATGATATGCAGCCCAATCCCCAAAAGGTGCATGACAAGAAATGTCCCCGCCATGACAAGCGGTATCGACAACGCCACCACGGTACCGGCGCGCAATCCTAAGCTTAAAAAGCTGACTGCAATCACAATCACCAGCGCCTCAAGCACCACCTTCATGAATTCATTCACAGCCCCATCAACCACCACGGATTCGTTATGCACCCGCTTAAGGCTCATGCCAACGGGGAGCTGCTGCTCGATGCGCAAAACCGCCGCCTGAATGTTCTTTTCAAGCTGTGCAATATCTCCGCCGGAGCGCATGGATGCACCAAGAGCGATGGCATCCTGCCCCTGATAACGAAACAACATAGACGGCGGGTCAATCGTGCCACGCCGCACCTCGGCAACTTCATCCAAGCGCAGGGTGTAGCCGCCTAGGTTGATGGGCAAGGCACGCAAGGCTTCGATGCTCTCGAACGCGCCATCGGGTCGCACCTCAATCCGCTCGAAGGGTGTGTCATAGCGCCCGCTGGCGACGACTGCATTTTGCGCCTGCAACGCAGCCACCATCTGGCTCGTAGAAAAGCCCAGATTAGCAAGCTTGGCCTGCGCAAACTCAATAAACACGCGCTCATCTTGCTCGCCGACGAGCAAAATTTTCGCTACATCCGGCACGCGGATTAGCTCTTTGCGGATGTTATCCGCCGCGTCGCGCAGTTGTGCAGCGCTAAAACCATCGCCTGTCAGCGCGAACAGATTGCCGTAGGTTTCGCCAAACTCATCATTGAAAAAAGGCCCTTGCACCCCTTGCGGCAGCTTGCCCTTGATATCACCCACACGCTTGCGAATGTCGTAAAACATCGCGGGCATGGCGCTGGACGGCGCGCTGTCCTTCGCCATGACGATGATGTTCGCCTCGCCTGGGCGCGAAAAACTGCGCACGACATCCACATGCGGCGTTTCTAGAATCACCTTCTCGATCCGATCGACGACCTGCAATTCCATATCCTGCGCGCTCGCCCCCGGCCATTGCGCCTGCACCAGCATCACCTTAAATGTAAACGGCGGGCTTTCCGACTGGCTCAGCTTGCCATAGCTCAACACGCCCAAAACAAGGGTCAGCACCATCAAATAGCGCACAAAGGCCTGATGATTCAGCGCCCATTCAGAGAGGTTGAAGTTTTTCATGCCACGTTATCCCCTTCGCTCACACGCGGGACGGCTTTGGCTTTACTCCCCTCTCCCGCTGGCGGGGAGAGCGAAGCGAGGGGGGCGAAGCCGGCTGGGGGGGAGGGTGCATTGGTTGGGGGTAATAGCGTTTCCGGCACAGGGCTTTCATCCGGCAGCGCATCCCATATCACCGTCAGCACCGCCTCTGTTTCTTGCAAAACTTGATTGTTCCAGAAGCGCAACACACGCAACCCCTGCACTGCCAGCCATTGATCGCGTTGTGCATCATAACGCCGCTGCTCACCATGCTGCCCGCCATCAAGCTCAATCACTAGGCTATGCTCGGCGCAATAAAAATCCAGAATGTACGCACCCAAGGGATGTTGGCGGCGGAATTTGACATTCTTCAAGCGGCGATTGCGTAAAAGCCCCCAGATCAACTGTTCGGCATCGGTTTGGCGCAGGCGAAGCTCGCGGGCGAAGGCGAGTTTGTGCGCGGGGATTGGGGAAGGGGGGCGGGGTTTGAAGCTATGGAGGGTGGCGGGTTGGCGTTCTAAAGCACCCTCACCCCCAGCCCCTCTCCCGCCAGCGGGAGAGGGGGGCAAATCCTGCATCTCGCGGCCAGAGGGAGAGGGGGGTAAATCCGACATCTCCCTGCTTGCGAAGAACGCGGGGATATTCTCTTTGTCCATGCTCATAGCGCACGCTCAAAACCATGTGTCACGGCAAGCCTGTTTCCCTCCCCTCGCCCGCAGGCGTAGCGGCCTTGGTTTTGCTCCCCTCTCCCGCTGGCGGGGAGAGCGAAGCGAGGGGGGCGAAGCCGGCTGGGGGTGAGGGTGCTTTCAGCCCGCCTCCCAAACTCACCCAAACCATCAAACGCCACCGGCTTGACCACTTGACCGTCGTGTAAAGTGTGTACTCCAGCGGCAATCACCTTGCTGCCCGCCGCTAAGCCTTGCACGATGACACCATCACGCAAATAGCGCCGCACCGTCACCGCCTGCAGCCGCACCGCGTCATCCTTATTCAAAACCCACACGGCGGGCTTATCGCCTTGCTGGAACAAGGCGGTGCTTGGTAACCATGCCTCCCCCGCCTGTACGGCTTGGGGCAAACGCACCTCGGCAGTTGCGCCTAAAACAAGGTTGTCTGGCATGTCGGGCACGCTGATTTTTACGAGCACTGAACTCGCCTCGTTGGTGATGGGCGCAATCTCACGCACTTGCCCGTTCAGCAAAATATCAGGGCGCGACCAGAGGCCGATGTTCACGCCTTGCTGCTGCTCTAACGCCTGCGTAAACGCCTGCACACTCACTTCACCCACACGCACATGCACTTCGCGCTCGCCCGCGTAGGCGACACGCAACACCGGCGCACCGGCACTGACCACCTGACCAAGCTCCAAATTAACCGCCGTGACCACCCCGGGTTTACTGGCAAGCAGGGCGCTGTAGCCCGCCTGATTGCCGCTTTGCGCGGACTGCGCACGCAGGGCGTTGACCCTTGAGGCAGCGCCATTGCGCGCAGCAATGGCTGCATCCAGTTGCGACTGACCGACAAATTTTTGAGTAAACAAACCCTGAATGCGCTTGAGCTCTTGCTCGGCATTGAGCTTATCCGCCTCCGCGCCTGCCAGTTCGGCTTTGCTTGCGTTCACGGCTAAATTCAAATCAGCAGCATCCAGTCGCGCCAAAACCTGCCCGGTCTGCACCGCCTGCCCCAGCTCCACACTGCGCTCCACTACTTTGCCGCCAACGCGAAAGGCAATATCCGCCTCATAACGCGCCCGCACCTCGCCCGCAAAAACCTGCACGGGCGGTGAGAAATCCGCGCTGACCGTCCACACTTGCGCTGGGCGGGTGAATTCTGCAACTGGGGCGGATTCTTTGCAGGCGCTAAGGAGCAATACTGCCGTAAGCGTCATGGGCAGGCTTAAAACATAGCGGGGGCGAAAAAGTTTTTGCATAGGGTGCTCGTCGATGTTCTAAATGAGCTTGCGTAACAGATTGTTTGTACGTCCGTACAAGGGCTCTGCGACTTACGGTGTTGAAGCAGTAAAAAGCAGTTGCCCGTTGTATGTTCCGGACGAGATGTTGCCTGAACCGCCGTAATTAAACGTCCATTCGGCTTGGCGGTTGGTGACCAAGTCGCCGAACGATGTTGCCGTGACGTTCACCGCCGCTCCTGAGCCGGAGTCAGGAATCGGCGGCGCGGGCAAATTAGCATCACTTGAGGTGACACTAATATTTGACATGGGGATGGTCTCGGTGCCGTTGCTCAAGGCATTGACCACGCTGGCGCGAATCGAAACCTGACCGGCATTGCTGCGTACATCGACGGGTACGACGTTATTGCTCGCTTGCGTGCTAAAACTCGGAGCCTGTCCATCCCAAGCGACGCCGATATTATTGCCATCGTTAGGCGTGACCCCGCCCGCAGGAATCGATGGCTGAAGCTGAAAGCCCACCGTGTCAACCACCGCGCTGGTATTGGGAAACGCGCCAGTGCCCACGCGAAAAAAGATAAATTTGTTGAGGGTGATGCGAAAGTCTAGGTTGACGCTAGTGGAAATAGCGCGGTCAGGCTGAAAACGTAGGTTAGTTACAGTTTTTGATTCCGCCAAAGCACTCGCTGGCAAGCAAAAAACCAGTATAAACAGCCAAGTGCGCATTACTCAAACACCGTTTCAATTTTGAACGCGCCGCCTTCCCATTCCAACATGCCCGTGGTCCTAAAAGGCGGGCGAATGGCGGGCAGCGTGCCGCCGCGTGTTTCTGGGTAGGGTGCAAGCTGCAGCCAGCGGGTTTGCCCCGGCATAATGGGGCCGCCGAAGGGTTCGAGCAAAAAGCTCACATTGGCGGCATCTTTGGCTTCGAGCGAGCCTTCTAAGCGCCCGTGGGCAGCGCCGCTGTTTTTAACTTGCAGCATGGGTACACGCTTGCCATCCACCTCACGGCTTTGGGTTTGCACAAGCTCAAGCTTAGGCTTAGCGCCATTGATCGCCAAATACACCGGCACGGCAATGCGTCCGCTGACTGGCATATTTAGGCTTGCAGCACCTCCCGCGTTCAATAAGGTCTTGGTGGCAGGTTCTACGCCTTCGACGGCAATCATCAAGCGGCATTCACCCTGCTTGGCATCGGCGGGAATATCCAGCTGAAAGCGAAAACTGCGCTTGCTACGCGGTGGAATTTTTAAGCCACGCCGCTCCAGTGTTAACCAAGGGCGGCAGCTGTTGGGCTGCAGCTCATCAAAATAGGTCACATTGCCATCATCCGACATGGCCCAATCCAATGAGCGCAATGACACCTCATTTTCAGAACCGCCAAGGTTTTGCAGCGTAATGCTCTGCGTCATGCGTTGCCCGCCTTGTCCGGTAAGCTCAAAACGCGCAGGTGAGAGGGCAATCTCAAAGCCCGCAGCAAACGCCGCGCCCATACCCATCCAGTAGCTCAGTATCAGTCCCAATAGCAATCGTTTCATCGTACTCGCTCAATCACAAAATAAGGCTCCAGCCCTTCGCCCTGCCGACTTGGCAAGGCCAAACCATCCAGACGAATCTCATAACGCAGATTCAGCGCCGCATTCATCATCGGCTCACGAACCACCCCTTGCCAGACCAAAACCTGCTCGCCTAAATAAGCGCTACCGCCGGCGAAACCCCCATCGCCCTCCCATATGGCGCGCAGGGCTTGCGGGTTCATCATGCCATTGACGAAGTTAGGCATCACAAAGTAAATGCGCACATCCTGCCCCACATACGCCGAGGTATTTAAGCGGTATTCAATGCGACCGTAATGCACATCTAGGCGATTGTAATCGGAGAAATCCTGATCCGGTGGCAGACCACGCTCGGTAAGCACCGATTGCGGTGCTACCATGGCACGGGGCGAAGCTGAATCGTTCAAGCGCTCAAACGCCCAAGCGTTGCTGCAAGCCCAAACCCAAAGCAAATAAAAAACCAACCCTTTCAGCATCACTGTATTCCTAAGGCATGGAGGCCGTGTACGTCACCCGCCCCTGATACACCCCCGCAGGATAGATAGTGGCGTTGTTGTAGGTAAAAACAAGGACATTGGAGAAGCTCACACTGGTGTTTGTGGCTCGGACACCAATGAGGCGTTGCGATGTGCTGTTATCGAAAGTTCCATTCTGTATATCCAGCCCAGGATAGTTGGTTGCTTGATTGTAGGAAATCCAACTGATCGTGTTAAAAGGAATGACGGTTGATCCGCAGGATGCCGCTGATTGGCAGGTCAGGCCGCTGCTTGAATCTGCGGTAAGGAAAATGGTTGTGTCTACACCGTTGACATTGCGATTGCGTGTTTGCAGAAAAATCTCCACCCCGCCCGCAGGGCTCGTCGCGGGTGCGCCATTGGTCGGCACGCCTTGAACCGGTTGCGGGTTTTGCGCAAGATTGGCGCCGGAAACGTCAAAATCCACGCGATTGACGGTGCCATTGTTCGAGCCTACACGCAAAATAATTTGCCGTGGGCTACCCGTGGGCAAAAGCGTAATGGTTGCCAAGGCTTCAGCGACTGGCACAAGGCTCAAGCCCAAACCGAGTAGTTTTGCCCAAAAGCGCGTCGATTTTTTTTTCATGCGGCAAAGGCTCACAAAGTTGTGGCGGTGTAGGTGGATTTTATAAGCGTCTCGCCTGCGCCCAAGGTGCGCAGGTTGGCGGCGGTTATACTAAATGTCCAGTTTGCGCTGCAAAGCGAGTTTCTAGCGAAGGTCTGCGTTGTGGTCGCTGCAAGGTTAGTTCCGGGGTGTCTTAACACGCAACCACCGAGGGAGCCAGTATTTGCTCGAACCATATTAAGCGTCAGACCGGCGGGCGGGTTGGGGCTGGCTTCAAATGCAGAGACTCGGCTCAAGCGTCCGCCGCCGCTTGCATTGGTCCAAGCATAGGCGCGCACGCGGCGTTGTGCAGCGGCATTCAGGCTAACGCCCGGCGGATTGCCGTTCCAGCTTCTGACTTGATTGTCGCCATCCGTCAGTGCTCCGGTGCTACCGGGAATCGTTAGCGAGCTGCGGATTAGTAAAGTATCAATGGTGCTGCCCGATGAGCCTACGCGCAATAACACCAATAAAGGCACATTCACGTTGATTTCTAAACGGGCTTGGGCACTGACCGAAGCCGTCCCTGCTGCGCTATAGCCATAGCTGCTTTCCGCATGTGCAGAGCCGAACATCAAGCAGGGCAACAAGGCAATAAAATATTTAAGCTTTGGCATACGGGGGCTTCTAAAAACCGTCATTTCGTCAACCCCGCGAAGGTGGGAGTCTATAGAAATTAACATGCTGGATTCCCTTTTATAGGGGAATGACGAGTTTTTAGAAGTCCTCATAGGTATTCTCCTAAAAAAAACCCACCAAACGCGGTAGCGAGGTGGGTTGAATGCTTGAAGGCTGTAACAGATTACAGCGTCGTGGCGGTATAAGTGATGGCAACGCTATCCGAACCACTAGCCAAGCCCGCTAGGTTAGCGGCAGAAATATTGAAAGCCCAAGTGGAGGATTGTACCGCATTACGAGCAAAGGTCACGTTTGCAAGGGTGCCGAGATTCGCGCCAGGGTGCGCAAGTCCACCACCTGAGACGACTGTGGAAGTTACCTCAATCTGAGTCAATGCGACTCCAGTGGAAGGCGTGCCCGCAGTCAAGGTCGCTACACCACCCAACTCGCCTCCGCCGGCAGCATTCGTCCAAGCGTAGGCTTGAACGCTGGCGGGCGTGGAGGTGAGTGTCTGAATTGGGGCTGTGCCATCCCAACCCGTGGCTTGGTTGTTGCCATCAGTAAGTGTGGCGACACCACCAGGAATGCCGCCCGCAAAACCACCTTGTAACGTTACTGTGTCAGGGGTGTTTCCAGATGAACCGACGCGCAACAAAATCATCTTAGGCACTTTGACTTCAACGTTCAAACGAGCCTGCGCGGTGAGAGTGCCTGTGCCCGCTGCGTTGTAACCGTATTGGCTTTCTGCCAATACGCTGTGGCTCATGCCCAAAGCGGCAATCACGGCAGAACCTAAAACTAAACGACGTTGCATTGTTTTCATGATGCGATCTCCTTAAAAAGTGAATTGACCCATACGAGCTAAGCATAAAACATGCCTGTTTGATTTTCCTCATAAATTTTGTCAGGAAAATAAGCTTAGCGCATTTGCTAAGGATGGCTCAAACGCATTCGACTCAGAACACTCCTGCTTGCGGGAGAGGGGGCAAAACCTAACGATGCGTAGAACCTCTAAACACCCTTACTTCGTCATTCCCGCTAATGTGGGGAGCCATACTAATCAAAGTTTCGGACTCCCTCATTCGTTGGCGTGGCTGGTTTTTAGAAGTGCCCTATATACAAAAAATTTAGTCATGCTTTGTTAAAAATCAACATTTTTGTCATTTCATTACATAGAAGCTTCCTAAACGTTTACTTGCTGGCATTATCCTCAATTTTAACCACGGCAAGGTTAGCGGTTGCGCTGCCGCGTAGCGGGACGCTGAGCATTTGCTTGCTGTGCTCGCCTTCGCCCCACGGGAGGGGGAGGGTTTCAAAACGCAGGGTGAGTTGATGCTCGCCGGTGGCGGCCATGGGGAATTCAAAGCGTCCGTGGGCATCGGTGCTGACGCGGTAACGCTCATCCAGCCAGACTTCGATATTGGGCAGGCCGTTCTCAATGTCTTGGATTTCGCCATCGTTGTTGGTATCGACAAACACCATGCCTTGAATGCGCCCGCCGCCGACGGAGTTGAGGCCGCGTAAGCCGAGCGTTGCAAGCCCGCTGCCGCGTACCTCGCTCCAGCGCAGGTAGGCGTACACGGAGTAATCATTGTTGCGGTAGTAAGTGGGTTGATTAAATGGATTGTAGGCGGTGTCCACCGTGCTTTGGTTGGCGTATAGGCTTAAGCCCATCGCCCAGTGGGCATCAAGCGTTTTTTCGGTATAAGCGGAGCCGGAAAGCCCTTGGGAAGTGGATAGATTGCCATCGCGTGAGGTGTAGCGTAAATCGCTGCCGATAAACCAGTCGCTATCCAGCCAGTAGCGCCCGCGTATGCCAAAAGTGGGGTAGGTAGACGATTGTCCGACGCTGCGATCCCATGCGTAACCTAGGGTGGTGCTAAGCTCTGGGCGCATGTTTTCGTACTTGCCGGTAATCCAGTCATGCTCCCATTCGATTTCTTCGCCAGTGGCGGCGGGGCCGTTGCTTACCCGTTGGTCATTGTTGTAAGCACGCACCGATAAGCGGCTGTTGCCTAGATAGTGTCGTCACAAGATATAATAAACGGTAGACATCGTAACAACCCCAAAATCAAATGCCAGAAGCCACTCATCGACACGATATATCAGACAGACATTGGGAGCTGCTCGAACCGC
>JBFXGB010000052.1:0-15102 GCA_050178405.1 Halothiobacillaceae bacterium
ATCATTTGCCGCAACGTGCTTTGGGGCATGTGTCACCGATCAATGCCATGCAACAGTGGCACGAAAAAAAGCCAGCGTTGTTTGTTAGGGCGGTAAGTGGGGTAAATAATCAGGCGGGTCTTGACAACTATCCAACGAATTAGGCCATAAGGTTGATATTGTTAGCGAACGTGCTTTGAACAAACACCTGCGTTTACGCGTTTTGCAAGAAGCTGTCGCTTTATGAAGGATCGGAATGTATTTATCAAAACTGCACTCGAAAGTATTGAGTTAATTTATTCATATATCGATGGATATGCACTCGAAGATTTCATGGATGACCGAAGAACTCAAGATGCCGTGGTGCGCAATCTTGAAATCATCAACCAGACCATCAAGGACTTTGGAATTGAAACACTTAGAACCTGTTCAAAGTCTTGATCAGCGGATGCAGTGCAAGCGAAAATCGACCGAAAAAGCGGAGCATAGATCACTATGTGAGCATTTTGAGGGCGATTTTTGCGCCGCAATGCGCCGCTCAGCGAGACTTTGAACAGGTTCTTATAGAGAAACAGCCAAATATGCCTTGGCGCTATATTGCTGGTATGCGTAATGTTTTAGCCCATGAGTATTTGGGTGTGGATATGCTGATGGTTTGGGAAACGGTACAAACGCAACTTGATTCTCTGCAACATGCCCTCAACGCTATTTTAGAGCATCCGCAGGTTTAAGCTCGCCCGATTGATTCATGCCCACGCCGCATCGCCTTTGTGAGCAACAACACCGGCAACAACCCCACCGCCACAATCATTAGCGAGGGCACTGCCGCCTCCGCCAGACGCTCGTCCGAGGCCAGCACAAACACTTGGGTTGCCAGTGTGTCCAAATTAAACGGGCGCAGCACAAGGGTTGCAGATAGCTCTTTCATCACTTCCACAAACACCAGCAACACGGCGCTCAACATGCCGCCTTTGAGCAGAGGCAGATGCACGCGCCACAACACCTGCCAGCGCGATAAACCCATGCCCTGCGCGGCATCATCCAGACTCGGACGTATGCGTTGCAGGCTGCTATCCACCGCCTGTACCGCCACGGCCAAAAAGCGTACCAGATAGGCAAACACGAGGACGAACATCGTTCCCGTCAGCACAAGCCCCACATTCACGCTGAACAGATTTTTTGCCCAAGCAATCAGCGCATGATCAAGCGCGGTGAGCGGAATCAGCACCCCAACCGCCAGTACCGTACCGGGTACGGTATAGCCCATCAGCGCAAAGCGTTTCAGCCCATGCAGCGAGCGGCTGTTGTGTACACGGGTGGCGTACCCCAACAATAGAGCCACAACCAAGGTCAGCGCACTCGCCACACCCGCCAGCATGACGCTATTGGCCGCAAAATCTAAATACCGCCCCAAAGAATACGCATCCATCAAAGATGCCATCTCACTCATCGCCAGCGCGAGCAACCACGCCGCTGGTAGGATAAAACCACCCAACAGCGGCAACATACACAAGCCCAACGCCAGTGCAGCACGCCAGCCAGTGAGCTTCTGCGGCTTAGATTGCCGCCCCGATTGATTATGAAAGCGCGCCCGCCCACGGCTGCTTTTTTCTAGCACTAAAGCAAGCAGCACCAGCCCCACCAAACTCAAAGCCAACTGCGCAGCCGCCGCCGGATTGCCAAAGTTGTACCACGCGTTGTAAATGCCCGTGGTCAAGGTATTCACACCAAAATACGACACCGCGCCGAACTCGGCCAAGCTCTCCATCATCACCAAAGCCACACCCGCCACCATCGCCGGACGCGCCATCGGCAACAGCACGCGCCACAAGGCTTGCGTTCGCGTCAAGCCTAGGCTGCGCGACACTTCCTCAATGCTGGCCGGACGGTCACGAAACGCCTCGCGCACCATCACATACACATACGGATAAAACACGAGGCTAAACACCACAATCAGCCCCGCGAGCGAGCGAACCTCAAAAAACCAATACTCGCCGCGTTGCCAGTCAAACAGCCCACGCAAAGCCGTTTGCACTGGCCCCGAAAACTGCAAAGCATCGGTATACACATACGCAATCACATAGGTTGGAATGGCAAGCGGCAACAACAGCGCCCATTCCAATGTGGCTTGACCCCAGAACTGATAGCGCGACACCAGCCATGCGCTGCCCGCGCCCAAAAGTAACGCACCCAACCCTGCGCCCAAGGCAAGTGCAAAGCTATTGAACGCATAATCCGCCAGCACAGTATCCGCCAAATGTCGCCACACACCTTGCTCATCCGGCTGGAACGCCTGCAACAGCAAACCCAGCAAAGGCAAAGCCACAAGGAGCGCAATCAACACGGTCAATACCGATAACAAGGAAAAACGGGGCATAAGTACGCGCATCAAAGGTGAATGAAAATGATTCTCAGATTATCATTCCCGCACACGAATCAAAACAAAGCCCTACACCATGCCCCCGGTTCTTCACGTCGAACAACTCGCCTGCCGTTATTCGGATACGCCCGTACTCGAACAAATCTCGTTTGCGCTCGAAAGCGGCGACATTGCCTGCCTGCTTGGCCCCTCCGGCTGCGGCAAAACCACCGCACTGCGCCTAATCGCCGGCTTTGAGCAACCAGCAGCAGGTTCGATTCGCATCAATGACACGCTTATGAGCCAAGTCAGCAACATCATCCCACCCGAAAAACGCCATGTGGGCATGGTGTTTCAGGATTACGCCTTGTTTCCGCACTTAAGCATTGCCGACAACATCGCCTTCGGCCTGCACAGGCTTGATAGCAATGCACGGCAACAGCGCACCGATGAGATGCTTAACACCGTTGGCTTAGCGGATCGAGCGCACGCCTTTCCGCACGAACTTTCTGGCGGCCAACAGCAACGCGTGGCCTTGGCGCGTGCGCTCGCCCCCAAACCTGCCCTGCTCTTGCTGGACGAGCCATTTTCCAATCTCGATGTGGAGCTACGCGAAAAACTCGCCGCCGAAGTGCGCGACATCATTAAAAACGAAGGCATGACCGCACTCATGGTCACCCACGACCAACACGAAGCCTTTGCCATGGCCGATGTGATCGGCGTGATGCACCAAGGCCACATCCAGCAATGGGACAAAGCCTACAACGTTTATCATCGCCCCAATAACCGCTTCGTGGCTGACTTTGTCGGCATGGGCGCATTCTTACCAGGGCGGGTGATCAATAGCCAACAGGTCAGCATCGAACTGGGGGTTTTGCACGGCATTATCCCCACCCAATGCGGCGAAGCGTCTTGTGGCGCGTGTTGGAAGGACTGCCAAGTGGATGTACTCATTCGCCCGGATGACGTGATTCACGATGATGCCAGCCCCATTCACGCCAAAATCATCAAAAAAGCCTTTCGCGGCGCGGATTTTCTCTACACCCTGCAACTAAAAAGCGGCGCGCATATTCTCTCGCTCGTGCCCTCGCACCACGATCATGCCTTGGGCGAAAATATCGGCATCGCCTTGGCCATCGATCATGTGGTGGTGTATCCACTAGAATGAATAGTTCGTAGCCCGGATGAAGCGCAGCGAGAATCCGGGAGCAGCCGCGCCCGTTGCCAAGCTTGCCCCGGATTGACATCCGGGCTACATAAGCCCTTCGTCCTCTTTTCCAGAGCTTCACACCATGAACCTCGCCTTAATTACCCACAGCGATTGTCTCAAACACAGCAATGGCGCGCTTCACCCCGAAAATGCCGCACGCCTTGAGGCGATTAACGACATGCTGATTGCACGCGGCCTAGAGCCTTGGCTCACCCACATCGACGCGCCGCTTGCCAACCGCGACGATCTTGCCCTTGCCCATGACCCGCGCATGATTGAGCTGATTTTCCAGCACGCGCCAAGTCGCGGTATGGTGAATCTGGACGGCGATACTGCCATGAATCCCTACACCCTACCTGCGGCTCTGCGCGCAGCGGGCAGCGGGCTTGCCGCCGTAGATTGGGTCTTGCAACAAGAACAGCGCCGGGCGTTTTGCGCCATCCGCCCGCCGGGACATCACGCCAGTCGCACGCACTCGGCAGGCTTCTGTATCTTCAACAATGTGGCGATTGCCGCCTTGCATGCGCTTGAACGCCATGGTCTGGAGCGCGTGGCCATTATCGACTTCGATGTGCATCACGGGGACGGCACCGAAGCCATTGTCGCGGGCGATGCGCGCATCCTACTGTGCTCCAGCTTCCAGCATCCCTACTATCCCAGCAGTGGCATTCCACCTTTGGCCGACAACTGCCTGCCCGTCGGCCTGCCCGCAGGCACCGACGGCACACGCTGGCGCGCCGCCGTGAGTGAGGCATGGTTTGCGCGACTGGAAGCACACGCACCGCAGCTCATTTTTATTTCCGCAGGCTTCGATGCGCATCGTGACGATGACATGGGACAAATCAATTTAATTGAAGACGATTATGTTTGGCTCACACAGCATTTACTCAATCAAGCCAAGCGTTCAGCCAACGGGCGCATCGTCTCCATGCTCGAAGGCGGCTACGATACCGACGCACTGGCGCGTAGTGTCTATGCGCATTTACGCTGCTTAAACGACGAATAATCCGCCCATAAAAAAGCCCCGGCATCACCGGGGCATCGTTTGCATTCAACTTGCGTGCAGGCCGCTTACAACCAACGCATAAAACCCATTTCATACGGATGCGTCAGCGCCGGATGCCAAGGCGACAAACGCAAACGATAGCTTTGCAAGCCCGCCATATCGGGCGTAAGCGCGAGCACATAAAGCTGACGTCCCTTGTCATCCCGCTCGGCTGCCGCGCACAAGTGATGCGCGCGCAACACAAACTGACCGTTTTCATCCAACACGCCAAACTGGCATTCCACGCGCACATCAGCGGGCGATAGGCCGTCGATATCCACCGCAACACGTACTTCAAGCACTTGCCCCGTTGTTAAATGGGCGGGCGGCGTATCGAGGCGTTCGGCCTTTACGCTATGCCATTTCGCGCGCACGCGCGCCTTCCAGTCGGCCAACTCACGCGCCAATGCCGCGTTGTCACGATCCATCTTGCGCCCATTGTGCAGCGCTTTGATATAAAATTCATGAGTATAATCATGAACTTGGCGCTCACTATTAAAGCGCGGCAGAATACTCGCCATGGATGCCTTGGAGCGTTGCACCCAACCGCTGGAATAGCTGCCGCGATCACGCGCAAAATACAGCGGAATCACATCAAACGTTAAGGTTTCAATCAAATCCCGCGACTCTTGAGCATTGCGATAATCCGCCGAATACTGCGCGCCATGCGGCACAATGCCCCAGCCGTTATCGCCCTCAAAACCTTCGCCCCACCAGCCATCCAACACGCTCAAATTCAGCGCACCATTCAAACCGGCTTTCTGACCAGACGTGCCGCTGGCCTCCAATGGATACTCCGGCGTATTCAGCCATACATCCACCCCGGTCACCAATTTGCGCGCCAGCTCCATGTCGTAGCCTTCGACAAGCAGAACTTTGCCCAAAAACTCAGGGCGTTGCGAGATTTCCCAAATACGGCGAATCAGCTCTTGCCCAGGCTCATCTGCCGGATGCGCTTTGCCCGCAAAAATAAACACCACCGGACGCTGCGGGTCGTTCACCAGTTTTGCCAGCGCTTCAAGATCATTAAACACCAGCAAGGCGCGCTTATACGTCGCGAAGCGACGCGCAAACCCTACCACCAAAACATCCTGCTCGGACTGGCCAATCAGACTCAACGCCTTATTCAACGTCGTTTCGCTGCGCCCAGTACGGCGATATTGCTTGGTGATGCGCTTGGTAACATCGTCGAACAATTCGCGTTTTAACGATTGATGCACACTCCAAAAACGTAAATCGGGGATTTTATCGACCATGTGCTCCCAAAAATCGCGATTGCACACATGCTCATGCCAATCGCGCTGCAACTGATCAAAAAAATTCGCCCAATCCCGCGCCAGCCAGGTCCCCACATGCACCCCGTTGGTCACATGGCTTATCGGATTTTCCTCAGGCTCAATCTCCGGCCAATGATCTTGCTCCATACGCGAAGCCACTTCGCCATGAATTTTGCTCACCCCGTTGTGCATCCGCGAACCCTTCAGTGCCAAGGTCGTCATATTAAAACTGGTCGGTGTGGCACTTAAGTCCCCCAAGGCCATCAATTCGCCATAACTCAAGCCCAAGGACTGACGCAACTCACCTAAGTAATGCTCCACCAGCCCCACATCAAACACATCATGCCCCGCTGGCACCGGGGTATGCGTGGTAAACACCGCATTCGCCGCCGTACACTCCAAGGCTTCACTAAAACTCATGCCTTGCGCCACCTTCTCGCGGCAACGCTCCAGCACAATAAACGAAGCATGGCCCTCATTCATATGCCACACATTCGGCTGCAAACCTAAAGCACGCAGCGCACGCACGCCGCCAATACCGAGCAAAATCTCTTGCTGAATCCGCATCTCACGCCCACCGCCGTAAAGCTGGTAGGTAATTTTGCGATCTTCAATACTATTGCCTTCAATATCCGTATCCAGCAAAAACAAGCGCACTCGCCCCACTTTTGCCAGCCAAACCTTCACCCAAACCTTGCGGCCAGGATAATCAAGGACAAAACTAACTTCTTCTCCGGCAGGATTAAGCGCAGGCTCGACGGGTAAATCCGCAAAATCTACCGGCAGGGATGTTTCAATCTGATGCCCATCCTTATCAAAGGTCTGGGTAAAATAGCCCACGCGGTATAACAAACCCACCGCCACAAAAGGCAAACCTAAATCACTTGCCGCCTTGCAATGGTCTCCGGCCAGAATACCTAAACCCCCCGAATAAATAGGAAAGCTTTCATGGAAACCATATTCCGCACAGAAATAGGCAATTAAATCTTTTTCAGGATTGAGTTTAGGCGCAAGTTGCGCATGAATAGGATCAGCAAGATAACGTCGCACCTGAATACGCGCCTCTTCCAAGTCAAACATATAACTTGGGTCTGCGAGCGCCGCATCCACCCGTTCTTGTGCCACCCGACGCAAAAAAACCTTGGGGTTATGACCACAGGCCGCCCATAACTCGGCATCCATTCTAAAAAATAGACCACGAATTTTGCGGCTCCAACTGTAAGCAAGATTATTGGCAAAATCGTGCAGGCACTGGAGCTCAGCAGGAATCACGGGTTGGACTTCAAGAGAATACAGCGTGCACGTCATGTCAAAACCTCACATTGAGTTAGAACGAAATAGACCCCAAGTCTCACGAGGGAATATGGCAATCACGTGACACTTCTGGGACTTACGCAAAAGTGTTCCAGCAAGGCAAAGTGCCGAAGACAGTAGGGGACTTCTAAAAACCTGAATTTCGTCTTTGCGAGCGTAGCGAAGCAATCCAAACTTCGCTGTTTTATTAGTGCTCTTTTGGATTGCCACGTCGCTACGCTCCTCGCAAAGACGGTTTTTAGAAGTTCCCAGTACACGCAGTACGGCGGGGCGCTTTTGCATAAGTTCTAACGTCAAGACAAAGGTTCAACTTTAATCACCACACCCAACTCGTGTTCTTGCGCACAAAACGCTAGAGATTGCCACAACTCACTGATTTGCAACAAGTTATTACCAAGAAAAATCAAAGGCAGGCGCGCCCGTAACCACGGAGCCACGCCAAGGTCTTGCAAGCGTTTACCTAACGCCGCCCGCGACGCTGTAGGCGGCAAAGAGAGCTCATTCCGCACACACACATACACCCCCTGCGGCACACGTTCCGCGCTCAAACCTCGCCCCACTTCATAAGATGCGTGCAAACACACACCTAACTCAGGGATTGCAAGCGGCTGTTGTAAAGACCAATCGCAACCATGCCATGCGAGCGCCGCCTTGTCTGCGACTCCCTCTGCGGCAGGCAGGGCATACAAATGCCCCCGCCAACGGCGCAAGACCCCGCCCGGCCATGCAAGCATAGGCATGGCATCAACACGCGCCGTCAAAACCCGCGACAATTCATGTAAACGCGCTTCCGGCGGCGCAGGCATGCCCAACTCCAACAACCAAGCGCGCACGGCGTTGTGCATCCGCGGGCTACTTAAGCGCAGCAGACCCTCGACGCACAAACAATCCGCGTTCTCACCGCGAAGCGCCTCTAAATCAAGCCGCGCCAAATCCAGCAATAAACCCTCTGTACTTGCCATGCGTCCAGCACAACGCGCCAAAGTCTGTGTCGCCTGTGGCCAATGCCGCTGCATACTCGGCATCAGTTCGTGACGTACAAAATTGCGTGCCAAGTGCGTATCGGCATTACTTGGGTCAACGACCCAATCCAAGCCCATCTTTACGGCAAGCTGCTCCAACTGACTCCGCGACACGCCGAGCAAAGGGCGCAAATGCCAAGCCTCGCAATTTTGCACACTCAAAGGCTGGAGCATAGGCATCGCCGCCAAACCGCGCACCCCCGCGCCACGCATCAGTTGCAACACAAACGTCTCGGCTTGGTCATCTTGATGATGCGCGGTCAACAACACATCCCCAGCCTGCATGTCTGCCGCAAGCGCCGCATAGCGGGCGGTTCGCGCCGCCGCCTCCACGCCCTGCCCCGCCGTAAAATTTACATTCACACGCACCACGCGCATGGGCACGCCCAAACGCCCCCCGACTTGAAGCGCATGTTCAGCCCAAGCATCGGCATCGTCTTGCAAGCCATGATGCACATGCACTCCCTGAACATCGCCAAGCTGCCCCACTTGCTGCAAGGCCACTAAGCTATGCAACAACACTGTGGAGTCCAAGCCCCCACTAAAAGCAACCCACAAGCGCCGCTTGCGCAAATGCGCAGGAATCGCGGCCAGTAAGTTAGCAAGCCAAGAATTAACCTCTGGAGCGTGGGGATGCACGAGCTTAAGCTTTGTCGAGAAACTGACCCATATTCATTAAACGCAAGTAACGCCGCTCCAATAAACGCTCAAGCGGCATGGCCTCAACCTGATCCAATGCACGCACAATCGCCGCTTTCACGTTTTGCATGTGTGCATCCAGCGCGCGGTGCGCCCCACCTTCAGGCTCATCAATCACCTCATCAATCAAACCAAGCTCTTTGAGACGCGGCGCGGTAATGCCCAAAGCCTCGGCAGCCTCCGGCGCTTTGGCGGCATCTTTCCACAAAATCGCCGCGCAGCCTTCCGGCGAAATCACCGAATACGTGCTGTAGCGCAGCATCATTAAATGGTCTGACACGCCAATCGCCAGCGCCCCGCCTGAACCGCCCTCGCCAATCACCATACTCACAATCGGTGTGGGCAAATCCGCCATCACAAACAAATTGCGCGCAATCGCCTCACTTTGCCCACGCTCTTCGGCATCCATCCCCGGAAACGCGCCCGGCGTGTCGATGAGGGTCAGCACCGGCAATTTGAAGCGCGCGGCGGTTTCCATCAAACGCTTGGCCTTGCGGTAGCCCTCCGGACGCGGCATGCCGAAATTGCGCCGTGAACGCTCGCGGGTATCGCGGCCTTTTTGATGACCCATGACCATCAACGGGCGGCCATCGATGCGTGCCAAGCCACCGACGAGCGCCGCATCATCGGCAAACGCACGGTCGCCGTGCAGCTCGACAAAATCAGTCATCAAATGCTTCACATAATCCAAGGTATAAGGACGCTGCGGATGGCGCGCCATCTGCGACACCTGCCATGCGCTCAATTTACTAAAAATCGACTGCGTTAATTGCCGCGATTTAGCCTGCAAACGCTCAATCTCATCGGCAAGGTTCAGATTGCTATCATTCCCCATCAAACGCAGTTCGTTAATTTTTGCCTCTAAATCGGCAATCGGCTGTTCAAAATCAAGGTAATTGGGGTTCATTGGCATTTTCTCTTAATAAAATCGGTGTCGCTGACAAAATTAGAATTTACGCAAAACTTAGATTGAGCCCCCTCTCCCCTCGCGGGAGAGGGCTGGGGAGAGGGGGCGCTATCTCTGCTAGAACATAGACTTGCGCTAACCTCGTCACCCTCTCCCCCTCCCTCCCCCGTCAAGGGGGAGGGAGTAAAACAACCACTCTGCGTAAGTCCTAAAAACAACAGACTAGCCCACCCACACCCGCGCATTGCGGAACATACGCATCCACGGTCCATCTTCGCCCCAACCCTGGGGCCGCCATGAATGCTGCACGGCACGGTACACGCGCTCCGGATGCGGCATCATAATGGTGAAACGACCGTTCTCCGTGGTGAACCCAGTCATGCCATGCGCCGAGCCATTCGGATTTTGCGGGTAATGCTCCGTCGCCTCACCGTAGTGGTCAACATAACGCAGGGCGAGCAAACCGCCATCGCGCACCGCTTCGGCATCCACGCCCGGCGCAAACTCAATGCGCCCTTCGCCATGCGCGACGGCAATCGGCATTTTAGAACCCGCCATGCCAGCGAGGAAAATCGACGGTGAATCCATCACTTCAACCATCGCCACACGCGCCTCAAACTGCTCCGAACGGTTGCGCATAAAACGCGGCCAATGTGCTGCGCCGGGAATCAAATCGGCAAGTTGCGAGAGCATTTGGCAACCATTGCACACGCCTAAACCAAACACATCCTCGCGCACAAAAAACGCATTAAATTGCTCCAAAGCACGCGGATTGTAACGAATCGACTTCGCCCAACCGCCGCCCGCGCCGAGCACATCGCCATACGAAAAGCCACCGCAGGCCACCAGCCCCTTGAAATCGTCCAGCCGCACACGGCCTTCGATGATGTCACTCATATGCACATCCACCGCATCGAAACCTGCACGAGTAAAGGCCGCCGCCATTTCAAACTGACCATTCACCCCTTGTTCACGCAACACCGCCACACGCGGACGCACGCCGCTTGCGATATACGGCGCGGCAATATCGGCATCCAGCGGATAAGTGACATCAACAAACAAGCCGGGGTCAGCGGCATCCAGCAGCATATCAAACTCTTGCTGTGCGCACTCTGGGTTATCGCGAATCCGCTGAATCTGGAAGCTGGTTTCACCCCAAGCACGCTGCAAATCGACGCGCGACTCATCCAGCACCGCCTTGCCATGATGCTTAAACACCAAGCGATCATCCTCACGCAAGCTGCCAATCACATGGCTACACACCGCCAGACCCGCTTCGCGCAGCGCCATCAACACCGTATCGGTATCGCAATGGCGCACCTGCACCACCGCACCCAGCTCCTCGGCAAACAACAGCGCAAGGCTGTCCTGACCCAACACATCCAGCCCAATATCCAAACCGCAATGCGCCGCAAAAGCCATTTCCGCCAATGTGACAAACAAGCCGCCGTCTGATCGGTCATGGTAGGCCAAAAGCATTCGATCTTGATTCAAATCCTGAATCACAGCAAAAAACGCCTTCAAAACTGCCGCATCGTCCAAATCAGGCGCACTATCCCCCACCTGCCCATACACTTGCGCCAGACACGACGCACCCAAACGCTGCTTGCCTTGCCCTAAATCAATCAGAATCAAATCCGTATCGCCCGCATCCAAACGCAGCTCCGGAGTCAGCACATGACGAATATCCATCACCGGCGCAAACGCCGTAATAATTAAGGATAACGGCGCGGTCATCTCGCGTTTTTTGCCGCCCTGCTCCCACACCGTTTTCATCGACAACGAATCCTTGCCCACCGGAATGGCAATCCCAAGCGCAGGGCAAAGCTCCTCGCCCACGGCTTTTACCGTATCAAACAGCGCAGCATCCTCACCCGGCACACCCGCCGCCGCCATCCAGTTCGCCGACAAACGAATATCCGCCAAGCGCGCGATGGGTGCCGCCACGATATTGGTAATCGCCTCCGCCACCGCCATACGCCCAGAAGCTGGTCCATCAATCAGCGCCAGCGGCGTGCGCTCGCCCATGCTCATGGCCTCGCCAAGCGTGCTATCGAGCGCAGTCGCCGTCACCGCCACATCCGCCACCGCCACCTGCCACGGCCCCACCATCGGGTCACGCGCCACCATGCCGGTAATCGAACGGTCGCCAATCGTAATCAAAAAGCGCTTATCGGCCACGGTCGGCAAGCGCAACACGCGATACGCCGCCTCGCGCACGCTCACGCCGTCAAAATCCAAGGTCGGACGCTCAAAATGCAGACGCTGCACATCGCGCAACATCTTCGGCGGCTTGCCCAGCAGCACATCCATCGGCAAATCCACCGGCGTATTCTCAAAATACGCATCACCGACCATCAAATGCTGCTCCGCCGTCGCGGTTCCCACCACCGCAAACGGCGCACGCTCGCGCTCGCACAGGCTTTGGAACAACTCCAAACTCTCAGGATGAATCGCCAGCACATAGCGCTCCTGCGACTCATTGCTCCAAATTTCCATCGGCGACATGCCCGGCTCATCGTTCGGCACCGCACGCAGCTCAAAACGCGCCCCGCGCCCCGCATCGTTCACCAACTCCGGAAACGCGTTAGAAATACCACCCGCACCGACATCGTGAATCGACACAATCGGATTATCCGCGCCCATCGCCCAGCAACGGTCAATCACCTCTTGGCAGCGCCGCTCCATTTCCGGATTACCGCGTTGCACCGAAGCAAAATCCAAATCAAACGCCGAAGCCCCCGAAGCCACCGACGACGCCGCGCCACCGCCCAAACCAAACAACATGGCAGGCCCCCCCAGCACAAGCAGCACATCCCCGTCGGCAAAGATGTTTTTTTCGACATGCTCTCCACGGCTTTTGCCCAAGCCCCACGCATTCATAATGGGCTTGTGATACCCGCGAAGCTGACTGCCCGCAGCACTTGGCGCATCCTGCTCATAGGTACGGAAATAACCGCAGATATTCGGACGACCAAACTCATTATTAAACGCCGCCGCACCTAATGGGCCATCAATCATAATGTCCAAAGCAGACACAATGCGCTCAGGCTTGCCATGATCCTTCTCCCAAGGCTGCTCCGCACCCGGAATACGCAAATTCGACACCGAAAAACCACTCAAACCCGCCTTAGGCTTACTGCCGCGCCCCGTTGCGCCCTCATCCCGAATCTCGCCGCCCGAACCCGTCGCCGCCCCAGGAAACGGTGAAATCGCCGTCGGATGGTTATGCGTCTCCACCTTCATCAAAATATGAATATCTTCCTCATGCGCCCGATACACACCATCCTGCCCCGGAAAAAAACGCCCGCCACGCGCACCCTCAATGACCGACGCATTATCCTTGTAGGCTGACAAAATCCCCTGCGGCGCATGATGAAAAGTATTGCGAATCATGCCAAACAGGCTTTTAGCCTGCGGCTTGCCATCAATCACCCAATCGGCATTAAAAATCTTGTGACGGCAATGCTCCGAATTCGCCTGCGCGAACATCATCAACTCCACATCCGAAGGATTACGCGCAAGATTCTGGAAATTCTCCACCAGATAATCCACCTCATCTGCCGACAAGGCCAAGCCCCAATCCCGATTCGCCTTAGCGAGCGCCTCACGCCCGCCCTGCAACACATCCACCGTGCGCAGTGGCTTAGGCTCGGTGGTATGGAACAAAACCACCGCATCCTCCAATGAGGACAACACCGTTTCCGTCATCCGATCATGCAGCGCCGCATCCAACACCTCGCGCTGCCCACGGGTCAATGGCTGCCCATCGTTGGTTTTAACGCTGTATTGCACCCCGCGCTCAATGCGATGAATCATGCTCAAACCGCAGTTATGCGCAATATCCGTCGCTTTGGATGCCCAAGGCGAAATCGTCCCCGGACGCGGAATCACCACCCGCAGCTCGTCCGTAAAATGCACACTCGCCGTCGAACCATAATCCAGCACAGCCTCAAGCTGCGCTCGCTCGTCCGCACTCAAGGCCGACTCCGTATCCACAAAATGCACAAACTGCGCCGCAACCGCCTCAATACGCGGCTCATCATGGCGCAAAGACGCCAGCAATTTATTCAGCCGACTTGCGGATAAAGCCACGGAACCAGGAAGAATGAGCATGCTTTGCACTCGAACTAAAACGTAATGTCGCATTTTATACCAGCGCGGCACACGATGCCCAACCCAGGGGGCAGCGTGAATAAATTCGATGACTGATTGGATGAAGACTTGATTACAGCCCACAACTTGACAGAACAAGCGAACAGCATAAAATGCGCGCTCCTGATTGTGTGTTGAATCACAAAGATTTGACGGTGACACTAATGGCTGGATGTCAGAGTGGTTATGTCGCGGATTGCAAATCCGCTTACCTCGGTTCGATTCCGGGTCCAGCCTCCACATTTCACGCCCTTCGCCCGGATGGCGAAATCGGTATACGCAAGAGACTTAAAATCTCTCGACCTAACGGTCATGCGGGTTCAAGTCCCGCTCCGGGCACCAATAATTTCTCCTAACCCGCTGATTTTGCGGGTTTTTTTATACCCAAGATTGATAAAAACTCAAAAAACGACCACCCCGAGTGTTCTATTTTCAGAATCTTGTTGGTGGACTGCGGACATGAGTGAATGGGAAAAAAACCCCAACCTTAGCCTCTACTTTTATACCTACTCGTTCGCGTCACCTACCTCTGCCATATCTCTGAGACTGGAAAAAGACATGACACGTGCCTAAAACATGGGTAGGTAATACCAGTGTTCTGGGTTCTTTTTTATCCAAAGCGTGAGAATTTGATCGATTTGATTGGCAAGGACTTCGGCTTTCTCTGTGTTTTTTTCTGCACACGACGAGGGGCTTAATGACGGCTCAATAATCGCTCGGTAACGCGAGATGCCAGCGGGTTCAATATGGATAGGCAAGATATCAACATTAAAACGCGCAGCAAGGCGAGCGGCAAACCACAAATTACCTCGATGTGGGTATTGGCGACCTAACCGAGGTGACTGAACTGTATTATCTTTAACCTCATCAATAAATAACAATAGGTTGTTACCATGCTTAAGTGCTTTAGTCATTGCGCGCATGGCTGACGAATTGGCCTCGACGAGATGCACGGGCTGGTTGCGAGCAAATTTCCATTGCGCACGAACCTCGCTAGTAATGAGCGCTTGAACAGGATTGGATAATGGCAGGTAAATATCACTGATATTGCCACCAATGTGTTCGACAACATGACCCATTAGCTCCTAGTTCGCCATGTGCGCGCTCACAATAATCACCGGCTTGGTTATATTAT
>JBFXGB010000053.1:0-14111 GCA_050178405.1 Halothiobacillaceae bacterium
TAAAAAAACCTCGCTCCAAAAAGGGCGAGGTTTTTTTATTAAGTCTTACGCAGAATGGTTGTTTAACTCCCTCCCCCTTGACGGGGGAGGGTGGGGGAGAGGGTGGTGAAGTTGGTGCAAGTCTATGTTCTGGCAAAGTTTGTACCCCCTCTCCCCAACCCTCTCCCGCGAGGGGAGAGGGGGCTAAATCCAAGTTTTGCGTAAGTCCTATTTATTTCTCACTCACACAACAATCAATTGGGTGGTGGGTCTTGTTTTTCGCACGTATTGATATTCAATAAATTATACAAAGGGCAGTGCTTCAACACCCCGGTAGCAAACGGCACAACACCAATCAGCCCCCACCAGCCAATAACCCCCATCAACGACATAAAAACCAGCAGAGAGCCTGCCGACATACGCAAAATCACATCCGTTGGCCCCACATTCTGTTTCATGACCCACACCTCAAATTAAATTGAACAAAGCTAAAAACTTATTCAGCCTAACAAAAATTGAGTGCGCTGAGTACGTCTCGCACAAGGCACTGCTGACCAAAGCTTTCCCACATGGGACAATACGCGCATGAAAAACACCACCTTCTTTTGCCCCACCCTGCCCAAAAACCCGCGTGACCCGCTCTACTGGCGGCAACCTTCCGGCTCGGCCTTAAGCCTTCTTGTTGCCGAAACCGCCAAACGCCACCCTGGCCTGCTCCTGCTCATCGCCCCCACCATGCAGGATGCTTACCGTTTTGAAGCCGAATGTCGTTTCTTTATGGGCGACACTTTCCCGATTCGTGTTTTCCCCGACACCGAAACCCTGCCCTATGACCTGTTCTCGCCGCATCAAGACCTGATTGCGCAACGCCTGGCCACGCTTGACTGCCTGCCGGAACTTAAACAAGGCATCGTGATTGTTTCTGCGCCATCCATGCTCATGCGCCTGCCGCCGACGGATTATGTGCGCGGGCGCAGCATTCAGCTTAAAAAAGGCCAGCGTCTGGATGTCGAAGCCTTCCGCAAACGCCTATCTGATGCGGGCTACCGCAACGTGACCCAAGTCATGGAGCATGGCGAATTTGCCGTGCGCGGCGCGATTCTCGATTTATTCCCCAGCGGCCAAAACCTGCCCGTGCGCGTGGACTTATTCGACGACGAAATCGAATCCCTGCGCCTGTTCGACCCAGAAACCCAGCGCAGCCTCGAGAGCATCGACGCGCTCAACCTACTGCCCGCCCGCGACTATCCGCTCGATGAGACTGGTATCAAGCATGCCCGCAAAGCTTGGGGGCACTATTTCGACCATGGCGGCAATTTGGCCGGGCGCGAGCTTTTGCGCCAACTGCAACAAGGCCTGCCCTTTGCTGGCATTGAATACTACCTACCGCTATTTTTCGATGGCCTCGCCACCTTATTCGACTACCTACCCGCCCAAACCCTCTGCCTCAGCTTGCCCGGACTTGACGCGGCGGCGGATGAATTTCTGCACGAAGCGCATGAGCGTTTTGATCAGCGCCGTCATGATCGTGAACGCCCCTTGCTGCCGCCAGAAATGCTGTTCCTCACCCGTGAGCAGCTCGATGAAATGCTATTTGCACGCCTGCAAGTGCGCGTGATTACCGAAAACAACCCCGACTTCCCGCAAGCCGCGCGCTTTCCCGTCACCCCTCTGCCCGATTTAAGCTGGCAACCCAAGACCGACGACCCCGCGCACGCCCTGCGCCAGCTTATCGCCGAGACCAACGGCAAAACCCTGATCGCCGCCGAATCCCCAGGCCGCCGCGAAGCCCTAGGCGATTTGCTGCGCCGCCACAATTTACGCTTTGACACGGTCGAAACGTGGGCGGAGGCTCTCGCCTCCAACAAAACCCAACTCCTCATCACCGCACCGCTCGACGATGGTTTTTATCTCCCCTCCTCCCCTGACGAGAAAGGTTTACCTCTCACCCTCATCAGCGAAACCCAGCTTTTTTCTGAGCGCGTCGCCCAACGTGGCAAACGCAGCAAACGCACGCGCGATGCCGAAAGCCTGATTCACAACCTCACCGAACTCGCCATTGGCGCACCCGTGGTGCACGAAGACCACGGCGTAGGCCGCTATCAGGGCTTGAGCGTGCTCAATGTCAGCGGCTTTGATGAAGAATTTCTCACCCTCGAATACGCAGGGGGTGATCGCATCTACGTCCCCGTCGCCAGCCTGCAACTCATCTCGCGCTACAGCGGCACCACCCCCGACAACGCGCCGCTGCACAAACTCGGCTCAGAAACCTGGGACAAAGCCAAGCGCAAAGCCATGGAGCAAACCCGCGACATTGCCGCCGAATTGCTCGATTTGAACGCCCGCCGCGCCGCACGCAAAGGCCACGCCTTCGTGCTCGATCCTGCCGCCTATGCCCAATTTGCCGCCGCCTTTCCGTTTGAAGAAACCCCCGACCAACTCGCCGCCATTCAAAGCGTCATCCACGACATGACCAGCGGCCAACCGATGGATCGCGTGGTCTGCGGCGATGTCGGCTTTGGCAAAACCGAAGTCGCCATGCGTGCCGCCTTTGTCGCCGTGCAAGGAGGCCGCCAAGTCGCCGTGCTCGCCCCCACCACCCTGCTTGCGCAACAACACTTGCGCAATTTCCGCGACCGTTTTGCTGATTTCGCCGTCAAAATCGAAGGCATGTCGCGCTTCACCAGCGGCAAAGAAAGCAAGCAGACCCTAGAGGCACTCGCCGAGGGCAAAGTGGACATTGTCATCGGCACGCACAAACTCATCTCGCCGGATATTCGCTTCAAAAACCTAGGCTTAGTCATCATCGACGAAGAACAGCGTTTTGGCGTGCGCCACAAAGAACAGCTCAAAAACCTGCGCGCCGAAGTTGACCTTTTAACCATGACCGCCACCCCCATCCCGCGCACGCTCAACATGGCGCTCTCCGGCCTGCGCGAACTCTCCATCATCGCCACCCCGCCCAAAGACCGCCTCGCCGTCAAAACCATGGTCACGCAATGGGACAACGCGCTGATCCGTGAAGCCATCCTGCGCGAACTCAAACGCGGCGGACAGGTGTACTTTTTGCACAACGAAGTCGATACCATCGAACGCATCACCCGCGAACTGGGCGAGCTGATTCCCGAAGCACGCATCCAATTTGCCCACGGTCAAATGCCGGAAAAAGAACTGGAGCGCGTCACCGCCGACTTCTTCCACCAACGCTTCAACGTCTTAGTTAGCACCACCATTATCGAATCCGGCATTGACAACCCCAGTGCCAACACCATCCTCATCCACCGCGCCGACAAACTCGGCCTCGCGCAAATGCACCAACTGCGTGGCCGCGTCGGGCGCTCGCATCATCGCGCCTATTGTTACCTCATCACCCCACCGAAGGACAGCATCACCCCCGATGCCGTCAAACGTTTGGAGGCCATCGAAAAGCTAGAAGATTTAGGTGTCGGCTTCACCCTCGCCACCCACGACTTAGAAATCCGTGGCGCGGGCGAGCTATTGGGCGAATCACAAAGCGGCCAAATGAGCGAAATCGGCTTCACCCTCTACATGGAACTGCTCGAGCGCGCCGTCAACGCCATCAAATCCGGCCACCAACCCGAACTCATGCAGCCCCTGCGCCACGGCACCGAAATTGACTTACGCCTGCCTGCCCTCTTGCCCGAAGACTACGTGGGCGATGTCCACACGCGCTTAATTCTTTACAAACGCATTGCCAGTCTCAAAAGCCAAAAAGATTTGGACGAAATGCGCGTTGAACTCATCGACCGCTTCGGCCTACTGCCAAACCCCACCCAAAACCTCATGCGCCAAGCCGCCCTGCGCCTACGCGCACTAGCCCTTGGCATCCGCAAACTCGAAGCCGGCCCACAAGGCGGGCGCATCCTGTTTGAGCCTAAGCCCCCCATCGACCCCATGAGCATCGTCAAACTCATGCAATCCGCCCCCAAAACCTACCAACTCGGCGGACAGGATATTTTGCGGTTTAACGCACCGATGGATGAAGCGGAAGCGCGGTTTAAGTTCGTAGAAAAGCTATTGTCATCATTGAAGTAGCATTAACGCAAAAGCACCCTCAACCCAACATCCCATGCACGATATGCTTGCACCAGACATTCCACCCGAACACAATGTAGCCATTGCCTTTACAATGCGAGAACCCCCGATCATGGCCACCCTCACCGTCCAAAATATCGACGACGACCTCGAAGCCAGCCTGCGCCAGCGCGCAGCCCAGCATGGGCAATCCATGCAGGAAGAAATGCTTTTAATTCTGCGCGAGGCACTCGAACAGTCGTCCATACACGATGCTTGGTTTAGGGCACACGTTGAAGATGCGTTGATTGAGGCGGATTCACCCAACATGATCTGGCTATCCAATGATGAACTCAAACAGCAATCCACATTGCATCGCCAACGTTGGATGCAACGCGCTGAACACGCAGGCTCGCATGGAGCGGATACGCTTTGACGCTCGTCTGGAGCCTTGCGGCACAGCAGCAGCGCTTCGAGCAGCTTGACTACATTGCGCAAAAACACCCGCTCGCCGCCATTCGTTTAGATGAAGAAATAGAAAAGCAAGTGGATTATCTCCTTGCACAGCCCCAAATGGGTCGACCAGGACGCATCTCGACAACCCGTGAGTTAGTCATTCAGCGTACGCCGTTCATTCTTGTGTACCGCATCAACCAAGAACGCATAGAAATATTGCGCCTGCTGCATGGTGCGCAAATATGGCCACCTAGCGCATGAGCCATCTTGATATATCAGTTCCGCCCGGCCTTTTGCGCCGTCTCGGTGCGCTTATCTACGATTGGCTACTGATTATCGCCCTCTGGTTTTTGCAATCCGCCTTGCTCTTGTTCTTCACCCATGGTGAGGCGCTGCCCGAAGACGGCTGGGCGCATTGGGCGTATGTAGTGATGCTCTATGGCACAGCCTTGGGGTTTTTTGTGTTTTTCTGGCACAAAAACGGGCAAACGCTTGGGATGCGCGCATGGCGGCTGCGATTGGTGGATACCTCTGGGCAAGCACCGACAACGGGCAAACTCCTGCGCCGCGCACTGTGGGCGATTCCGAGCTGGGGGCTGTTGGGGCTTGGCGTTTTAATGCTGTATGTTGACCCGCAACGCCGTGCTTTGCAGGATCGTATGAGCGCAACCTATCTTGTCGTGGAGACATTAAAATGAGCGAAGACAAAATCTACAAACACGGACGCGGCGGCAACGATGCCGAGCACCAAGCGCACCAAGCGGATATTCAAAGCCTGCTGGATGCTCACGCACAGCTTCGCCGCGTGACCGAACATCTGCCCAACGGCATCCGTACCTGCACCACAAGCACTGATGCGGCACTTGCGCAGATTCTCCAGCGTCATGCCCAAGACATGAAAGCACGCTTTGCCAAAGGGCGGGCGATTCGTTCGTGGGATCCACTCTTTGCCATGCTGTTTGAGCAACGCGACGCGATTCACGTTGAACTGATAGAGCGCGCAGATGGATTGTGCGCCGAATTAACCTGCACCGACCTTACGTTAATTCCGCTGATTCATGCGCATGATGAAGCCATCATGCGTTTTGTGGCCGAAGGGCGTACCGCCGCCGCGCAAGAGTCGCCCGTTCCGCCAAAGCTCTGAACTAGGCCTCATCACGATATTAATAGGACTTACGCAGAACGGTTGTTTTACTCCCTCCCCCTTGATGGGGGAGAGCGTAGCGAGGGGGTCGCTGGGGAGAGGGTGATGAAGTTAGCGCAAGTCCATGTTCTAGCGAAGGCTGCACCCCCTCTCCCCAACCCTCTCCCACAAGGGGAGAGGGGGCTAAATCCAAGTTCTGCGTAAGTCCTAATTAAGAGACATGCTCGCGTAGCCTGGATGAAGCGCAGCGAAAATCCGGGGCAGGCCACGACCATTGCGCAACACTCCCGGGTTAACACCCGGGCTACATGAGCATTTTGAAGTCAATTTTTCCGCCGCAACTCAGCATCAAGCGAGAACGCAACGCAGATTCTCAAAGGAGTAGCTGTTTAGGCTTATCCGCCACGTTATCGCGCAGATACACCGGTTGCGCATCCAAGGCGGGCTGCCATGCGCCATGCGCGACAAGATGCGCGGCAATCAAGGCCACATCATGCGCACACGGCAAAATCTCTGCATCATGCGCACGCATGACGCTTGAAAAACGCGGTAAAAGCGTGTCTGCATACGCCGACCAACCCGAACCCGCAGCAAACCAATCCGCAGCGTCAGGCAGCGGTGCGTTCGTAGGGGCAAGCACACGCTCCTCGCCATCCAAAACAACCCGCCCCTCACCCAGCACGCGCCACGCCCCCCAATAGACTTCGTGCATCCGCGCATCCAAGGCAGTCAGAACCTTGTCCGCCCCATGTACGCGCCACACACCATGCGCCAGCGCCGCCAAGCTCGACACGGGCATTACGGGCAGGTTCGCCCCCAAAGCCAGCCCTTGCGTCACCCCCGCTGCGATACGCAAGCCGGTAAACGCGCCGGGGCCTCGCGCAAAAGCAATGCCGTCCAGCTCGTTCAAATCTAAGCCCGCCTCAGCCAACACGCGCCGCACCATCGGCAAAATCATCTGCGTATGCTCACGCGGGGTCAGAGCGTACTGTTCAAACACCTGCCCATCATGCAACAGAGCAGCCGAGCACGCCTCGGTTGAGGTATCAAGGGCGAGAATTTTCAAGCTATCAGACCTTGGGCTTGCGCTTAATGCCAAAAATAACCAAAGAATGATCGGTCATTTCAAAATCATGTTCTTCAGCAATACGCTGAATGCGCTCAAAAATCACCGGATCATGAAACTCCTCGACCAAGCCTGTTTTCACACACACGATATGGTCATGCTCGCCCTTGGAAATCAGCTCAAACACCGCCTTGCCGCCCTCGAACTGATGGCGACACACAATGCCCGCCGCCTCAAACTGCGTCAGCACGCGGTACACCGTGGCCAAGCCAATATCTTCATCGTTATCCAGCAGCAAACGATAAATATCCTCCGCCGAAAGATGCTCGTTGGCATGATGCTCCAACAACTCCAAAATACGCACGCGCGGCAAGGTGACTTTCAAGCCCGCTTTTTTTAGTTCATTGGTTTCCACAATTTATCCTTGATTGAGATAGGACTTACGCAAAAGTGTTCCAGCAAGGCAAATCGCCAAAGACAGTGCAACACTCAGCACAACAAGACGCTTTAACGCCGCTGGGGCGGTTTTGCGTAAGTCCTAAGTGAGTTAAAACGAGGCTATCGCTAGAGTCAATCAACGTATGCCCACCAGCGCATGAATAGAAAAAGTAGATACAAACCACCTTTTGCGTGTATTTTAACGCAAGTTTTTTCACACATCGTTACACAACACCATGCAACACGCACGCCTTCTCATTCTTTCCGCCACCCTACCCCTTCTTTTGAGCGCCTGCGCCACCAGCTCCTGGCCGACATTTCTTCAGCCTTACCAATTTGACATCAACCAAGGCAACATCCTTGAAGATGACAAACTGTCGCAACTCAAACTCGGCATGAGCAAAGACCAAGTGCGCTTCATCCTCGGCACACCGATGCTTGAGGATATGTTTAACGCCAACCGCTGGGATTATGTGTACTTCCACAAAGCGGGAAAAGATGCACCCGTAGAGCGCAAGTTTGCCTTATTCTTTGATGCCAACGGCAAACTAGAGCGCTCCGAACCGCCCTTGGCCGACTTACCCACCTTGCCTTTGACCATGCTGTAAAAAATTCAGCTCATGGAGCCCGGGTGTCAACCCGGGGCAGGCTTGGCAAACGGCACGGCCGCCCCGGATTTTCGCTGCGCTTCATCCGGGCTACATTAAATAAATTAGGACTTACGCAAAATCCTGATTTAGCCCCCTCTCCCCTCGTGGGAGAGGGTTGGGGAGAGGGGGTGACAACATCCACTAAAACATAGGCTTATGCCAGCTTCCCCACCCTCTCCCCAACCCTCCCCCATCAAGGGGGAGGGAGAAAAAGCAGCCATTTTGCTTAAGTCCTAATTAAATAAATAAGACTTACGCAGCCAAGTTGTTTTTTTGCCCGCATCAGCCGCCGCCTTTTTTCAGCTTTTTGCCCTCTTCGGCACGTTTCTGGCGCACGGCTTTGGGATCGGCGATAAGCGGACGATAGATTTCCACCCGATCTCCCTCGCGCAATTCACGCGCGGGCGGCACGACCTTGGCAAAAATACCTAATTTGCTGCCTGCTAAATCCAAGTCCGGGTAACGCTCCAGCAACCCAGAACGCTCGACGGCTTGTAGCGCCGTCGTACCCTGCGGCACCTTGAGGCGCAACAAGGTTTGCCGCTCGGGCAAGGCGTATGCCACCTCAACTTCAATCAAATCAGACTCGCCGGCCATACACCTGCTCCGCGCGCCGCTGGAATGAGCGCACCATCTCGCTCGTTATCGTGGTAAACACGGGTCCTACGGCAAATTCAATCAGCTTATTGGAAAATTGAAACTCAAGATCAAGGCTAATTTTACTGCCTCGCTCACCCATCGGCTCAAAACGCCAAAATCCGTGCAACTGTTTGAACGGCCCATCAAGCAGTCGCATTTCAATCATTGTGTCGGCCTGCAAAAAATTATGCGTGGTAAAGCTCTTGCGCAGCGCGCCTTTGCTAATGGTCACGCTGGCAATCACCTCATCTGGGGCTTTCTGCAGCCGACTTGAGTGGCTGCACCAGGGCAAAAAGTGCTGATAATCCTCAACTGCGCCCACCAAGGCGAACATCTCATGCGCTGAATACGGCACGATGGCCTCACGATGCAAACGACTCATCCAAAAATTCCCAAACCATAAAGAAAGATCACCACAATCCCCAAAGGCGCAACATAACGGGTCAACACGCGCCACAGCGCATACATGCGCGGCGACAAACCTAGCTCATCAAAGCTCGCTTCACGGCGCATCATCCAGGTGGCAAAAATAGCAATCAACAAACCACCAAGCGGCAACATGATATTCGAGGTGGCAAAGTCCAGCAGCTCAAAAAATGTCTTATTAAACATTTTGAATTCGTTCCAATGATTGAACGACAACACACTGGCAATGCCAAGTAACCATGCACCCAGACCGAGCCACACCCCCGCTTTAACCCGCGTCCAACCCCGTTTTTCTACCAAATGTGCCACCGCAGGCTCAATCATCGAAATCGAAGATGTCCACGCGGCCAGAGTCAAAAGCGCAAAAAACAGCGTACCAATCAGCACACCCAAAGGCATCTGCCCAAAGGCAATCGGCAAAGTTTGAAACACCAGCCCAGGCCCCGCCGAGGGCTCCAACCCATTGGCAAACACCACCGGATAAATCGCCAAGCCCGCAAGCAAGGCAATTGTGGTATCCGCTGCGACTACATATAACGCCGTTTGCGGAATCGATACCCTATCCGGCATATACGAGCCATAGGCCATAATCAGCCCCATGCCGATGCTCAAGGTAAAGAATGAATGCCCCAAGGCCACCACCACCGAGTTGGCGTTGAGCTTGCTGAAATCCGGCGTGAACATGTAGCTGAATGCCTCAACAAAATGCCCAGTACTCATGCCATAGCCCACCAGCAGCAGCAAAATCACAAACAACGCAGGCATCAACAGCGCGGTAAAAGCTTCCAGCCCAGCGCGCACCCCACGCACCACCACCAGCATCGTAATCAGCATCGCCAAGCTATGCCAAAATAACAATTCCATCGGATCGGCCTTGAAGCTCTCAAACATGCTTTTTAAGGCCGCGCCATCAAGCCCATGAAAACTACCGGTAATGGCGCGCTCAACATACGCCATCGCCCAGCCCATAATCACGCTGTAATAACTAAGAATTAAAAACCCCGCCACCACACCCATCCAGCCAAGGTACTTCCATGCCGGCGAGGCTTTTTCTTCCTTCGCAAGCAGTGCCATCCCCTGCACCGGACTGAGCCGCGCACGTCGTCCCAACATCACTTCGGCAATAAAAATCGGCGTAGCCACCAACAAAATGCAGGCAAGGTACAGCAGCACAAACGCCCCGCCGCCGTTTTGCCCCATGATGTAGGGGAATTTCCAGATATTACCCAAGCCCACCGCCGCGCCCGTGGCCGCCAGAATAAACGCCCAACGGGACGACCATTGACCGTGAATAGAAACGCGCTTGGTTTGGGACATGAATTGACGACTCGGCAAAGGGTTCATTAAAGCTTAATGGTAAGATGCTCGCCCTCGAATGAATAGACCCAAGGCTTGAATGCCGCGCATACAGCCCACACCTCAATACCATGGCAAAAGATAAAAAAAGCACCCAAGGCAGCGCCACCGTCGCCCTAAATAAAAAAGCCAAGCATGATTTTGCCTTTGAAGAACGTTACGAGGCGGGCATCGTGCTGCAAGGCTGGGAAGTCAAAGCCATTCGTGATGGCAAAATCCAAATCACCGATAGCTATGTGCTGCTCAAAAACGGCGAAGCGTTTTTGTTTGGCGCGCAAATTTCACCGCTGCTCTCCGCCTCCACCCACGTCAAGCCCGACCCGACCGCCACACGCAAGCTCTTGATGCACCGCAAGGAAATCAGTGAATTGATCGGCGCTGTTGAGCGCAAAGGTTTCGCGCTGATTCCGCTCGCCATGTATTGGAAAGGCAGCCGCCTGAAAGTTGAAATCGGCTTAGGCAAGGGCAAAAAAGAATTCGACAAACGCGCAAGCGAAAAGGAGCGCGATTGGGAGCGCGAAAAAGGACGAATCATGCGGCATAGCGTGAGGACGTAAGGGCAGTGGCGCACGCCATGCACGGATTTGGCTTTGGGATTTGGATTTGGGATTTGGATTTGGCTTTCCCGCCCCCTTTTGATGCCGCTGTGAACAGACCTGCATAAGCTGGGTAAAAGCGCCATGGATGGCGCTTTTAGTCTCTCCGCGACAGGATGTCGCGTTGAGACGACCCAGTTTATGCAGGTCTGTTCACGGCTTGCCCGAAGGGCGGCATCAACGGGGTGCATTTCTTTGGTGACTTTCTTTGTGCAAGCAAAGAAAGTTACTCGCCCGTATCAAACATGCTTTTTGCGAAGCAGCACCCTAGAAACGGGCGAAACAATGCCACCGTCCTAGAACCGGTGGTGGGCTTTTTCGCCCGTCTTAACGTTGCACCCTGCACACAACGTGATTGATACGGGCGAGTAACTTTTCTTGCTCGTGCAAGAAAAGTCACCAAAAGAACACGCCCTCTGGGGTCGCCCTTCGGGCAAGCCATGAACAAAGCGCCTCCGGCAAGGCCGTCCCCACGCAACATCCATGTTGCGAGGGGACTAAACAGGCCATCCATGGCCTGTTTACCCTGCCTACAGCACTTCGTTCACGGCGACCCCAAAAGGGGACGGGAAATCCAAAGCCGAAAGCCGAAAGCCGAAAGCCGAAAGCCGAAAGCCGAAAGCCGAAAGCCGAAAGCCGAAAGCCGAATCCGCGCACTCTCGTGCGCAAGTGTGAGTCCATTTAACGCAAGATAGTTTCCCGGTAATAGCGCAACTCATCCAGCGAAGCGCGAATATCATCCAAGGCACGATGTGCGCCTGCTTTCTCGAATTTGGGCACATTGGGATACCAGCGGCGTGCTAATTCCTTGATTGTGCTGACATCAAGATTGCGATAGTGAAAAAAATCTTCGAGATTAGGCATGTGGCGGGCGAGAAAGCGGCGATCTTGACAAATGCTGTTGCCGCACATCGGCGAGCTGCGTTTGTCGCTCCATGTTTTAAGAAAATCGAGGGTCAGCTGCTCTGCATCAGTCATCTGATGCGGGCTTGAACGCACGCGCTCCAAAAGACCGGAGGCGCTGTGGTGGGTCTGGTTCCATTCATCCATACCCGCCAGCACGCTCTCGGATTGGTGGATGGCGAGTGTCGGCCCTTCGGCGAGGATGTTGAGCTGTTCGTCGGTCACTAAGGTGGCGATTTCGATAATCACATCGCGCTCAGGTTCGAGGCCGGTCATTTCAAGGTCGATCCAGATAAGGCGGTTTTGCATAGTGAATGTCCAAGGGTTGGTAGAATCTATGGATGACCCATGTAGCCCGGATGGAGCGCAGCGGGAATCCGGGGCAGCTGTGCTTGGTTGTGAAGCCTGCCCCGGATTGACATCCGGGCTACAAGAGCACTTCCTTTTTCAAAAATAGAAGAAAAAGAAGCGAAATCGTAAGCAAGTTCTTCAAGTTTATGCAACGGGCTTGCTGTTAAGATGGCGGCCACTTTAGCAGGATGTTTAGACGATGAGCGAGCAACAACATAGCGCGGAGCATATTCGTGAGTGGGTGAGCGAGATTCACGAGTTGCTTGAGCGCCAACGCTTGGTTGAGCAGCTTGTGGCGCGGGAAGAGGCCGCTGATGAGCGTAGCTCCATCGTGGAAAACATGGTGCACAAGCAGCATCTTGTGGCTTTGTCGGCTAAGTTGGAAAAAATCCACCCTGCGGATGTGGCGCGCATTCTGGAAATGTTGCCGCGTAAAGATCGCTTAATTGTCTGGGACTTGGTGAAGTCGGACAGGGACGGCGAGGTATTGCTGGAAACCTCGGATGCGGTGCGTGAGTCGCTGCTTGAGGTGATGGATACCGATGAGATTGTGGCGGCGACTGAGCAGCTCGATGCGGATGAAATCGCCGATCTTGCCGCTGATTTGCCGGACGAAGCCTTGCAGGGCGTGTATAAAACCCTCAATCCCGAAGAGCGCGAGCAGGTGCGTTTGGCGATGTCGTACCCTGACCATGTGGTCGGTGCGCGTATGGATTTTGAGATGGTGAATGTGCGCGAGGATGTAAGCGTGGAGGTGGTGCTGCGCTATTTACGCCGTCTCAAAGAGTTGCCCGATCACACCGATCAGTTGTTTGTGGTTGATCGTGACGAGCACCTGCGCGGGGTTCTGGCGCTGAAAACCTTGCTGGTGTCGCAGCCAGAGGATGAGGTGGGGCAGATTATGCAAGCCTCGGCACGCTTTTTTGAGGTGGATGGCGAAATGCAAAATGCCGCCGAAGCGTTCGAACGCTACGATTTAATCACCGCGCCGGTGGTGGATCAGCATGGGGTGGTGGTGGGGCGTTTGGCGGTGGATGAAATGGTGCATTACATCAAAGAGCGCCAAGAGCTTGAACAATTAAGCCAGGGCGGTCTGCGCGAAGAAGAGGATATTTTTGCGCCGCTCTCGAAAAGTCTGAAAAACCGCGCCCCGTGGCTTGGGGTGAATCTTGTTACGGCGCTGATTGCCTCCAGCGTGATTAGCCTGTTTGAAGGCACAATTTCGCAGTTAGTGGCGCTGGCGGCGCTCATGCCGATTGTGGCGGGCATGGGCGGCAATGTGGGCAATCAGACGATTACGATGATTGTGCGTGCGTTGGCGAATAATCCTCTGAGCGGCACGGATGTGCGTAATTTATATTTTAAGGAAGTGAGCCTCGCTTTAATCAATGGCTTGATGTGGGGCGCGGCGCTCGCGGTGATTACGTTGGTGATGTACAAGGATTTGCCGCTCGGCGGAGTGATGATGCTGGCGGTGACGCTTAATTTTGTGCTTGCAGCAATCATGGCGGTAAGTATTCCGGTGGCGCGTGCCCGCATGGGGCGTGATCCGGCTTTGGGTTCGAGTGTGCTGATTACGGCGATTACCGATTCGGGTGGGTTTTTTATTTTCTTAGGCTTAGCAAGCCTGTTTTTATTGCATTGATAAGTTTGCGCGGACAGGCGGATTTACTCCCTCCCCCTTGATGGGGGAGGGCTGGGGAGAGGGTGGGGAAGTTGGCATGGTCTTTGTTTTAGCAGATGCCCTCGCGCCCCCTCTCCCCAACCCTCTCCCGCGAGGGGCGAGGGGGCTAAATCCACGGTTTGTGTTACCCCTAATTAAATTAAGGCTGAATTATTCATGGCAAAACGCCACTTAAACGATCAACAACGGCGCAATATCGAACAACGCAATGCGCGTGAAGTGGATAACGTCGATTTGCGCCCCGGCCTTGTGGTGGCGCACCACGGCAAGCAAGTGATGCTGGAGGATCGCGAGAGCGGTGAGCGTCATGGCTGTACGGTCAAGCAAACCTTGGGCGCAGTGGCGACGGGCGATCGGGTGCGTTGGCGGGAAAATGCCGATGGGCGCG
>JBFXGB010000054.1:0-13983 GCA_050178405.1 Halothiobacillaceae bacterium
TCCTGCATCTCAAGCGGTGGCGAGGAATTGCGACCCGTTATGCAAAGAATTTGTCCTCTTTCGTTGCGGCCATTCAAATTCGATGTTTAGTGCTTTGGCTGAAAATCTCGTGACGACACCATCTAGTCTTTGCGGCTGTTTTTTTACCCCGCACTGTCTTGAGTTTCTGGAGAATCAACGATGTTTAACAAAAACCTGCTCTCAGTCGCTATTAGCTTGTCCATTGTCGCCATGCTGCACGGTTGTGGCGGTGATGACGCTACACCTGCGCCTGCGCCTGCGCCTGTAGTTACTCCTGTGCCTGTAATTCCACCCGCACCTGATGTGTCCAAACCTAACTCCGACATGCACTTCAATCGCGTGGCGGTGTTCCCCGTGTGCTCACAAATCGGCGCATCCTGCGAAACGGGTAAGGATTCCACTGCGGCGGAAATTGTGACCGCAAGCACGGATGGCATGACCCTGATTTATTCCAACAGCCCCAAAGGCGAAATCGGTTTTGTTGACATTACTGACCCCACTAAACCTAAGGCGAAAGGCCACCTTGACATGGGCGGCGAGCCGACTTCAGTCAGCGTTATGGGCGCGAATGTACTCGTAGGAGTCAACACCTCAAAAAGCTATGTAGAGCCTTCCGGCAAACTGGTTGTGGTGGACATCGCCAGCCAGAAAATCGTCGCCAGCCTGGATCTTCCTGGTCAGCCTGATTCGGTCGCCACAAGCAAAGATGGCAAATATGCCGCCATTGCGATTGAAAACGAGCGTGATGAAAGTGTGAACAAGGGTGCTATGCCGCAACTTCCGGCGGGTAGCTTAGTAATCGTCGATACCATCGGTGCGGCGAGTACTTGGAAACTGCGCAACGTTGATATGACGGGCATTGCCACCCTGTACCCCACCGATCCAGAGCCGGAATACGTCGATATCAATGAAGACAATATCGCCGTGGTCACCATGCAAGAAAACAACCACATTGCCTTGGTTGATCTTGCGAGCAGCAAAATCACCAAGCATTTCAGTGCGGGCAGCGTGAACCTAAGCCAAATTGACCTTACCGACGAAATCAGCGGTAAGAAAGCTGACGGCACTTCGATCACTAAAAGCGCAAGCTACATCAAACAAATTGAAGACCAAGCCAACCGCCTGCGCGAGCCGGACGGTGTCACTTGGACATCCAAGACCCAGTTCATTACCGCCAACGAAGGCGACCTGAATGGCGGCAGCCGTGGCTTCACCCTGTTCAACATTGATGGCAGCGTGGCCTATGATTCCGGCAACAGCATGGAACACCTGATGGCGCGCATCGGGCACTACAACGACAAACGCTCGGATGCTAAGGGTAACGAGCCGGAAAATGCCGAATACGCGCGCTTCAGCACAAGCAGCGGCTTTACCGATTACGCCTTCGTCTGCTCCGAGCGCTCCAGCGTCGTCGGTGTGTATGATTTAAGCAGCGCCAACACGCCCGCTTTCAAGCAGGTTCTGCCTGCCGGCATGGGACCCGAAGGCGTACTCGCCATTCCAAGCCGCAATCTCCTAATTGCAGCGAGTGAAGAAGACGACCGTGGCGATGGCGTGCGTTCAGTGGTCAATATCTACCAGTATCAGAGCGCCAAGGCCGCCTACCCCACCCTGCAATCCGTGGATAACAGCAGCGGCACGCCGATTGCTTGGGCTGCGCTTTCCAGCTTGGCGGCGAAGAGCGATACCACGCTCTATAGCGTCAATGACAGCTTTTTTGCCGCCAACCGCATCTTCACGCTGGATGTGAGCCAAAAACCAGCGCAAATCAAGGCTGAAACCATCATCAAAGACAGCAAGGGCGTACTTGCCGCTTTGAAGAAGAGCTTGCCAGAAAAGAGTGATGCCAACGCCTTTGACCAAACTGACCTCAAACTCATGCTCAATGCCGATGGCTCGGTGAATATCGACCCTGAAGGCATTGCAGTCGCAAGCGATGGCGGATTCTGGCTGGCCTCCGAAGGCGCGGGCACGGTTGGAAAAAAAGACTACCCCGTCACCAAGCCGAATATGATCGTCAAAACCGATGCTGCAGGCGTGATTCAAGAGGTGATTCTGCTGCCCGACGATCTGAACAAAGTGCAAGAGCGTTTTGGCTTTGAAGGCGTGACTGAATCCAACGGCAAGCTCATCGTGGCCTTCCAGCGTGCATGGAATAATGAGCCCAACCCGCGCTTGGGTATTTATGATCTAAATGCCAAAACCTGGTCATTTATGTATTACCCGCTGGATGCCACTCTCTCACCGAACGGCGGCTGGGTGGGTCTCTCGGACATCACCGCATTGGGTAACAACCAGTTCCTGATTGTTGAGCGTGACAACATGGCAGGCGTGGATGCGCGCATCAAAAGGCTCTACAAAATCGACCTGAGCGGCCTCGCGAATGGTGCGACCGTCACCAAGACGCTGGTAAGCAACCTGATGGGCGATCTGCAAGCAACGGGCGGCAACGTACTCGAGAAGGTTGAAGGCTCGGCGGTCATGCCGAACGGCGATGTTTACATCGTCACCGACAACGATGGCGTGGACGGCGGCAACGGTGAAACCCAGCTCATTAATTTAGGCAAAATCATCAAATAACTCCATAACAAGCTAACCCAAGCCGCCTACGGGCGGCTTTTTTGTGCCTGCTTGCGTATAATCCCCCGCGCCGCGACCCCCTCGCGGCACTCATGTTTTAAGGTGCCTGACATTCTTCAATGCCAGGTTAAACGGGAAACAGGTGCGGTTTAGGGCTTCTCATTAAGTCAAACCCAAGCCTGTGCTGCCCCCGCAACGGTAAGTGCCCATTCGGCGCGTCAACACACCACTGCCCCCACAACGCGGGGCGGGAAGGTGACGCGGCCTCATGCACCAGCCCGGAGACCGGCCTTAAACACTTTTTCATACCGACGTGCGGGTGTGCGCGTCGCTTGATTTAAGGTTCTAGTTCGCCCATGAAAAAACTCGCGCTTTCAGCGGCCATTCTTGCCGCATCGACCCCATTTGCCCTTTTGGCTGCCGATGACTTAGATGAGCTTGTCGTCACCGCCGCACGCAGCCCACAAAACATGAACGATACGCTGGTCGATACCACGCTAATTACCCGTAGCGACATCGAGCGCAGCCAAGCGCGTGACTTGCAAGATTTAATGCAAGGCTTGCCCGGTATCAGCTTTGCTAACACCGGCGGCGCGGGCAAGTCCACCTCCATGTACCTGCGCGGCACGAATGCCGATCACGTCCTCGTCTTGGTGGATGGCATTCGCATGGGTTCGGCGACGCTGGGCAGTTTTTCGTGGGAACAAATCCCTCTGGCGCAAATCGAGCGTATTGAAGTCACCCGTGGACCTGCCTCCAGCTTGTACGGCTCGGAAGCCATTGGCGGCGTGGTGCAGATTTTCACCCGCAAAGGCACGCGCAATGGCTTTGCACCCCGCGCCACCGTGGGCGGCGGCAGTTATGGCACATTCGACACCTCGGCGGGTTTTTCCGGCGGCAATGGCCAATTCTGGGGCTCGGGCGAATTGGCCTACAGCACCACCGACGGCTTTAACGCCTTCGATGGTTCTCGATTCCAGCCTTATGAAGGCGACAACGACGGCTACCGCAACACCTCCGGCTCCTTGCGCGCCGGTGCCAAATTGGGCGAATGGGGCGAGGCCGGAGTGAACTGGATGCGCGCCGATGGCAAAAACGAATTTGATGGCAGTGTCAACCAAGCCGACACCCGCCAAGAGGTCTTTGGCGTTTCACTCAACGCCAACCCGCTGGACAATCTGAACCTGCTGCTCAACGCGGGTCAAAGTCGAGACGAATCCGACATCTTCCTTAACGGCACATTCAAAGACCGTTTCAATACCCAGCGCGACAGCTATTCCGCCATTGCCCGCACCGAGTTTGCCGCCGGACAAACGCTCAATGTGGGTGCAGATTATCTGAACGACCGCGTGGACAGCACCAAAACCTACACAATTGACAGCCGTGACAACACCGGCATTTTTGCCGAATGGCTGGGGCGTTTTGGCAGCTTCGACACCCAAGTCTCTGCGCGGCATGACGACAACCAACAATTTGGCGGCCACGACACCTGGACGGCAGGCGCAGGGTATCGTTTTTCACCCGAACTGCGCCTAAGCGCGCTCGCAGGCTCGGCGTTCAAAGCGCCCACCTTCAACCAGCTCTACTACCCCGATTTTGGCAACGCCGACCTCAAGCCCGAAGAGTCCACCTCGTATGAAATCGGCCTCGATGGACGCGCAGGTGGCGCGACCTGGCAGACCCGTCTATTCCAAAACGACATTGACAACCTCATCGTCTTCGCACGTCAGCCCAACAACACGTTCCTACCCTCCAACCTCAACGAAGCGCGCATACGCGGCATCGAAGCCAGCCTTGCCACCCGCATTGACCAGCTCGACCTGCGCGGCAGCTACACCTATCTCGACCCGGTTCAAATCGGCGGCACAAACGATGGCAAGCTCCTGCCGCGTCGTGCGCACAATGTCCTACGTCTGGATGCCGACCAAGCCTTGGGCGCATTCCGTCTCGGCGCGACGATGAATGTGGTCAGCGGGCGTTACGATGATGCAGCCAACAATGTGCGCATGGGTGGTTACACCACGGTTGACTTGCGCGGCGAGTATGTCATTAACCCCGAATGGCGCATTCAGGCGCGCATCGTCAATCTGTTCGACAAGGATTACGAAACGGCCTATTTGTACAACCAGACCGGGCGAGCAGGCTACATTACATTGCGTTATGGGATATGAGACTGGCGCACGCAGTGCGCGGATTTGGCGTTAGATTTCGCCCCCCCCTTTTTGATGCCGCCGTGGCGTAAGCTGCAAAAGCTGGGTAAAAGCGCCATGGATGGCGCATTTAGCCCCTTTGCGACAGGATGTCGCGTAGGGGCGACCCAGTTTTTGCAGCTTGCGCCACGGCTTGCCCGAAGGGCGGCATCAACGGGGTGCATTTCTTTGGTGACTTTCTTTGTGCAAGCAAAGAAAGTTACTCGCCCGTATCAAACATGTTTTTTGCGAAGTCGCACCCTAGAAACGGGCGAAACAATGCCACCGCCCTTGAACGGGTGGTGGGCTTTTTCGCCCGTCTTGACGGAGGTACTCCGTCGCCAATGAAAGTGGCAACGGGCGAGTCACTTTTCTTGTTTGTGCAAGAAAAGTAACCCAAAGAACACACCCCTGAGGGGTCGCCCTTCGGGCAAGCCGTGAACGAAGCGCCTCCGGCAAGGCCGTCCCCACGCAACATCCATGTTGCGACGGGACTAAACAGGCCATCCATGGCCTGTTTACCCTGCCTACGGCACTTCGTTCACGGCGACCCCACACGGGGAGGAGAAATCCAAAACCCAATCCGCGCACTGCGTGCGCCAAACGTGTCAAAACCAGATTCAACTTCAACACAGCCCAAACCATGACAACGAACACACTCAACGACCGCCATGCCGCCCGCATGGCACGCAAAAAAGCCCTCATTGATGCCAACATTGCCCGCAACAACAAGGAACAAGGCCTGCTCCTCGTACTCACCGGCAATGGCAAAGGCAAATCCTCCTCCGCCTTTGGCATGGTCGGGCGCGCCATAGGCCACGGCATGAAAATCGGCGTCTGCCAATTCATCAAAAGCCGCACCGACACCGGCGAAGAAGCCTTTTTTGGCAAGCATCCGCAATGCGAATGGCATGTTTTAGGCGACGGCTTCACTTGGGACACCCAAGACCGCACGCAAGACATCGCAACCGCCGAACGCGGCTGGGCGGTGGCCGAGCGCATGTTAAGCGATGCAAGTTTTCAACTCGTCGTGCTCGATGAACTGACCTATTTGCTCAGCTACCACTACCTTGATGCCGACCGCGTGCTCGATGCCCTAAGCAACCGCCCGCCCATGCAGCACGTCGTCGTCACCGGACGCGCCGCCATTGAACCGCTGTGCGAACTCGCTGACACCGTGACCGAAATGATGGACAGCAAGCACGCCTACCGCGCAGGCATCAAAGCCCAGCCGGGGATTGATTTGTAATGCTGGGATTAAGCCTTTTGGCTGCGCTGCTGCTCGACTGGCTGCTTGGCGAGCCGCGCCGCTGGCATCCGCTGGTCGGTTTTGGGCGCATGGCTACGCGGCTAGAACAAGGCTTGAACACACAAAACTCCCGCGCACGCGGCCTGTTCGCGCTGCTTCTCTTGATTACTCCTATCGTCACATTGGCTTGGTTTTTAACCACCCTGCCCGTTGTCGGCGGCTTCTTTAGCATACTCATGCTCTATTTCAGTCTTGGACTAAAAAGCCTGCATGACCATGCGCGTCCGGTGGCAAAGGCGCTTGCAGAAGGCGACTTTGAACGCGCCCAACAACACGCCGCCATGCTGGTCAGCCGCGACGCGAGCGCCCTTGAACCTGCCTCGGCGACCTGCGAATCCGTATTAGAAAACGGTAGCGATGCCGTCTTTGGCGCTATATTTTGGTTTATCGTCGCAGGTGGCGCAGGTGCGGTGCTGTTTCGCCTTGCCAACACGCTGGATGCCATGTGGGGCTACAAAACCCCGCGCTACCTGCATTTTGGCTGGGCAGCGGCACGCTTGGACGATGTGTTGGGCTTCATCCCCGCACGCCTCACCGCCCTAAGCTACGCCCTCTTGGGTCAAACCCGCCTCGCCCTACATTGCTGGCGCACCCAAGCGCCGACATGGAAAAGCCCCAACGCAGGCCCCGTGATGGCATCCGGCGCAGGGGCTTTGGGTATTCAACTCGGCGGCAAAGCACGCTATCACGGCGAATGGCAAATGCGCCCCGCACTCGGCTCAGGGCGCAAGGCCGAAGGGCACGACATTGAACGCGCCTTGCGTCTTGTGCGTCACGGGGTGCTCGTTTGGCTGCTGCTCGCACTCGCATTGAGCCTTACGCTGGAGATTCAAACTCATGAGTTCTAATCCACTCCAGCACGGCGGGCGTATCCATGCCGCCGCGCTGCAATACGCCATTCCGTTGCACCAGTGGCTTGATTTATCCACCGGAATTAACCCCAACGGCTGGCCGATTCCCCCCTTGCCCGCCACCATTTGGCAACGCCTGCCCGAAGATGATGACGGCCTGTTTGAAGCCGCACAAAGCTATTACGGCTGCAGCGTGCTTCTGCCCGTGGCCGGTTCGCAAGCCGCTCTGCAAACCCTGCCCCACCTGCGCCCCGCCTGCCGTGTCGGCATTCTTGCGCCTGCTTACGCCGAACATGCCCACGCTTGGCAACACGCCGGACACACCGTAGAGCTGCTTGCGTCCGCGCAGATTGAAGCCCGCCTCGATGCGCTGGACGTGCTTATCATCATCCACCCCAACAACCCCACGGGCGAAGTTTTCGAGCCACAAACCCTGCTCCAATGGCAGCAACGCCTTGGCGCACGCGGCGGCTGGCTGATTGTCGATGAGGCGTTTATCGACACCACCCCCGAAGCCAGCCTTGCCGCACACGCCCACCTAAGCGGGCTGATTATCCTGCGCTCCTTGGGCAAATTTTTCGGTCTTGCCGGCGCGCGTGTGGGCTTTGTGTTGGCCGAACAGCGCATCTTAAACGCCCTTGCCGCACGCCTTGGCCCCTGGCCTATTGCCACTCCCGCACGCCATATCGCCCGCCTCGCCCTGCTGGATAAAGCGTGGCAACAGAGCACCCGCGAACGCCTCTACAGCAAACAAGCCCGCCTTGCCAACCTGCTTTTGCAACACAAACTGACCCCACACGGCGGCTGCGCCCTGTTCCAATGGACGCGCACCCCGGATGCCGCAACATGGCACGCCGCCCTCGCTAAGCAGGGCATTCTCACCCGCCTGTTTGATGCCCCCGCCAGCCTGCGCTTTGGACTACCGCCCGATGAAGACGCATGGACACGGCTTGCGCAAGCGTTAATGGGAGTTACCTGCTTTACTCCCTCCCCCTTGACGGGGGAGGGCGGGGGAGAGGGTGGTGAAGTTGGCGCAAGTCTATGCTCTAGCAGAGGTTGCACCCCCTCACCCCAACCCTCTCCCGCGAGGGGAGAGGGGGCTAAATCCAAAGTTTTGCGCAAGTCCTATTTAAGTGAGAACACGCCATGAGCACCCTCATGATTCAAGGCACCACCTCAGATGCAGGCAAAAGCACCTTGGTGACTGCGCTGTGCCGCGCCCTCAAGCGGCGCAATATCCATGTCGCCCCCTTCAAGCCGCAAAACATGGCACTCAACGCCGCCGTCACGCAAGATGGTGGCGAAATCGGCCGCGCCCAAGCGGTGCAAGCCCAAGCCTGCGGCTTAGCTGCGCACACCGACTTCAACCCCGTGCTGCTCAAACCCAACAGCGACACCGGCGCTCAAGTCATCATCCAAGGCCACAGCATCGGCAACCAGAATGCGCTTGAATATCACGCCTACAAAACCACCGCCCGCGCCGCCGTGCTCGAATCCTACGCCCGCCTCAACGCAAACTATGCAGCCATCATCGTCGAAGGCGCAGGCTCGCCCGCCGAAATCAACCTACGCGAAGGCGACATTGCCAATATGGGCTTTGCCGAAGCCGTCGATTGCCCCGTCATCATCATCGCCGACATCGACAAAGGCGGCGTTTTTGCCCACCTTGTCGGCACGCTGGAGCTGCTTTCGCCTAGCGAGCAAGCGCGGGTCAAGGGCTTTGTTATCAACCGTTTTCGCGGCGATATTGCCCTGCTCCAGCCCGGTCTCGACTGGCTGGAAGCGCGCACTGGCAAGCCCGTCCTCGGCGTATTACCCTATCTGCACGGCCTGCATATCGACGCAGAAGATGCGATTGAGAGCGCAAACCCGCAACAGGGCACGTTCAAAATCATCGTCCCAATCACCCCGCGCATCAGCAACCACACCGACTTCGATGCCCTGCGCCTGCATCCGGATATCAGCCTGCACTTCATCGCCCCCGACGAGGTTATTCCGCCCTGCGATTTAATCATCCTTGGCGGCTCAAAAAACGTGCGTGCGGATTTGGATTTTTTGCGCACGCAAGGCTGGGACAAGGCTATCCAACGCCACCTACGCTATGGCGGCAAAATTATCGGCCTCTGCGGCGGCTATCAAATGCTAGGGCAAACCCTTGCCGACCCGCATGGTCTTGAAGGCACTGCCGGAACTTCGCAAGGGCTAGGCCTACTCAACATCGACAGCGTACTCGCGCCTGAAAAACAACTGCGCCACGTCCACGGCACACTCACGTTCTGCCCTAAAGCCATCCCCGTCAACGGCTACGAAATCCACGCCGGAGTCACCACCGGCGCGGATACCGCCCGCCCCGTCGCCCAACTCGAACACGGCATGGACGGCGCAATCTCCGCCGACAACCACGTTTTAGGCAGCTACATCCACGGCATTTTCGACACCCCACAAGCCTGCCAAGCCCTGCTCGCATGGGCAGGCTTACACAGCAACAGCGCAGCCCCCGACATGCACACCCTGCGCGAGCATGGCATCAACCGCCTCGCCGACATGGTTGAGCAGCATCTCGACATGCCGCGTATCCTTGCCCTACTGGAACATCACTCATGCAAACCCTAATCTTGGGCGGCGCACGCAGCGGCAAAAGCCACCATGCCGAACAGCTTGCCAACGCCTCCGGCCTTCGCGTCACCTACATCGCCACCGCACAGGCGCTTGACGACGAAATGCACGCCCGCATCATCCAGCATCAACAGAGCCGCCCCGCCCACTGGCGCACTATCGAATCTCCCATTCAACTTGCCGCCGCCCTGCGCGCCCACGATGCAAGCGACACTTGCCTGCTCGTCGATTGCCTCACCCTCTGGCTCACCAATCTCATGCTCGCAGACGACCCCAATGTACTCGCAAGCGAAACCCAAGCCCTCTGGGACACCCTGCCCCAATTGCACGCCCGCCTGATTTTTGTCGCCAACGAAGTCGGCCTCGGCATCGTCCCCGACAACCCATTGGCACGGCGTTTCCGCGACGAAGCAGGGCGCTTGAATCAACGCCTTGCCGCCCAATGTGACCACGTTTTATTCATCGCCGCAGGGCTACCCCTAAGCCTTAAAAGCCCTCCAACTCCCCCATCCCATTAACCCATTAAAAGAACGCTCCCCATGCCCAAAGCCCTCAACACCACGACCCAAAACGCCGCCCTTGCACGCCAAGCTGTACTGACCAAACCCGCAGGCTCACTCGCCCGCCTTGAAGACATCGCCGTGCGCCTCGCCGCCATGCAAGCCACGGAACACCCCCACATCAATACCCCGTGGATTAGCATTTTTGCCGCCGATCATGGCGTGGTCGCCGAAGGCGTATCCGCCTTCCCCCAAGCCGTCACCGGACAAATGATGCAAAACTTCGCCCACGGCGGCGCAGCCATTAGCGTCCTCGCCCGCGAGCTTGGCGCACACCTCGAAGTCATCGATGTCGGCAGCCTCATGCCCGAAAGCCCACTTTCCGGCATCCTCTGGGACAAGGCTGGGCCTGGCACCGCCAACTTTGCCCAAGAACCCGCCATGAGCGACACACAGCTTGCCCATGCGCTTGAAGCCGGACGGCTCGCAGTACAACGCGCCCTCGACAACGCAGCGGATGTATTTATCGGCGGCGAAATGGGCATCGGCAACACCACCGCCTCCACCGCCCTAAGCTGCGCCCTGCTCCAGCGCCGCCCCGCCGAACTCACCGGCCCAGGCACCGGCCTCGACGCATCCGGTATGGCGCACAAAATCAGCGTCATCGAACGCGCCCTCGCCCTGCACGGCACAGCACTCAACGCCCCCCGCGAAGCCCTACGCCGTGTCGGCGGCTTTGAAATTGCGGCACTGTGCGGCGCGTACATGGCCTGCGCCGAATACGGCCTGCCCGCCGTGGTTGACGGCGTAATTAGCACCACCGCCGCCCTCTGCGCCGAACGCCTCATGCCCAACGCAAGTGCTTGGTGGTTCTTTGGTCATCAATCCCCCGAACCCGCCCACGCCTTCTTACTCGCCAAACTGCACGCCCAGCCGCTGCTCAATCTAGGAATGCGCCTCGGCGAAGGCTCCGGCGCAGCCACCGCCCTCCCCCTGCTGCGCCTCGCCTGCGCCCTACACAACGGCATGGCGACTTTTGCCGAAGCCAGCGTGAGTAACAAGGTCTAGCCCCATGCGCCACATCACCCTCCTGCGCCACGGTCAAACTAGCCAGCCAGGGCTGTATCACGGGCATAACGATGTCAGCCTATCCGCCACCGGACGGGCGCAGATGCGTGCTGCTCTGCAAAATCTGCCAAGCGGCACAAGCCATGTGATTAGCTCGCCACTGCAACGCTGCGCCGAAGTCGCAAAAGACTACGCCAACACCCACAGCCTACCGCTCGTGCTCAACCGTGCTTGGATGGAACTGGATTTTGGCACATGGACGGGGCGCAGCGCGGAGGATATTTTGCGCACTGAGGCCAAGTCTTTGAGTGATTTCTGGCGCGACCCGATCCAACATGCACCGCCCGACGGCGAGACGCTGCACCATGCCGCCGCACGGGTGCAAAGCGCGTGGGACGCACTGCCACCTGAGGGCAATCTCCTCATAATCACCCACGGCGGCGTGATGCGCCTGTTGTTTTGCCTGCTGCTTGATTTGCCTCTGACCCAGCTTTGGCGGGTGGATATTCACTACGCCGCACGCATGGAATGGGTATGCGATAGCAGCGGCACGCGCCTGCATCAGCTTCACCCCGGACACGTCTAATGCACGCGCAAGCCCGCCTGTTTATCCTCGCCACGCAATTTCTCACCCGCCTGCCCACGCCGCAGGTTGCCGACTTCCGCCCCGATGATCTGGCGCGCAGCGCGGTATGGTTTCCCGCCGTTGGCCTGCTCATTGGCGGCCTGTTGCTTGCAGCGACATGGCTCGGCACGCAGCTCGACCCGTGGCTGGGCGCACTGTTTGGGCTGCTTGTGTGGGCATGGGTCACAGGCGGCCTGCATCTGGATGGCCTCGCCGATTTAGCCGACGGCTTAGGCGCAGCCCACCGCGACCCCGCCCGATTGCTCAGTGTAATGCGCGACCCGCACTTAGGTGCATTTGGCGCGCTTACGCTTGGACTGCAACTGCTTTTCAAGCTGGTGTTGCTGATGCTCATCGCCCGCGAAGGCTTGTGGCTCGCCTTGCTGCTCATTCCCGCATGGGCGCGCTTAGGCCCACTGCTCTGGACGCGTGATGTGCCGCCGCTTGATGCTGGACTTGGCGAGCGTTTTGCGTGGAGCGTCTCCACCCGCACCATTCTTGCATTGGGCGCTTTGCTCATGCTGGCCTCTCTTGCCACCCCCGTCCTGCTGCTCGCGCCGCTGGCTTTAAGCGCATGGACATGGTTTTTACTGCGCCGCATCGGCGGCATGAGCGGCGACATGCTCGGCGCAGGTATCGAGCTTAGCGAAAGCGCCTTACTCATCCTCATTTTAGGTTTTGCACTCGCATGAAACACTTTTATTTAACGCTATTCGCTGCATGTTTAAGCCTAATCAGCACCATTCACACCCAAGCCGCCGAAGTGTGCGTCAAAAACCTCGACGGCTCGCCGTTTTGTCTTGATCGCCCCGCGCAGCGCATTTTGAGCCTTGCGCCACACCTCACCGAAATGGCCTTTGCCGTCGGCGCGGGTGCGCAACTGGTCGGCGCGGTCAATTACAGCGACTATCCGCCCGCCGCCCTCGACCTACCCAATGTCGGCGGCTACCACCAGCCCGATATGGAGAAAATCATCACCCTCAAGCCCGATTTAGTCCTCGCTTGGCAAAGCGGCGCATCGCCCGCCGTACTCGATACGCTCAAGCGCCTGGGTATCAAGACTTGGGTCAGTCGCGGCGAGCATATTGCGGACATTCCTAATGAATTGCGCGGCATCGGCTTGTTAAGCGGACACCAAGAGCAAGGCGAACAAGCCGCGCACACGTTTGAGCACGAACTCAACGCAATCACTCAGGAACATGCTAAATCACGACCTGTTCGCGGCTTTTATCAAATATGGCCACAACCCTTAATCACCGTGAGCGATGGACACTTTATTTCTGAGGCCATGCAGCGCTGCGGCATTGTCAACATCGTCGGCACAACACACTCCGCCACCCCCACATGGAGCATTGAGGCCGTGATTCGCGCACGCCCCGAATTGATCTTAACCTCGCCTCCCGCGCGCGATTTTTCCCGTTGGACGAGCTGGCCTGACATCCCCGCCGTGCAAAATAACGCCCTCATCATCCTGCCTGCCGATGTCCTCATGCGCCCCGCACCGCGTATGCTGGAAGGCCTGCGCGCCCTCTGCAATGCCGCCGATAAGGTGCGTGCAGCGCAACCCGCCAAATAAATGTGGTTTTTAGGGAAGCGCTGATTTATTCCATTTAATTCATGCGATGCCGAAATAGCCACCCGGCGGCCGCAAGCGTCATCAAGCCAATCAAAGCCAGCGGCCAAAATTGATGTTGCAGGCTTTGAAACGAACTGCCTTCCAAAAAAATACCGCGCAAAATAATCATAAAATAGCGCATGGGATTAATCAGGGTTAAATCCTGCACAATCGGTGGCATATTGGCGATCGGCGTGGCAAAGCCCGACAAAATAATGGCGGGAACCAGAAATAAAAACACCCCTAAAACCGCTTGCTGTAACGTTGTGGCTAAAGCGGAAATCATCAGCCCAATACCAATGGCCGAGAGCAAAAATAGCCCCATACCGAACAGCAGCGTGAAAAAATCACCCTCAAACGGCACGGCAAACGCTTTCACGGCCAGAAGAACAATGATGCTGCCCTCCAACAAGCCAATAACAAAGCCCGGTATGGCTTTGCCAATCAGGATTTCAACCGGCTGCATGGGCGTAACCAAAAGCTGGTCAAACGTGCCTTGCTCGCGTTCTCGCGCCACCGAGAGTGCGGTCACGACCATCACCACCACGAGCATCAAAATCGCCACGATGCCCGGCACGATAAACCAGCGGCTTTCTAAATTCGGGTTAA
>JBFXGB010000055.1:0-13679 GCA_050178405.1 Halothiobacillaceae bacterium
GCACTTACATTGGCTCCTTGCCGGGCAAAATCGTGCAAACCTTAGCCAAGGCGGGAACCAAGAATCCGCTGATTTTGTTGGATGAAATCGACAAAATGTCCAACGATATGCGGGGTGATCCATCCTCGGCCATGCTGGAGGTGCTTGATCCCGAGCAAAACAATGCTTTTGCGGATCATTACATGGAAGTGGATATTGATTTATCCGAAGTCATGTTTATTGCCACGGCGAACAGTTTGAATATTCCTGGGCCTTTACTTGATCGCATGGAGGTGATTCGTCTTGCGGGTTATACCGAAGATGAAAAGGTCAATATCGCCTTACGTTATTTGTTGCCTAAGCAAATGAAAAATAACGGTTTGCGTGATGAAGAACTGAGCATGAGTGAAGATGCCTTGCGCGATATTGTGCGCTACTACACCCGTGAAGCCGGTGTGCGCAATCTTGAGCGCGAGATTTCAAAAGTGTGTCGCAAGGTGGTCAAGAGATTTTACTGGCCACGCCCAAGGCTAAGTCCAAAGGCTCGATTAAAGTCGCGCCGAAGAATTTGGATAAGTACCTTGGTGTGCGCCGTTTTAGTTTTGAGCGTGCGCAAGAGGCGAACCAAGTCGGTCAGGTCAATGGCTTGGCGTGGACGGAAGTCGGCGGTGATTTGTTGACCATTGAATCGGCGATTATGCCGGGCAAAGGCAAGCTCAGTTACACCGGCCAACTGGGTGAAGTGATGCAGGAGTCGATTCAAGCCGCCATGACGGTGGTGCGCTCGCGTGCTGACTCGCTAGGGATTGCGCCGGATTTTCATGAAAAGCATGATATTCATATTCACGTGCCTGATGGGGCAACCCCCAAAGATGGCCCCAGTGCGGGCGTGGCCATGTGTACCGCGCTGGTGTCCAGTTTGACAGGGATTCCCGTACGCGCCGATGTCGCCATGACCGGCGAAATTACCCTGCGTGGCGAAGTCATGCCGATTGGTGGGCTGAAAGAGAAACTGCTTGCGGCGCACCGAGGTGGGATTCGTATGGTGTTGATTCCTGAAGAAAATCGTAAAGATTTGGTGGAAATCCCGCAAAATGTCAAAGACAAGTTGGATATCCGGCCGCTGAAATGGATAGACCAAGCTCTTGAGCTGGCGCTGGCTGAAGCGCCGCGCCCTCGATTGGAGCCGGTCAACCCGGTCGAGCTTGCGGGGCGCGTGGTTATTTCTGCGGATGCGCCATTAGCCCACTAAGGAGATGCTGAATAACTCCATCCATGGTGTAATTCAGCAGTTTTCGCCCGGTGCAAGCTTGGGCGAAAACTTCGCAATACAATGACCTACGTCATTGCTTACGTTGGGGCATCCATGCTCCAAGCCGCAAGCGATGAATAAATCATTTTCTCCTTTAAGTCCTTGCAAATTTATACCGCTATTTGTGACTTACCGTTGACGCTATGCCAGCCCCTTGTTATAAAGCTTAACGTCTTCGTGCTTCCAGCAACGAGCGTTGCAAGCATATTACCTGTGGGCTTTGTGCGACACTTCGTGTGTCCTTAGCCCATTCACTTAAAACAAGGACCTATTCAAGCCATGAACAAATCTGAACTGATTGATGCTGTTGCCCATTCTGCTGACCTGACCAAGGCATCTGCTGCCAAGGCAGTGGATGGCGTTATCGCTGCCGTGACCGAAGCCCTCAAAAACGGCGACCAAGTCACCTTAGTAGGTTTTGGCACCTTCTTGGTGCGCGAGCGTGAAGCACGCACCGGTCGTAACCCACAGACCGGTGCAGAAATCAGTATTGCGGCCTCCAAGTTGCCTTCATTCAAGGCTGGCAAGGGCTTGAAGGATGCCGTGAACTCTTAATTCTCGCTCCATCGCAACCCCTCGCACCTGCGCCTAATGCCATTTTGGCAAGGATGTGGGGCGAGGGGTTTTTCATGTTGAATAGGACTTACGCAAAAGCTGGTTTTTCAGCCCTTGGCAAAGGTTTTGTAGGGTGGATAAGGCGAAGCCGCATTCACCGCGCCGCTCTTGGTGGATGCGCGATGCTTATCCACCCTACGGTTTAATATGAATTTTGCGTAAGTCCTATAAGTTTTAATTTTTGAGATTGTTCTGCCATGTTGATGGATTTACGCGAAAAAATTTCCGGCTGGATTGCCTATACCATCGTCGGTCTAATCACTATTCCTTTCGTTTTGTGGGGGGTGGGTGAGTATTTCCAAGGTGGGCAGGCGCAGCCGCTTGCCACCATCAACGGGCAAGAAATCAGTCAGAGCGCGTTTGACCAAGCCTATGAGCAGGAGCGTCAGCGCATTGCCCAGCAGTTCGGCGGCACGATTTCTCCAGAGATGCTTGAAGGCCTGGGGATTAAACAGCAGGTGCTTAATGGCCTTGTCATGCGCGAGGTTTTAAGCCAGTACGCGCAAGCCAATGGTCTGCGCGTGAGCGACGCGGAGCTGGCTGGGTTACTGCGCTCGATTCCCGCCTTTCAAGAGAATGGTCAATTCAGCCAGGCGCGCTATGAGCAAGTCTTGCGTAATCAAGGGCAAGTGCCGCAAAGCTTCGAGCCGTTGGTGCGTCTTGATTTGGTGGTGGGGCAGTTGCAAAGCGGGATTGCGCAGTCGGCGTTTGTGACCGAGGCCGATGTGGATAGCTATGTGCGCCTGCGCGATCAGTTGCGTGAGCTTGAGGTTTATCTGCTGCCCAAAGCTGAACGCCTTGCAACCATTAAGCCGGATGAGGCGGCACTGGAAGCCTATTTTGCCGCGCATCAAGCCGATTTTCGCCGTCCTGAGCGTGTGCGTGTCGAAAAGCTGGAATTGAGCGTTGAGAATCTCGCCCAGCTAATGAAGCCCTCGGAGGAAGACGTGCGCGTGGCGTATGAGGCCTATGTCGAGGCGCAAAAACAGCTCGAAGCACGCGAGGCCCGGCATATCCTGATTGCAGTGGAACCAGGCTCCGATGATGCCGTGGCGCGTAAAACCATCGAAAACTTGCGTCAACGTGTGGACAATGGCGAAGACTTTTCTAAATTGGCGCAAGATTTTTCGCAAGACCCTGGTTCAGCCAAAGAGGGCGGCAAGCTTGGCTTAGTGACGCGCGGCATGATGGTCGAGCCGTTTGAAAAAGCCTTGTTTGCGCTGCCCAAGGTGGGCGCAATCAGTGAGCCGGTGCGTAGCCCATTCGGTTGGCATTTGATTGCATTGGATGGCATTAAGCCCGTGACGCCCAAGCCTTTGGATGAGGTGCGCGCACAAATGGAGCAGGATGCACGCCTGGCGATGGCCGAAGCCCAGTTCCATGATTATGCCGACCGTCTGGCCACCTTGAGTTATGAGCATCCGGATAGCCTTTTGCCCGCTGCGGAGCAGTTGGGCTTGAGTGTGACGAAAAGCGACTGGCTGCAACGTGGGCAGGCAGGGGAGAATGCCAAGTTGCTGCAAGCCGCGTTCAGCGAGGACGTGCTCAAGCAAGGGCGCAATAGCGAAGTGCTGGATTTAGGCAATCAACAGGCCGTGGTGGTGCGACTCTTGGAGCATGAAGATGCTGCAGATCAGCCGTTTGCCAGCGTGCGCGCCGAGGTTGAAAAGCGCCTCGTTGAGCAAGAGTTGACCAAGGCGATGCAGACGGAAGCGGAAAGCGTGCGTCTTGCACTCGCGCAGGCGGGCGAGGTTGCCGCACCTGCCGGGGCAGAGCGCACGTTTACGGGGGCTATCAAGCGTCAATCGCGTGAAGTTGAAGCCGACATTGCCCGCGCAGCATTCGCCATGCAACCTCCTGCGGCGGGCGGTGTTTCCACTGAAGCCTTACGTTTGCCTTCCGGTGACTACGCGGTGCTGCGTCTGTTGTCGGTCAAGCCCGGTGAGCCAAGTCTTGTGACGGCTGATGAGCGCAAGCGTTTGCTGCAGGAGCTGCGTCGCAACCAAGCGATGAATGACAACGCGGTGTTTGATGCCTATCTGCGTGCCAAGGCCGAAATTACGCAGCGTCAGGATATTTAAAAGACTTGCGCAAAAAACACCCGCTTCGCCGAGTCAGTGGCTTGTGGGAGGCGCTCTTGAGCGGCGAGGATTGTCGCCCGTCGGATTGGCCTCCCACAGGGGGATGCGAGCTCGTAGCCCGGGTGACAACCCGGGGCGGACATCACAATGGGTGCGGTCGTTCCCGGATTCTCGCTTCGCTTCATCCGGGCTACAAGGACGTTCCCTAATGTCATTGGCGGTTGGGTGAGTGCAAATTCACCCTGATAATCAAAGGCTTTGTTGGCCAAGCCTTGCACAAAGGTTGATAATGCGCAGCCATCCTTAACGCTGCGCTTTTTTATGCTTCCCGCCAAAAATATTTTTTCCTACAAGCCCTACTGGGCAAGCCGTTTCGGCCCTGCGCCTTTTTTACCCATGTCGCGGGCGGAAATGGAGCTGCTTGGCTGGGATAGCTGCGACATCATTATCGTGGTGGGCGATGCCTACGTCGATCATCCCAGTTTTGGCATGGCGGTCATCGGACGCATGTTGGAGGCACAAGGCTTTCGGGTAGGGATTATCGCGCAGCCGGATTGGACCTCGGCGGAAGCCTTCCGCGCCTTGGGTAAGCCGAATCTGTTTTTTGGTGTGAGTGCCGGCAATATGGACTCGATGGTGAATCATTACACCTCGGATCGCCGCCTGCGCCACAACGATGCCTACACGCCGAATGATGAACACGGCAAGCGTCCGGATCGCGCCGTGACCGTGTACGCCCAGCGTTGCCGTGAAGCCTATAAAGATGTGCCAGTCATCATCGGCGGCATTGAAGCCAGCCTGCGCCGCATTGCACACTACGATTACTGGGCGGACAAGGTGCGCCGTTCGGTGTTGCCTGATTCTAAAGCCGACTTGCTGGTGTACGGCAATGCGGAGCGGGCGATTGTGGAAATCGCGCATCGCATGGCCAAGGGCGAGCATCCGCGCGAGATGAAAGACATTCGCGGCACGGCCTTTATGCACGATGGCGAGATTCCCGAGGGCTGGGTGATGCTGGACTCGACCACGGTGGACGAGCCAGGTCCGCTCGCGCCGCCCGTTGACCCGTATGCCATGACCTCGGCGGCCACCTGCGCGACCAAGGAAGCTCCCTCCCCCCTGGTGGGGGAGGGTTGGGGAGAGGTGGATGCCACCACGGTTGGAGGTGGTGCTACGGACGCAGCGCCTACCAGCCCCTCTCCCGTCAAGAGCGAGGGGAGAGTTGAAGTCAAAGTCGTGCATTTGCGCCGTGAAATTCCGCGCAACCATCCGCGTGAGCGTTCTGTGATACGCATTCCGTCCTATGAGCAAGTCCAGAATGACCCTGTTCTGTATGCCCATGCCTCGCGGGTTTTGCACCTTGAAACCAACCCCGGCAACGCGCGCGCTCTGATTCAAAAACACGGCAACCGTGATGTGTGGCTCAATCCGCCACCGATTCCGCTGAGCACGCCGGAAATGGACGGCGTGTTCGATTTGCCCTATGCGCGCGCGCCGCACCCCGTGTATGGTGAGGCCAAAATCCCAGCGTGGGACATGATTCGCTTCTCGGTCAACATCATGCGCGGCTGCTTTGGCGGCTGTACGTTCTGCTCGATTACCGAACACGAAGGGCGGATTATTCAAAGCCGTTCCGAGGCTTCCATCCTGCGCGAAGTGGAAGACATTCGTGACAAGGTCAAAGGCTTCACCGGCATTATTTCCGATTTGGGCGGGCCGACCGCCAATATGTACACCCTGACCTGCAAAGACGAAAAAATCGAAGAAAACTGCCGCCGTCTGTCATGTGTTTATCCGGATATATGCAAAAACCTCAATACCGACCATGGCCCGTTGATCTCGTTGTACCGCAAAACGCGTGCGCTACCGGGCATCAAAAAAGTGCTGATTGCTTCGGGTCTGCGTTACGACTTGGCGGTGCAATCGCCGGAATATGTCAAAGAGCTGGTCACGCACCATGTCGGCGGTTATTTGAAAATCGCCCCGGAACATACCGAATCCGGCCCCTTGTCGAAAATGATGAAACCCGGCATGGGAACATATGATCGCTTCAAAACCATGTTCGAGAAGTTCTCGCGCGAGGCCGGCAAGGAGCAATACCTGATTCCGTACTTTATCGCTGCGCATCCCGGCACGACTGATGAAGACATGCTGAATCTTGCCCTATGGCTCAAGGCGAATAACTTCCGTGCCGATCAGGTGCAAGCCTTCCTGCCCAGCCCTATGGCGTTGGCCTCGGCCATGTACCACTCTGGGCGCAACCCGCTGCGCACCGTGCGCCGCGAAGGCACAGAAGAGGTCTATTCGCCCAAGGGCTTGAAACAACGCCGTCTGCACAAAGCCTTTCTGCGTTATCACGATGCCGAAAACTGGCCTTTGCTACGCGAAACGCTCAAAAGCATGGGGCGCGCCGACTTAATCGGCAATGGCAAGCGCCATTTGATTCCTACTTGGCAGCCCGAAGGCACGGGGCTAAAAGGCGGCGAAGGCGCACGCACCGGACGCAAAAATGGCGCACAAACCTTCCTCACCAAACACACAGGTCTGCCACCACGCGGGGACTTGCCCGTGCGCGGCGAGCGTCCTGCGTCAGCGGTTAAAAAGCCTTTCGGCAATAAAGCAGAAACCGCCAGAACCGCAACCAGCCGCGCTACACCCGCCCGCCTTTCGGTGGCATGGCCGGCGAAAAAAACGGCACTTAGCAACTCCAACGGCAAGCCAAGCATGCCTCGCGGGCGCAATAGCCCTAAAAAATAATACGTTTGAATTCATGTCGATGCTGATTGATTCCATCCATGGAATCAATCAGCAAGCCTCATTGCGGTACACGCCCGCAATGGTCTTCACGAATCAATGGCTTCCGCCATTGTTCGTGTTGGGGGCATCCATGCCCCAAATAGGAAGTGCTGAATAAATCAGCACTTCCCTAAGCTAAAAATCTTTGATGCACGCTCAAGGGCAGAGCAGGCTAATCTTGACTCGCTTCGTCAACAAACTCACACAGGGGGATAAAACCATGAAGCGTATTGCCATGATGAGCCTTATCGCTGCCACTTTTGCCTTTAACGCACCGGTGTACGCCAACGCCGAAATGATCGCCAAGGGCGAAAAGCTCCACGCCGAAAAATGCGCGGCCTGTCACAAAGCACCGCACGACGCCAAGTTTTATGAAAGCCGCGTCGGCAAGAAAATCCAGAGCAAGGAAAGCCTGACCACGATGGTCAGCTCATGCGCCAACCACTTCAATATCGACTGGTTCGATGACGACGTGGCCGCCGTGACCGAATATCTCAATACCAAGTATTACAAGCTCAAGTAAGCTTGGCTGTATTTGAATTCAAAAGCGGCATCATTGCCGCTTTTTTAATTGTAGCCACAGAACGTAGGGCGGGTTAGCGCAGCGTAACCCGCCGCATGGCAAGGTGGCACGTAGTCTGCTTTGGGGTGCATCATCGCGTCTCATTCGGCGCATTACGCTTTGCTAATGCGCCCTACGGGGTGGAAAAATCTTACGATTTAATCGAATCGCCTTCCGCCACGTGGTAAACGAGGTCTTCTTTGATATTCACTTCTACCAAGTCGCCAGCTTTGCGCAGCATTTCGCGGCATTGCGGGGCAAGGTGGCGCAAGTGCAGGGTTTTGCCCAGTGCGCGGTATTTTTCGGCCAAATTATCAATCGCTTCAAGCGCGGACTGATCGGCGACTCGCGAGCGGGCGAAGTCGATAATGACATCCTCTGGGTCATTTTTTATATCAAACAATTCGGTAAAGTTTTGCGTTGAGGCAAAAAACAGCGGGCCGACTAAGTTGTAGAGTTTGCTGCCGTTCGGCAATATTTCGACATCGGCGCGGATATGTTTGGCGTGATCCCAAGCAAAAATCAGTGCCGAAACAATGACCCCGACAATGACCGCGACAGCTAGGTCAATGACCACGGTAAGCACCGCCACCATGATGCTGATGAGAATTTCATTGCGCGGTACCTTGCCGACCATGTGCAAAGTTCCCCATTCAAAGGTGCCGATGACCACCATGAACATGATGCCGACAAGGGCAGCGAGGGGAATTTGTTCAATAATGGGGGCGAGAAACAGAATAAATGCGAGCAACACCAGTGCGGCAGTAATGCCGGAAAGCCGCCCGCGTCCGCCAGACTCCACGTTGATAATGCTTTGCCCGACCAGTGCGCAGCCGCCCATGCCGCCAAAAAAACCGCTGGTGATATTCGCTGCGCCCAAAGCCACACATTCGCGATTTGGCTGACCGCGCGTTTCGGTAATGTCATCCAGCAGTTGCAGCGTGAGCAGACTTTCGATCAGCCCGACCCCGGCAAAGACAAAGGCATAGGGCAGCACAATCCACAGGGTTTCCAGCGTGAGTGGCACTTGCGGAATGGAAAAATCCGGCAGGCCACCGGCAATCGACGCCATATCGCCGACGGTGCGCGTGTCCAGATTCAGGAATTGGCTCATGCCAAAGGCAAGCAGGCTGACCACGGTAATGGCCACGAGAGTCGAGGGCAGGATTTTGGTCAAACGCGGCAGAAAATGCGTAATCAACATGGTGAGCGCAATCAGGCCAAGCATGATGTACAACGCCGTACCGCTCATCCACTCTGTCGTTCCATCGGGCAGTTGGACTTTGAACTGCTCGAATTGCGCCAGCAGAATAATAATGGCCAAGCCATTGACGAAGCCCAAAAACACCGGATAGGGCACGATGCGAATGAATTTACCGAGTTTGAATAAGCCCGCAGCGATTTGAATGATGCCCATCAGCACCACAGCGGCCAGCAGATACTGCGGCCCGTGTTGCACCACCAGCGCCACCATAACCACCGCCAGCGAACCGGCGGCGGCGGAAATCATGCCGGGACGACCGCCAAAGCCGGATGTAATCAGGGCAACCATAAAGGCCGCATACAGCCCCATGAGCGGATGAAGTTGAGCGACCAGCGCAAAAGCCACGGCTTCGGGGACGAGTGCAAGGGCAACAGTCACGCCAGAAAGCATTTCGACGCGGGCATTTTTCGGGGCGTGGGAGGCGAGTAAGTGGAACATGATGGTAAGAGCGTTTCAATCCAAGAGAGCCTGAACTATAACAGACGAAAGTTTGGATTATGTCTTTGTTGGCGTGTGTTCTATGCTTTGCGTTCGTGTGAGTGATTGCGCTAGCAGCCGCTCAAGTTCGACAGGCTGCTAGGCAGTCACCGTGTGCTTGATGTCGTGATTTTTTGGTTGAACGAGTTTCAAAGAGGATAAACAGCATGAATAGACGTGTATTTTTGCAATGGGCGGGTTTGGGTTTAGCTGCGGGTTTGATGGGCAATGCCTACGCTAAAACCGCCCCCTCCGTACCCATGACGGACGTGCCGATCACCGAGCAGGATGTTCTTCAAGCACAGGATGAATGGGCGAAGGGTATTGTGCATATCGGCAAAGTCTATCAAGACGGTGGTGATTACAAAGCGGCTGCCAGCAAGATGATTGATCAGTTGTATGGTTACGGTGAAGGTAAGGTGCTGTTTAAGCCGACCAAAGCAGCAGCCGATCAATTCCGTGGCACGAAGGCTGAAGCGCTGTCTTATTTTGTGGGTGGTGACCTTCCGGAAGATCATGGTTTTGCCATCCAGCCTTGGTCTAAAGTGCGTTTTGTCAACGAAGGCATTGATATTGATAAGGACTCCGCCGAGGCGATGGGGAATTATTACTTTACCGATGCTAAAACCGGCAATGAAGTCAAAGTGGAATTTACCTTCATTTACCGCCGTGCCAAGGACGGTCATTTGGTGATTGATTTACATCACTCTTCCTTGCCGTATGTCCCTGCTGCGCATTGATCGTCGTTAAATTCATGTTGATTGCAAAAACCCCTCGTGACGAGGGGTTTTTTGTTGATTTTGGCATGATTGCAAGCTGACGATGACCCAAAAAGAAAGCCCCCGTGCGCTGTGGCGTAGAGGGCTTGATGTCGTGAGTTGAACTGCGCGGCTTACACGTCGCGCAGCAGCTCGTTAATGCCAACTTTGCTGCGGGTTTTAGCATCGACTTTTTTCACAATCACGGCGCAGTACAGGCTGTATTTGCCGCACTTGGAGGGCAGGTTACCGGAGACGACGACCGAGCCTGCGGGCACGCGGCCGTAATGCACTTCGCCGGTTTCGCGGTCATAGATTTTGGTGGATTGGCCGATGTACACGCCCATGGAAATCACTGCGCCTTCTTCAACAATCACGCCTTCGACCACTTCGGAGCGTGCGCCGATAAAGCAGTTGTCTTCGATGATGGTTGGGGCGGCTTGTAGCGGCTCTAACACGCCGCCGATGCCCACACCGCCTGAGAGATGCACATTTTTGCCGATTTGTGCGCAGGAGCCGACGGTCGCCCAAGTATCAACCATCGTGCCTTCATCGACATACGCGCCGATATTGACGTAGGAGGGCATGAGCACGCAGCTTTTGGCGATAAAGCTGCCACGGCGTGCCATGGCATTCGGCGCGACGCGGATACCGGCGGCGCGGAATTGGGCATCATTCCAGCCGGCGAATTTGGGTTCGACCTTGTCGTAAAACTGGATGTCGCCGCTGCCCATCACGCGGTTGTCGTTCAGGCGGAAGGAAAGCAGCACGGCTTTTTTTAGCCATTCGTTGACCGTCCATTGACCCACGGCTTGGCGTTCAGCCACGCGCAGCGTGCCGCTATCGAGTAGGCTCATGGCCTCGTTGACGGCATCGCGTACATCGGCGGGTGCGTTGGCGGGGGTGAAGTCGGCGCGGTGTTCAAAAGCGTCTTCGATAAGGGTGCGGAGGTTGTCCATAGTGTTTCCTTGAGGGTTGGGTGTAGGAGCGAGCTTGCTCGCGATAGGTTAGTTGGGTGAGTTTATCGCGAGCAAGCTCGCTCCTACAGGTTGATGCAGAAGTTTTTGATGCGCTGCGCCGCATCCAAGCATTCATCGAGTTCGGCAACGAGCGCCATGCGGATATAGCCTGCGCCCGGATTATGCCCAGCGACTTCACGCGAGAGATAGCTGCCGGGGAGCACGGTGATATTTTGTTCGGCAAACAGGCGGCGGGTGAAGTCGGTGTCGGAGATGGGGGTTTTTGCCCATAAATAAAACGCACCGTCGGGCATGGTTACGTCGAGTACACCCTCAAGGATGGCGAGCACGCGGGTGAATTTGTCTAAATAAAGGGTGCGATTTTTTACGACATGTGTCTCGTCGCCCCATGCTGTGGCGCTTGCGATTTGCGTGGGCGGGGGCAGGGTGCAGCCGTGGTAGGTGCGATACAAATGGTAGCTTTTGAGCACCTGCGCATCGCCCGCCACAAAGCCGGAACGTAAGCCGGGCAGGTTGGAGCGTTTGGAGAGTGAGTGAAACACCACACAGCGGGCAAAGTCGTCACGCCCAAGTTTGACGCAGACTTCGAGCAGGCCGACGGGCGGTTCGGCGTAGTAAAGTTCGGAGTAGCACTCGTCAGATGCAATGATGAAGTCATGCTCATCCGCTAGCTCAATCAGGCGGCGGTAGGCGGCTTCGGGGAGCACTGCGCCGGTGGGGTTGCCAGGCGAACAGACGTAAATCATCTGGCAACGCGCCCAAACATCGCGCGGAATGCTGTCAAAATCCGGCAAAAATCCGTTCTCTGCGGGGGTGGGGTAAAACCACGGCTCTGCGCCTGCGAGATACGCCGCGCCTTCGTAGATTTGGTAGAAGGGGTTGGGCATGAGCACCAGCGGTGAGCTTTGGCGATTAACAATGCACTGGGCAAAGGAAAATAAAGCCTCGCGTGTGCCGGACACGGGCAAAATCTGCGTCGCTGCATCCACTTTGGCGTTAAAACGTTGCTGCAACCAAGCGGCAATCGCCGTGCGCAAAACCTCATTGCCGCGTGTGAGTGGGTATTGCCCCAAACCGTGCAGGTGTTGAATCAGGCTTTCAACCACAAAGGCGGGGGAGGCGTGTTTTGGCTCGCCGATGGAGAGCGCAATGGGCTCCAAATCGGCGGGCGGCGTGCAGCCTGCTTTGAGTTGAGCCAGTTTTTCAAACGGATAGGGCTGCAAATGGCCAAGATCGGGGTTCATGAATCGGCGAAGCTGGTGGAGAATGGCGCGGAAGTATAGCCCAGAATCACGCTACAAAAGTCTATGCAAAAATCAGCTTTAAAATGCTCACGTAGCCCGGATGCTAATCCGGGGCAGTCATCACAACTAGCACGGCTGCCCCGGATTCCCGCTTCGCTCCATCCGGGCCACATAGTCTGAAAGATCGTAAACAGGTTCTAAGCGAGAAGACGATGAATAAGATCAATCCAGTCCTTGGCCTGCACCATGTCAGTGTGTTGGTGGCGGATACGCCGCGCGCTTTAGGTTTTTATGTCGATGTGTTGGGGCTTGCGCCGATTGAGCGTCCGGACTTGGGCTTTCGCGGCGCGTGGTTGGCGCTAGGGGCGCAGCAGCTGCATTTGATGGAGTTGCCTAATCCGGACAGCCAAGAGGGCAGGCCAGAACACGCGGGACGTGATCGGCATTTTGCGCTGCAGGTGTCCGCGCTTGAGCCGTTTGAGCAGCGCTTAAAGGCGGCAGGCGAGGCGTTCACGCGCAGCCGTTCTGGGCGAGCCTCGATTTTTTGCCGCGACCCGGATGGGAATGGGGTGGAGTTGATGGAGCTTGCGTCGAATGCGTTATGCTCGGTCTGACAATCTTTTGGAAGCTGTTCAAAGTTGTAGCCCGGATGAAGCGAAGCGAGAATCCGGGGAAATCTGTGCCGATGCTTAAGCCTGCCCCGGGTTAGCACCCGGGCTACGAGAGCGTAGAGTTCGATTTTTGAGAAGCTCTGCGAGACTTTGAACAGGTTCTTAGTGACGGAGTTGAGAATTTAATGAATAGACAACAAACACTTGATGTACTTGCGCGCAGCAAGCCGGAGCTAGCCCGCCGCTTTGGGGTCACTCGCCTTGCGTTGTTTGGTTCGACGGTGCGCGATCAGGCAAGAGCGGGTAGTGATGTGGATGTTTTGGTCAGCTTCGACGGTGCGGCAAGTTCTAAGCGATATTTTGGGGTGCAGTTTTTTCTGGAGGATGTGCTCGGTTGTCCGGTTGATCTGGTCACCGACAAGGCGTTGCGTGCGGAGCTACGTCCTTTCATCGAGAAGGAGCAGATTGATGTTTGAGGGCAATGAGCGGGCTTGGGGGTTTTATCTTGATGACATGATCGAGTTCGCGCAGAAGGTGTTGGGTTATAGCGCAGGGTTAGAGCAGCACGATTTTGTCGCCAATGAGTTGGTGTATGACGCAATTTTGCGCAATCTTGAACTGATTGGTGAGGCGGCAACCCACATTCCGGACGAGGTGCGTGATGCGTATCCACAGATTCCGTGGCGGATGGTTATTGCAACACGCAATCGCCTGATTCATGGTTATTTGGGGCTGGATGACGATACGCTTTGGAGCATTGTGCGTGAGGATGTTCCGGAGCTGTTGCATGATTTGAGGTCAATCCGCTCTTGAATATCGCAAAGCTTCTTGCCGCCTCTGCTTTGCGGTTATTGGATTCCGAAAGCCCGCGTGCCGATGCGGAAATTTTGCTGGCGCATGTGATGCGACGCTCGCGCAGTTATTTTGTGGCTTGGCCGGAGGCGCAGGTGTCTTTGGACGAAGCGGCGGCATTTGAGGCTTTGCTGGCGCGGCGGGTAGA
>JBFXGB010000056.1:0-13451 GCA_050178405.1 Halothiobacillaceae bacterium
CAAAAAATGGACCATGCCCATCCGAGATTGGAAAGCCGCATTAAACCGGTTTACCATCCAATTCGAGGACAGGATCCCTCTGCATTAACCTAAACACCGGTTACACAAAATTCGGGATACCCCCGGCTATCACTTGGTCACCGCGTGACTGACACGCAACGCAACTACGGGCATCGAAACCAAGCCAAGGGCGGCAATACCACCTCATTATTGAGCGTCCGAGCAACAGCGACACCCAGAGATCAAGCATCCTCAGCCATGCCTGATTTCAAGTCAATTATTCAGGCAGGTTCAGAAGCATTCCCAAGGAGATAAGTTTTTCAAGATAAAATTTGTGCCTGTGACAGATCAGTAAGGTTCTGCAAGGCCGCTCATCTACACCAACTTATCCAGCCTCGAGATCAGCGCTCCGATTCAAATTTTTTCCCAAAACCAAGCAGCACCAGTGCGCGATGGAGGGTCTATTCCATTAAATTTACTTATAGATAACAAATTTGTTAGATATATACAAAATCTATTAGATTGCTCATTTTTTAACCGTATTTATAAAATACAACACAAAAATACACCAATCAAACAAAAAAGGGTATTTATTTATGTCATTTTGATTATTTCGAAGGTTTTTCCATAGATTCTATCTATATTATTCAATCCTAATATCATTAGCTTTTCTTATGGATACCACCCACCGCGAAAATAATCTATGGTGGCCGCACCGTTATGGGCGGCCTCGCACGCACTCCCTGAAGGCGAAGGGTTTGCAGGGGAGCGTGCTAAACAGGGCTACATGCTCCTTCTTAACGTTGCCATGCGGCCCGTTTTGCTCACCATTGGCTTTATTATCGCCATGGGCATGGTATGGGCGCTCGCTTGGATGGGAGTCAATATGATGTCCGTGGCTTTCAAATCCATGTTGATGGGCGTGGATAAGTCACCTTTTGATTCCAGCGGGGTTGTTGAGACTGGAGCGAACGCTCTTGCAGGCGGTCTTATGAACCTTCAACAGATCATTTTCGGTTCACTCGCGACCCTATTCATTGGGGGCGCGGTGCTGATTATGTTGATTCACCGTGCCTTCGATCTCATTTTTGAAGTCGCGGATGATGTCATGAAGTGGATTGGCGGCGGCGTGCAGCAATTCGGCGGCGAGAAAGAGAACATGTCCAAGGTTCAAGGGGTGGTCGCAGGACAGTTTGGGCGGGCGGAAAGTCGGATGACGCGGATGCAGAAACCGGGGTCTTTAGGGGGCGGTGCGCCGGGGGGTCCACCGAAGAAAGAAGGCGGTGACGATGAAAAATCGACGACAACGAAACAAGACCCCGCTGCGCTTGTTGCGGGGGATGCGCCTCCGAGACAAAATGATTGATGTATTTATTTAGATATAAGAGCGCTTTGATTTGATATTTCAATAAAAGCGTTATCTGCTACAAAATCTGCAGATGGCTCGTGATCTTTTTGTGCTTTTTCTTCATCATAGATAGGAACCATGGGGCGACCTGCGTCAAGATAATTCTTTTGACCTTTTTTATATCCGTCAAACACTTGAGGGTTTTGGAGGATATTTTTTGTATTGATAGATGTGTACGCCGTTCTTTCTTTCTCCCGATCCTTCAAGTTCGCATACAGCGCCTTGGCGAACTCAGGGTTTCGAATGGAGAGCATGTCTTTGACTTTTTTGAGTTCTTCAGGGGAGAGCTTGGCTTCCAGTGTTTCGCGCACGGTCCGCAAATAACGACGCAGCGCCACGGCTTCCATGTTGCCCGTGGCGGCATCGGCAATCGCAATCCCTAAATCGTTCGCCTTGCCTTTGCCGTAGGCTTTCCAGTTCACGAGTTCTTGTTCGAGTTTCTGGATGTACTCTTTAAGCTCCGCGATAATAACGTCTTGCTTTTTTGAATACGCCACCCAAGAGTTGTAATCATTTGTCAGTCCGTGGATATGATTCTCAAGGTGTGCCGCGCAAAGGTCGTCGCCGTAGTCCATCTTCACTCTCCCGAATTCGATGGCGTGAGTTTGATGTGGCGAACGCCGTTCGTCAACGACCTGCGTAGAAAAGGTGCAATCTATCCTGCGATAACAAAATTGGTACCGGATTGGTACCCAAAACGTCACCCAAAGAAAAAGCACCTAGGTATTTCCACCTAAGTGCTTGATTTATATGGTCGGGACGACAGGATTTGAACCTGCGACCACTAGTCCCCCAGACTAGTGCGCTACCAGGCTGCGCTACGCCCCGATGAGTTGCGCATTATGCCAGCTCGCGCCCACTCTGTGAAGCCCATATGACATCCCAAAAGGTTGTACGCGTCTTCAATTTTGTGCCTATTCAGCAAACAACAGGGTAACACCAGAAAACAGGCCGGTCAGGTGCGCGCGCTATTGAGTTGAGTCTGTTGGCTCATAGAGCCTCAAAACCATACCAACGTTCAATCACCACCGGGTTGCCCTTGCTAAGGGCAAACTCCAGAACCTGACGCAGGGTTTTGTACAAACAAACGGCAAGCGCGAAATCCCAGGTCTCATAACCATCGCCATACAACGCGTTACAGTCTTTTGACTGCGAACAACTGACCTGCTCCAGTGCATCGTGAACGCTGGCAAAATCCCCATAATTCCCGGCAAAACGCTCGGAAACGGTATCGGGATGGTGCTGACACCAAGCTAGGAAGTCATTGGCGGCCTGCAAATGCTGTTCCACAGCATGCACGGGGATCACCGTAAACAGAAAAACCTCACCCGTGAGCGATCCGCCCCAATCGCGTTCAACCGTGATGCGATGGGTAAAACGCTCATAACCCAGCGATGCCATCTCGATCAACCCGGATTCGTGCGCGAGCTGAGCCGTCACACTTCCTATCCCGCCATTTCGCGAGGACACCTCGGCGACCATGCAGGACTCATTATTAAAGCGGCTAAGTTGACCGCTGGAATAATTCTGCTTTGCTCTCGCTTGGACGGGAACATCCTCTCGTAGCAGCAAGCCGCCGATTTCATCACCAAAACGTTCCTTGAACCCATACTGTGGCGCTGTGTAGAGAACTATCGGCAGTGCGTCAGACATTTTTTAATCCTCCCAAATATTAAGCCGCCACAATCGGAATCACTTTGTCGGCGACTTTTTTATACGCGGCCATTTGATGGAAATTCAAATAGCGGTACACATCATCCGCCAGCGGTTCCAGCATCTGCACATGCGTTTGGTAATCCTCAACCGACGGCAAACGCCCCAGAATCGCGGTGACTGCGGCAAGTTCAGCAGAACCAAGATACACATTGGTGTCTTGCCCCATGCGGTTGGGGAAGTTGCGCGTGGAGGTGGACATGACCGTCGCCCCCGTTGCCACCCGCGCTTGGTTGCCCATGCACAATGAGCAGCCCGGCATTTCGGTGCGTGCGCCCGCTTTGCCAAAGATGCTGTAGTAGCCTTCTTCAGTGAGTTGATGTGCATCCATTTTGGTCGGTGGCGCAATCCACAAGCGCGTTGGTACCACACCGCCATGTTTTTCCAGCACTTTGCCCGCCGCGCGGTAGTGGCCGATATTGGTCATGCACGAGCCGATAAACACTTCATGCACCACATCGCCTGCCACTTCGGAGAGCGGTTTGATGTCGTCCGGGTCATTCGGGCAGGCCAACAGCGGCTCGGTAATGGTCGCAAGGTCGATTTCGATGATTTCGGCATATTCCGCGTCGGCATCCGGCTGGAGTAACACGGGATTGGCCAGCCATTTTTCCATCGCCTCAATGCGCCGCGCCAAGGTGCGCTTGTCTTCGTAGCCTTCGGCAATCATCCATTTGAGCAGGGTGATATTGGAATTGAGGAACTCAATAATTGGCTCTTTATCCAGCCGCACGGTGCAACCGTTGGCAGATCGCTCCGCCGAGGCATCGGCAAACTCAAACGCTTGCTCCACTTTTAGCTTTGGCAAGCCTTCAATCTCCAGCACGCGACCATTGAAGACGTTTTTCTTGCCCTTTTTCTCCACCGTGAGCAAGCCTTTTTGAATGGCAACATACGGAATAGCGTTGACCAAATCGCGCAGGGTAATGCCCGGCTGCATTTCGCCCTTAAAGCGCACCAGTACAGACTCCGGCATATCCAGCGGCATCACGCCCAGCGCGGCGGCAAACGCCACCAAGCCCGAACCCGCCGGAAAGGAAATGCCAATCGGGAAACGGGTATGTGAATCGCCGCCCGTGCCCACGGTATCGGGCATCACCATGCGGTTGAGCCAAGAGTGAATCACGCCATCGCCCGGACGCAAGGATACGCCGCCACGGGTTTGGATAAACTCAGGCAAACTGTGTTGCAGTTTAATGTCAACGGGTTTCGGATAGGCTGCCGTGTGGCAGAACGACTGCATGACCAACTCGGCAGAAAAGCCAAGGCAGGCCAACTCCGTCAGCTCGTCGCGGGTCATCGCGCCCGTGGTGTCTTGTGAACCCACCGTCGTCATGCGCGGCTCGCAATACGTGCCGGGGCGCACACCCTTCACGCCGCAGGCTTGACCGACCATTTTCTGTGCCAAGGTAAAGCCCTTGCCGGTATCATGCGGCGCAACGGGACGCACAAAAACGTCCGATGCCGGTAACTCCAACGCGGCGCGCGCGCGGTCGGTCAAGGCACGCCCAATAATCAGCGGAATACGCCCCCCTGCCCTCACCTCATCAGCCAAGGTCGTGGGTTTGAACTCAAAGCGTGCAATCACTGCGCCATTTTTGAGCAACTCGCCCGCATACGGGCGCAGCGTAATCACATCACCCGTTTCCAACTGCGACACATCAACTTCAATCGGCAACGCGCCAGAATCTTCGGCGGTATTGAAGAAAATCGGCGCAATTTTGCCGCCCAAAATCACCCCACCCGTGCGCTTAGCCGGCACAAAAGGAATGTCTGCACCCATATGCCAAAGCACCGAGTTAATCGCCGATTTGCGGCTTGACCCCGTACCGACGACATCACCCACATACGCAATCGGGTGGCCTTTGGCTTTTAGTTGCTCAATCGTATCCAACCCCCCCGGCATCTTGCTCACAAGCATCACTTGGGCGTGCAAGGGAATATCCGGACGGCTCCACGCATCGGTCGCGGGGGATAAATCATCCGTATTGGTCTCGCCTGGCACCTTAAATACCGTCAAGGTCAGCTCATCCGCCAAAGGTGTGCGCTGCTTAAACCAATCGGCATTCGCCCAAGCCTGCATCACCTTTTGGGCATGTGGATTGCCCGCCTTGGCCTTGTCCTCCACATCGCGGAAAGCATCATAAATCAACAAAGTACCGGACAATGCACCCACCGCCTCGTTAGCCACCGCCTCATCATCCAGCAATGAAATTAACGGCTGCACGTTATAGCCGCCGAGCATCGTACCGAGCAAAAAAGTCGCCTGCTTGCGGTCAATAACAGGGCACACCGCAACGCCATGCGCCACATCCGCTAAAAACGCCGCCTTCACATACGCCGCAGGATCAACGCCGGGGGATACCCGATGCGTAATCAACTCGACCAAAGCCTGTTCCTCACCCGCAGGCGGGTTCTTCAACAACTCCACCAACGCGGCAACCTGCTCCGCCGTCAAAGGCAAAGGCGGCAGATTCAGAGCAGCACGTTCGGCAACGTGGAGGCGGTAGTTTTCAAGCATGGTGTGGCTCCTTGTGATTTGATTTTGAATTTTTCTTTGCAATAAACACGCCAAGCTTGGTCGGCATCAAACGACGTGCTAAATGCGTTTAACATGGGGCGCGATTATAAGCTCTTATTTGTGCTCAGATGTTGGGCGAATGGTCGGCCAATGCTTTGAAACGCCAATGCCAATGCGCGTCCGGTAGCTCACGGTGCAAGAAAGCAACTTTGACAGGGTCTGATTTTACGTTGAGACCGACACCCGTAGCCTAACGCCGATTAAACAAAATGAACTATTCAATCCACTGCACAAACGATGGTTGCGTGCCGATGCTGTAATGCTTCACCTGAATGCGATCGCGAACCATATCAAGCAGTTTTGGCGCAGGGAGCAAGAAGTGTACTTAAATCCATTAAATTCCCCTGTATTTTTTATTGTTGATGCAAAAGCAACATGATAAATTCCATCGTTTTAGATAGACGACACTGACAAAGTGTCGATTACACGTTAGGCCGTGCGTGATGCCATCGTTGATACTCAGGCAAATCATCAAAGTCGTTGCAATCGCCTTTGCCGCATTTTTGTTTATTAGCGGGGTGCTGCTAGGCGCTTTTGTTTGGTGGTCCTCGGTCGGTGTATTCTCTACAGAAAAATTTAATCATTCCAAATGGCTTGCGCCTGTTTCAGACGCTCAAGATGTAACTTGCTACCGCGGAGGAATGGCAATTGATATACGACACCGACTCCTCGTCCATGAGCAGACAAAGCAATTCGTTAAAAGTCTGCTAGGAAAGCCGGATTTTGAATCAGAAACTGAGTATCGCTATATCCTTGGCATGTGTAGCGGCATAGGGATGGATTATGATGACTTGCATATTTATTTTGACAACCAAGGCAAAATCACCGGTACTGAGATCATCCAGCACTAGATTTTGACTAACATCGCGCTCCAAGGGGACACGCCGCAGGCGGCGCGCCCCTAAGCTAGCCCGCGTAGGGCGCATTAGCGCAGCGTAATGCGCCGCATGGTGACATGGCGTGAGGTTTGACCCAATTGAATTTTGAATTCCCTGACTGTTGTTGCAACGCCCTAATCCACAATTCGCTAAGACCATCCCGTGAAGTATCGTCCGTGTTTGTATGCTTTGAATTGCCACGTCGCTTCGCTGATCACGATGACGGTTTTTAGAAACGCCCTTAGGTTTCAGTTAGCACCGAACGGAGGCCAAGGTGCTTAACGAACGGATCGAAATCCCTGTCGCTATACAAAAGAGGCAACCCGCTTTCGATGCAGCAAGTGGCAATTAACGTGTCGATGGTTTTGCGCACTGTTATTCCAAGAATTCGCAGTGCACGAAAGTTCTTGGCGGCTTGAATAGCCATATTCTGCCCCGCCAAATCCACAATCACCAACGAAGTCATAAGCTTTTTGGCTTGATTAAAGTCACGCTCGCTCATAAAACCTTGGAGCACTTCGGTCAAAATAAGATCGCCCGTTGCAATCAGCTCAAAGCCAAGCAGTGAATCCAGTTTTTCCGCTTGGGGCGTTGTGGTTCCGCGAAAGTAATCGATCCAAACGCTGGAATCGACCAAAATCACTTATCAAGTCTCATTGAATCCAAATCGCCTTGCCAGTTGAGCTTGCCGCGAAAGTTTTTAATTTCCTCTTGCTGTCGCAAGCGCAGCAAGGTGCGCAGCCCAAGTTCCACCACTTCTCGCTTGGTCTTCAACCCTGTCGCCCGAAGGGTGCTGCTCATTAGCTTGTCGTCAATCACGATATTGGTGCGCATAGTGTGTATCTCTTGATAATTTGTCACACACTTTAAGCCGGTCAATTAAGCATGGCAACAAATTAGAGCCATCCCTACTTTGCCGACATACTTAACTTGAGTAATTCGCGCGATTGCAGCGGTTTTGCGCCTAGATGCGGTGCTAATAAATGGTGCAGCACGAGCCTAATTTCGCGCGCACTTGCCGGATGATCGAAACGTTGTTCGGCAAGATGCAGCAAGCTTTCTCCATGGACGGCAAGTGCATCATTAGGCATACACGGAGTAATACCTTGTTCAGCTTCAACGCAGTAAAACTGCTTCGGCCTGTACCGGCATATCCTCTTGGGTCACAAGCCAATCGGGTGCCCAGCCGAGTTGTTCGAGCAACTCTTTTTCAAAGCCGCGCAAGATGGGGGGCTTCGCTTGCGCCGTGGGCTAAGGATGCATGGCGAGTGCACACCCATCAAAGCGCAATGCGCCGCATGGAGACATAAGCATGAGGGCATACTCGATTAATTTTTTTAACCCCAATGATTATTACTCTGCCCTTCCCCGTATGTCAGCAAGACCATCCCATGAGGATTTTTCCGCGTTTGCTTTGCTTTGGATTGCCACATCGATATGCACCTCTCGATAACGGTTTTTAAACAGACTTCGGTTAGTAGGATTCAATGAAAGATTCCAAGACCGCCCAAGGGATGACCGCATCCACCTCGACAAGAAACAGCTTACCTTGGGTGCGTTTCTCTTTGACATCATAGCTCATGCTAGTGTAGGTCATTTGTTTCACTGAACGCTCATACAGTCCTGTAACGGATTGTTATTTATAGGACTTACGCAGAGTGGCGATTATACCCCCTCCCCCTTGATGGGGGAGGGCTGGGGAGAGGGTGAGGGAGTTGGCATAAGCCTTTGTTTTAGCGGACGTCGCCCCCCTCTCCCCAGCCCTCTCCCGCGAGGGGAGAGGGGGCTAAATCCGCGTTTTGCGTAAGTCCTAATTTAGTAAGAAATAAGGGTTCATTTAGATGCTTCTAATTTTCAGACATGACGCTTGAATCAAGGCGCTCGCGTCAACAACGTGTGCTTGCTGAAGCGAAGCCTCGCGACCGTAGAGCAATGCAGCCCCTTCAACCCAGATTTTCCACCCAGTTCAGAAAAGACTCATCAAACCCGCGAATCGCCTGCACCAGCGGCTTCGCAGCGACACCATGCGGGACAAATACATGCGCGGCATAGGCGTGAATATGACAGGCTGCAGGTGGGCGTATGCCTTGGCGCAGGGTTTCGCGCATACGCGGTAAAAACACCCATTGCAGCCACATTTCTAGCGGCATCGTGTCGCAGGCAAAGGGCATATCGCTAGCCAAGGCGGCAGCCGAAGGTGGATGAAGTGACCACAAACCCATTTTGCGCAATTCGCGCTCAATCGCCGCAAGTTGCGCCAACATTGTTTGCAGATCAGTGGAGTCTGGCATAACTCACCTCCGCTTCGTCGGGCAGGTTTTCTTCACCATTACCCCAAAAGAGGCGATTCGGCAGCATCTGCCCGCGCCCAAGGCGGTAGGCGTGTTCCAAGGTTTGCCAAGTGTAATCTTGCGCTTGCTCAATCGCTGTGAGCGGCTCATTGCCCTGCGCCATCAGCCCAGCAATCGCCGAAGCCAAGGTACAGCCGGAGCCGTGATAACTCTCGGCCAAACGCGGCCATGAGTAAGTCTCCAGCAAGCGATGACCACCAAAGAGCATATTTTCCACCTCATCCGTCGGTTCGTGCGTGCCGGTAATCAACACGTACTCGCTGCCCATTTCCAGCATCGACAAAGCACAAGCATGCAAACTATCCGCCCCGACCGCCAAGCGTCGCGCTTCTTGACTATTGGGGGTCAAAATCGTCGTTTGCGGCAAAAGCAATTCACGCATGGCGGCAATCAGATCATCATTGGCCACATCCATGCCCCCGCCCGCGCGCAACACCGGGTCAAGAATCACGGGAATCTGCGGCATATCGCGCAATAAGGTGTGAATGGCCTCAATCATGCCCACGCTGCCCAACATGCCGATTTTCACGGCGGCAATCGGCATATCGTCCATCAGTGCACGCGCCTGCTCAATCACCCACAAAGGCTCGACCGTGCGTACATCTAATATGTTGCGCGTATTTTGCACCGTCAAAACGGTGGCAATCGGTGCGGCATGGCAACCTTGGCTCACAATCGCCTCAATATCCGCCGACAAACCCGCCCCACCCGTCGGGTCCAAACCCGCAAACACCAGCACGAGCGGCGGCGGCTGAATTTCCTGCATCATCATGCGTGTCCTCTTAAATTTTGTTGGAGAATAGACACCTGCTCTTGGTCGCGCAATCATGCGCCAAGATCAATCAGTGAGGAAATAGCGTGGCTTGGTTTTATTTACTTGTCGCAGGTCTTTTTGAAATCGGCTGGCCGCTCGGTTACAAACTCACTGCTTTTCCGGGCTTACGTTGGACGGGTTGGATGATTGCCCTCGCCTCGGTGACCTTGAGCGCGATTTTCCTCTGGCTTGCTCAGCGCGACATCCCTATCGGCACCGCCTATGCGATTTGGACAGGCATCGGCGCGGCAGGCACTTTTCTCGTCGGCGTTTACTTCTTCAACGAACCCGCAAACTTGATACGCTATTTTGGTGTATTCATGATTGTATCGGGCGCAATCTTGCTCAAACTGGGTTCTTAAACGCACCATCTGCCAGAGCCTGCAAACGCGCCCGCGCCAAGGCCTGCCCCAACGCCGCGCCACTCAAACCTTGCGCCAACAACGTCTGCACCGACACCGACTTTATTGCCGCAAACGCCCGCCGCATCACATCGGCCTGCGGATAATCACCATCCTCAAAGCCCAAACGCCCGCGCGCATCGGCCTCAAACACGAGCAAAAACTGCTCAAAACGCTGCGGGCGACGGAGCGCATCCACGCCCTCCAAGACTTTTAACACCGTGGCAGGACGCATCTCCATGACCTTATGCACATGCCCATGCCAACGCGCACTTAACACCGCCAAATCACGGAACTCCTGCGGCCAACGCAAACGCTCCGCCATAGGCTCAAGCAAACACGCACCGCGCTCCTCATGTCCATAATGATGTGGCCATTCCGCAGGCGGCGTTGCACCCTTACCCACATCATGCAGCAAGGCCGCCCAGCGCGTCGGCGCATCCGCCCCAAGGCGCACCGCCTGTTGCAACACCATTAAACTATGCACACCGCTATCAATTTCGGGATGGTACTGCGCCGGTTGTGGCACGCCGAAGAGCGCATCAAGCTCGGGCAACAAGCATTTAAGCGCGCCCACCTCGCGCAGCACCTCAAAAAAGCGTGCCGGATGATTGCCCGATAAAGTCTTCACAATTTCCTGCCACACCCGCTCCGGCACCAGTGCGTCCACCTCACCGTTTTCGACCATTGCGCGCATCAAAGCATAGGTTTCATCCGCCACAACAAAGCCCAAATCCGCAAAACGCGCAGCAAAACGCGCCACACGCAAAACCCGCACCGGGTCTTCGGCAAAAGCGGGCGATACATGACGCAACACCCGCGCCGCAAGATCCGCCTGCCCTCCATACGGGTCAATAATGCGGCCATCTTCCGCCTGCGCCATGGCATTAATCGTTAAATCACGGCGCGCCAAATCCTCTTCTAAAGTGACATCTGGAGCCGCGTGTATCACAAAACCATGATAGCCCGGCGCAGATTTGCGCTCAGTGCGTGCAAGGGCATACTCTTCTTGCGTTTTTGGATGTAAAAACACCGGAAAATCCTTGCCCACCTGGGAAAAACCCTGTGCCAGCATGGCCTCCGTTGACGAGCCAAGCACCACAAAATCACGCTCATGCACCGGCAAACCCAGCAAGGCATCCCGCACCGCGCCTCCAACTAAATAGGTTTGCACACAAGTCTCCTTAATTGCTTAACAAAGTGGCATAATTCACAAAATAGTTTATTTGACTCAAAACACGCCGCAACGAGGCACAAATATGCACCATTTTTCTCAACTCATCACCCAATCGCCCCTGCTGGAAACCGTCATCCGTTCCGCGCAAATCGTCGCACGCACCGATGTCAGCGTCATCATCACCGGCGAAACCGGCACGGGCAAAGACCTTATGGCACAAGCCATTCACCAAGCAAGCCCACGCGCTCATCAGCCTTTTATTGCCATTAACTGTGCTGCCCTCCCCGAAACACTGGTCGAGTCCGAACTATTTGGTCACAAGCGCGGGGCATTTACTGGTGCCATAGAAGATCGCCTAGGGCATATTCGTAGTGCGCAAGGTGGCACCCTCTTTTTGGACGAAATTGGTGAGCTACCCCTTGCTGCCCAAGCCAAATTGCTGCGCTTCCTTGAATCCGGCGACATCATCCCGGTAGGCGAAAGTCATCCCATCAAAGTTGATGCTCGCGTCATCGCCGCCACTCACCAAGACTTAAGCCAACTGGTGCGTGAATCTCGCTTCCGTGAAGATCTGCTCTATCGCCTGCAAGTCGTACCCATGGAAATGCCCTCCTTACGCGAACGCACGGGCGACATAGACATGCTGCTCAACCGTTTTCTGCTGCATTTTGCCGGCGAACATCAGCTTGCCATGCCCAAATTATCGCAAGAAGCTCGCAGCGCACTCCGCCGTCATCGCTGGCCGGGCAATGTGCGCGAACTGCGCAACTTGAGTGAGCGCCTTGTGGTTTTATTCCATGGCCGCACGGTCGAACTCGGTAACTTACCTTCTGAAATAACACGCAATGTATCCAAAACACCCAATCTTGCGCCCTCAAGCGTGAGCGGTTTCAGCCTCCCTGAAGAAGGCATTGATCTTGAATCGTTAGAGTCCGATATTATCCGCCAAGCCCTTGATCGAACACGCGGCAACAAAAGCCGTGCTGCACGTTTACTTGGCATAACGCGCGACACCTTGCTCTATCGGTTAAAGAAGTTTGACTTAGCCTGAAGCGCTATAACTGTGCAAAAAAACAACGTCCCCTTAGATTTTCCGCACTCAAATGCGTATTATCGAAAAGAACAAGTCGTGCTAAAGCATGATTTGCCCCCTTGCAAACACACCTACGAGATAGGAAGAACCACATGAAGAACTTCGCTGCTCTTAGCACCGGCCTGTTGGCTGCTGCAATGATGACATCAACTGCTTTCGCTGCTGGCGAAGGCTACCCTGGCTGCCTTAAGTCTGACAAAGACAAGTGCACCGCTTACGTTTATGACGGCATGGGCAAAGTTGTCCGTGACGGCATGGGCAAGTGCCTGTTGAACGGTCACATTCCTTTGGTTGCGTCATCTGCGATCAAAGAATGCAACCCTGAGTTCTTCAAAGCAGAAGCAGCCAAAGCAGAAGCAGCCAAAGTCGAAGCGCCAACCGCACCTGTCGTTCAAGCCAAGGCCATTACCTTGAATGCTGACGCATTCTTCGACTTCGACAAAGCAACGCTGAAGCCAGAAGGCAAGTCTTCACTTGACCAGCTGGTTAAAGACATGAACGTTGACCAAGTTGAATACGTCACTGTTGTTGGTCACACCGACCGTATCGGTAGTGATGCTTACAACCAGAAATTATCTGAGCGTCGTGCGCAGACCGTGGCTAAGTACCTGACTTCCAAGGGTGTACCTGCCTCGAAGATCAAGTCTAGCGGTGTGGGCGAGTCCCAACCAGTGAAAGAATGCAAAGGTAACAAGGCGACCTCAGCACTGATCAAGTGCTTGGCACCTAACCGTCGCGCAGTCATCACTGTAGGCGTTTCTTCTAAGTAATACCTTCCAAGGCATTACTTAAGTAAGCTTAATTTGGGCACCGAGAGGTGCCCTTTTTATTGCTGATGTTTAAGGATGCGTTGAGTGAATCAGAGCATCCTTAAACATGGGCTATAGCCATAAGGGAACTTGTTTATCGCAAGCCCCTCTGAATGTGGGTAGAAAACGACCTCAAATTGCTCATGTAGCTCGGATAGCAAACTAGGGCGGGTGTCGCAACCAATACATCGCTCCAAGGTTACTTTTAGCTTCTCCGATGCTACAT
>JBFXGB010000057.1:0-13415 GCA_050178405.1 Halothiobacillaceae bacterium
GGAAAAGCGCCGTCGGGAACGGCGCTTTTCCCGCCGGGGGGGAGGGGAGCAAATCCATAGCCGCTCGGCCATATCCTTGCCGTGGGACAGCACATTCATTCGTGTCCAACGCCCCCGCCCCCCAAGGCCACACGCTATTGATGCTCGGCAAGCCCCGCGCCTCCCGCGCCTGATTCAGCGGATGGGCAAACAACACCATCTGCGCCTCGGTCATATCTGCCAACCAGCGCCCTGCATCCTTACCCTGCGGCTTAAACAACCCCGCATCGCGTCCCAAAGCCTGCGACAAGGGCACACTCAAAAAACTTGATGACTGTGGCAAATGCAAATACCAGCGCAGCGGCGCAGCCACCACAATTCGCCAACCCTTATCACTAAAATGCTGCTCCAAGGCACGCGCCAAAGTGTTGGCCTCGTCCATGCTCAAATGCAAAGCCGCGCCACCCAGCACAATCGCCTCGGTCATGCCGAGCTTAAAATGCACCGGATCAAGACGCAGCACAAAGCCACGAGGCTGCTCGCACGTTTCGCCCCACGCACCCAGCGCCCCCCAAGGCATATCCGCTGCGCCAAGCCCAAACAAGCGCGCCAAACCATCCTCAAACGAGGGTTGAGACGACTCCCGCAAAGGCAAAGGGACTCGATCAGCGCGTGCCAACAGTCGTCGCAGAATCGGCGTGTGCGCGGCGGGCAAGCTCACGCCCTCCCCTCGCCATACCGCACAAAGACTAGGCACAAACAGCGTCAGCGCCGCACTCACAAGCTATGCCCCAAACCTTCCACCGACCACGCATGATGCGCCCGCCGCACGCTCAAAAAGCTCGCATAATCCACCCGAATACGGCTTAACGCCTGCGGCGGCGCATCCAACGCCAGCGCAAGCACCGCACGCATCACCACCGCATGGCTCACCACTAAAACCCGCTGCCCCGCGTACTGCAGCGACACATCGTCCAACCCCGCCCGCACCCGCGCCATAAAATCCAACACCGGCTCCGCCCCCTGCGGCATTCCGCGCACAATATCGCGCTTATACGCCGCATAAGCCTCCGCCTGCTGTGTTTTCACCTCAGCATGGCTCAAGCCTTCCCACGCGCCCATGCCAATCTCACGCAAACGCGGCTCAATCTGTAGCGCCAAGCCCGTCTGCGCGGCAAAGCCTTCCGCAAAAGCACGGCAACGCTGCAAGGGCGAACTCACCACAGCATCCCAAACTTTGCCGTCCACCGCCTGCCACATCGCCGCCAAGCCCGCAGGGGATAGCGCATCGTCCACCCCGTCACCGCGATAACGCAGACCACCGACTGGCTCGCCGTGGCGCAAAAAATCAAGCATCGGCATCAGCGAATCCAATCCCCAAGCGTCAACAAAGCAATCATCGCCACGATGATAATAATGGCGCGCAACACCAAGCCACGCGCCGCACGCACAATACTGGCATCCGCCTCAATATCGCCGCGCTCGCTCACCTCGGTGGTCACGCTAAACGTCTCGGTGCGCAACGCCGCCCGCCCCACGCGCAACAACACATCACGATTACCCTGCTCCAGCTCATCGGCGCGGCACATCGGCTCGGCGTGGGGCGTATCGACCGACACCTGATCCTTAGCGCGCCACGCGCTCAAACCCTCTTCAAAGCTACCCGAAAGCGTATACATCGCCGCCAGCACATAAGCCGGAATCCAATCCATCGCCGCACGCAACAGCCGCGCCGCCTCACCCAGCGCCCCCTTGCCCGCGCGCGCCTCGGTATGCACCGCCAAGCGATACACCACCGCACCCGTAGGGCCTAGCAACACAAACCACAAGATCGGCGCGACCCAACGCTCATTGGCCTCAAGCAACAACGCATCCGCCACCGCACGCACTTCAACCTCAACCGACTCCGGCGCAGCGCCGCCAAGAATATGCTCCGCCTGATGACGCGCCTCGGCATCCTCACCTTTTTCACGCGCCGCCACATAAGCATCCACCGCCGGATCAATACTGCCCGGACGCAGCGCAAAAAACAGCACCCCAATGCCAAAGGCCAGCTCCAAAAAGCCCCACCACACCCCATGCAACAGCACCGACAGCAGTACCGCAAGCAACGCCCACGGCGCAATCAACACCAAAAGACCCACCCAACCAGATAGCCCCGCGCGCGTGCTCAAAACATCAAAATAAGCATCAAACCACGCCAAAGATCGGCGCTCCGCAAGCCTCGGCGCAAAGCGCTCGGCGAATAAAGCAATCAAAATGGCAAGTAAAAGCATGGGAAACTCCGCCTCAAACTATTCATGTAGCCCGGGTCTCAACCCGGGGCAGGCTTTACAACGGGCACGGCTGCCCCCCTGATTCACGCTACGCTTCATCCGGGCTACAAAGGCTTACAAGACTCTTCAGTCAAGGGTAACATCAAGCGCGCCTCACCGATGCCGCCTTGCACCGCAACCGCCTCATGTTGCAACAACGCCGCAAGATGCCCCCACACAAAACTCGCCCCCGGATCGGTTTTGCGCCCCGGCGCAATATCCTCATGCCCTGCAATGGCACGCAACGACGGATACGCCACAGACAAGGCCGCAATCACCTTGGCAAGCGCAGCATATTGCGCCTCGGTGTACGGAATCTCATCCGTCCCCTCAAGCTCAATACCGATAGAGAAATCATTACACCCCGCCCGCCCCGCAAACGACGACACCCCCGCGTGCCAAGCGCGCTGATGAAAAGGAACGTACTGCGTCACGCCGCCATCGCGCCGAATCAAAAGATGCGCCGACACCCGCAAAGAGCTTATTTCAGCAAAATACGGATGCGCGGCAGCATCCAGCCGCCCAAGAAACAAATCATCAATCCACGCCCCGCCGAACTTTCCTGGCGGCAAGCTAATGCCGTGAATGACAATCAGCTCAGGCAAGACACCTTGCGGGCGCTCATCGCAGTGCGGAGAAAGTTGCTGACCCACACCATCCAAGCAGCCAAGGGTATTGATATTCATAGCTTGCGCTCCAGCCAATACCCCGGGCGACGGCTCTGGTGAGCCAAGGCCATTACCCGGACTTCCTGCGCAACAGGCTCATAAAAAATCGAGTAAGGAAAACCTTTGAGCGGTATACGCCTCAGCCCACCCTCCACAACCGACCCCATCAAAGGATGCAGCAACAAGCCACCCAGCGCTCGCTCATATTCATCTAGCAGCGCATTGGCGAGTGCCCGCCCTGCCCGTTCCTCGTAAAACAAAGCCGCACGCTGTACATCAAGCTCAGCGTCCGGATGCAACCTAAGCCTCAACGAAAGCGCTCCCTCAAGCGAGCAAGAGCATCGTCACCCGACACCCACTCAACAGCACCCGCTTCAATCTGCGCACGGCGGCGCAGTGCCTCACGCACCCAAGCGGCCTCGACGTCTTGCTCAGCCTCAAGACTGCTCTTGAGCCTATCCAGCAAACGCGCACGTTGCTGCAAGGGCAAGCTCAAAATCTCAAATTCCAATTCATCCAATGCGATAGACATGACTGCCCCCAAGAAAAAACTAGCCGTAGGGTGGGTAAGCGAAGAACGCGAAGCTTATCCACCCTACTGACCGTTTGAGTTACATTGCTCCCACTTTATTTGACCCAAGCGCACATTTCCACACCCCACCATGCTCACCACCCTCAACCCCGCCCAACGCGCCGCCGTCACCCACACCTCCGGCCCTTTGCTTGTACTCGCCGGCGCAGGCTCGGGCAAAACCCGCGTCATCACCAGCAAAATTGCGCATCTTGTGCGCGAGCTACACGTGCCTGCACGCCATATTTACGCAGTGACCTTCACCAACAAGGCCGCACGCGAAATGCAAGCCCGCGTTGGCAAAATGCTCGCCAGCGATGAGCGACGCGGGCTGCACGTCTCCACCTTCCACACCCTCGGCTTAACCATCCTCAAACACGAATTTGCGGCGGCTGGCCTTCGGCGCGGCTTTTCGATTTTAGATAGCGAAGATGCGCTCGCCATGCTGCGCGAACTCTCCAAACTGCCTGACAAAGCGCAAATCGAAGAACTGCGCCAGCGCATCAGCCGCTGGAAAAACGACAGTATTGACCCCGAAAGCGCACTCGCAAACAGCCTTGATGATGACGAACAGCACGCCGCCCGCCTGTTCGCCGCCTACGAACGCCAACTGCGCGCCAGCAACGCGCTCGACTTCGACGACCTGATTGCCCTGCCGGTACGCCTATTCAACCAGCACGCCGAAATCCGCGACAAATGGCGGCTGCGCGTGCGCTACCTGCTCGTGGATGAAGTGCAAGACACCAACGCCGCGCAATACGCCTTGCTGCGTCACTTGCTGGATGTTTCCGCCAACCTCACCGCCGTTGGGGATGACCATCAATCCGTGTACGCATGGCGCGGCGCGCGCCCAGAAAACCTCAAACTGCTCGGCGAAGACTACCCCACACTCAAGCTCATCAAACTCGAACAAAACTACCGCTCGGTCAACACCATCCTCAAAGCCGCCAACGCGCTTATTCAACACAACAGCCAGCAATTCGAAAAAAACCTATGGAGCGCCCTCGGCGAAGGCGAACCGCTGCGCGCCGTGCTCTGCAACGACAGCGACGACGAAGCCCTGCGCGTCGCCGTTGACATCCTGCAACACAAATTCAAACAGCGCACAAAGTTTGCCGACTACGCCGTGCTCTATCGCGGCAACCACCAAGCGCGCGTCCTCGAAGGCGCCCTGCGCCAGCACGCCATTCCCTACCACATCACCGGCGGGCAATCGTTTTTTGATCGCTCCGAAATCCGCGATTTATCCGCCTATGTCCGCCTGCTTGCCAACCCCGACGACGACACCGCGTTTTTACGCATCATCAACACCCCGCGCCGCGAAATCGGCGCAAGCACGCTAGAAAAACTCGGTCTCTATGCACAAAACCGCAAACTAACGCTGATTGCCGCGAGCAGTGAGATGGGCTTGGCACAAGAATTAAGCGAACGCGCCTATGAGCGCCTGCAACATTTCAACGCTTGGCTCGACCGCCTAAGAATCGCCTGCGAACACGCGCCTCTTGCCGGTATCCGCCAACTGATTAGCGACATTAACTACGAGGACTGGCTCAAAGACACCTCCGACACCCCCAAACAAGCCGAACGCCGCTTGCAAAACGTCAACGACTGGCTCGAATGGCTGGATAAAGTCGCAAGCAACGAAGAAGGTATGGACATCCAAGAACTCGCCGCCAGCGCCAGCCTCATGGGTATTCTGGAACGCCAAAATGAAGACGAAGCCGGCGACCAAGTGCGCCTGATGACCTTGCACGCCGCCAAAGGTCTGGAGTTTCCGCATGTGTTCATTATCGGCATGGAAGAAGAACTGCTCCCGCACCGCGAAAGTTTGGATGATGAAAAACTGGAAGAAGAACGCCGCCTCGCCTACGTCGGCATCACCCGCGCCCAACAAAGCCTCACCTTCACCCTGACCAAAAAACGCAAACGCTACGGCGAATGGGTGGACTCCGAACCCAGCCGCTTTTTGGACGAAATCCCGCCCGAACTCCTGCAATGGGAAGGCCGCGACGACCCCCGCGACCCGGAGGAAAAAAAGACCAAGGGACGGGCGCAGCTTGAAGGCTTGAAAGCATTGCTTGGCGGGTAGTCAAAAAGGCTTGAACGCCCCCTCCCGCAAGCGGGAGAGGGGCGGTGAGAATGCTTCGATACACTTAGGACTTACGCAAAACGCGGATTTAGCCCCCTCTCCCCTCGCGGGAGAGGGTTGGGGAGAGGGGGGTGCAACTCTTGCCAGAACATAGGCTTGCGCCGACTTCATCACCCTCTACCCAACCCTCCCCCATCAAGGGGGAGGGCGTAAAAGTGCCTTTCTGCGTAAGTCCTAACACTATAACCTCACCAAGATAGGCGACTTATCGAGTTAACCCCCGACCTACAACCCCGCTTGTGGGAGGCCGTCTCGACGGGCGAAAAACCTCGCCGCTCAAGAGCGCCGCCCACAAATCGAACACACCAAAACCAACACCCCGAATAAAGCCCTTTCCGGTTTACAATGCCGCACTTTATTTCGCCCGTTTAAGGAACTGCCCCCACATGCACACCCACATCACCCCGATCCGCCGCGCCCTGCTGTCTGTATCCGATAAAAGCGGCTTGCTTGAATTTGCCCGCTTTTTGCTCGCCCACAAGGTCGAGCTTCTCTCCACGGGCGGCACGGCAAAAATGCTGCGCGAAGCGGGTCTTGCAGTGATGGATGTGTCCGATTACACCGGTTTTGCGGAAATGATGGACGGGCGTGTCAAAACCCTACACCCCAAAGTGCATGGCGGGATTTTGGGACGACGCGGCATCGACGACGCGGTTATGTCCGAACATGGCATTGCGCCGATTGACCTTGTAGTGGTCAATTTGTATCCCTTCGCCGCCGCGACCGCCAAGGCCGATTGCAGCTACGAGGATGCCGTAGAAAACATCGACATTGGAGGCCCCACCATGGTGCGTGCGGCGGCCAAAAACCATGCCGATGTCACTATTATCGTCAACCCCTCCGACTATGCTCGCGTGCAGGCTGAAATCGAAACCCAGAGCGGCGTAAGCGCATCAACCCGCATCGATTTAGCCGTGCGCGCCTTCGAGCACACCGCCGCCTACGACGGCATGATTGCAAATTATTTTGGCGCGCGTGTCGAACAAGGCAGTTTTGACCAGCCCGCCGATTTCCCGCGCACCTTTAACCTTCAAGTTACAAAAAGCATGGACTTGCGTTACGGCGAAAACCCGCATCAACGCGCTGCTTTTTATGTCGAACATGATGCACCTAGCGGCAGCATTGCGCGTGCCACCCAGCTTCAAGGCAAGGAATTGTCCTACAACAATATCGCCGATACCGATGCGGCTTTGGAGTGCGTCAAGCAATTCGAAGCGCCCGCCTGCGTCATTGTCAAACACGCCAACCCTTGCGGTGTCGCCGTTGCAGATAGCATTCTTGCTGCGTATGAACGCGCCTATTTAACCGACACCGAATCCGCGTTCGGCGGCATTATCGCCTTCAACCGCCCATTGGATGCTGCGACAGCACAAGCGATTGTCGAGCGCCAGTTTGTGGAAGTCATTATTGCGCCCGCCGCCAGTGCCGAAGCCTTGGCGATTACCGCCGCCAAGAAAAACGTGCGCGTACTAGTGTGTGGTGAAATCAAAACAGACGCGCCGCGCCTAGATTACAAGCGCGTCACCGGCGGTCTGTTGGTGCAAGATGCCGACCTCGCCCTGTTCAGTGAAACCCGCGTGGTCAGTCAGCGTGCGCCGACGGAAACGGAAATGCGTGACATGCTCTTTGCCTGGAACGTCGCTAAATTCGTCAAATCGAATGCCATTGTTTACGCCAAAGATGCCGCGACGATAGGCATCGGCGCAGGGCAAATGAGCCGCGTCAACTCGGCGCGCATTGCCGCCATCAAAGCCGAACATGCCAATTTAGTGGTGACGGGTGCGGTCATGGCCTCCGACGCTTTCTTCCCCTTCCGCGACGGCATTGACAACGCCGCCGCAAACGGCATTACCGCCGTCATTCACCCCGGCGGCTCCATGCGTGATGAAGAAGTCATTGCCGCTGCGAACGAGCACGGCATGGCCATGGTGTTTAGCGGAATGCGGCATTTCCGCCACTAAATTTGCCGTATGCAAATAAAAAAGCCCCTGCCTATGTGCCGGGGCTTTTTATTTGGGAGCGAACCTTGGGTCGCGATTGGGCCTCTGAGAAGGCCAACGGAAGCGATACTCACGTCGCTCTAACCTTCGCGACCCAAGGTTCGCTCCTACTCAATCAGCGCCTTAACGCGCCTTGAGCGTATCCATCAGGTCAATCATAAACTCGGTATCTTCCTGATCGACTTCGGCCCAGCCCTCAAAACCAAGTGCTTCCAGTACACTCGCGCCCTTTTCGATCTGCGGCATACGCAGCATCAAGCCTTGGATGTTCTCGAAGCTATCCATTAAACGAGGCCCGACCAAGAGCACATGCTGAATGTCGGAAATCTGGCTCGTCACCAAGGGGCGTAATTGCTTACGCACCATGTTCGACAAACCATCCCACGCATCTTTCAAGAAAAAGCCGACATCCGCTTCACCTTTAAGTAAAGCTTTAGCCACCAAAACATAACCATCAACCACGACGGGCTGCACGTTGTCGGTGCCAAGATCGGCAGGCTCCAGCATAATCATGCCCACCAGATGAATATCCGGGTCATCCGTACTTGCCACGCGGGCATTGGGCTGCAAATCCTCGACGTGTTGCACCGGGCTATCCGCAGGAACCACGATCACGCACTCATCCGCGACCCCTATCGGGCGAGCCACGGCGCGAAACCCTTTTTCACGCACCAACATGGACGCATCGAAAGGATTAGCGTAAATCAAATCCACCTTATCTTGACGAATCGCCTCGCGCTGAGCATCGAAACTGTCATACATCTCAAGATGAAAATGCAGATCCAAATTGCGCTGCAACCAAGTGTTGTAGATATACCAGCCGGAAATATGCTCCGGCGTAAAGTCAGGACTGACCGTCAGTTGAAAAACCGTATCCATATTCATGCCTCCGGCCCATCCCAACTCAAACCTTCCTGCGCTTTGAGTTGTTTATACAGCTCAATCGACTCACGAATTTTGCTACGCGAAGGTTTACGGCGCACCGAGGTGTAACCGACCACCTTGCCATCGCGCACATTCGGAATCACCGTGGCGTAGACCCAGTAAAATTTACCGTCACCGCGCAAATTTTTCACGTAACCGTGCCAGATTTTTCCGGCCTCGACATCGTCCCAAAGACTTTTGAAGGCCACAGCTGGCATGTCCGGATGACGCAGAATGCAATGTTCTGCACCAATCAAAGCCTCACGCGCATGCCCAGACATCTCCACAAACGACTGATTACAGTGCGTAATCACGCCTCGCGTATCGGTGCGCGAAACAATCAACTTACCGTCGGGATAGGCCACTTCTTCATCCGTCACCAAAACCTTGCGCGCACCCACACTGTAAAGGTTGATATGGTATTCACGAAACTCCCCCACTATAGCCGCAGGCTGCATATCTCTTAACATTACGCTCTCTCCAGCACAGCAATACTGTGCAACATCATCCTCCGCAGGGTAGATAAGCGTCGCGCATCCACCCTACGCGCTTGTCAGGTTTTAACCCGACAAGTCGCTCATCTGCGTAAGCGCTAATTAAATCACTTTGCCAACCGACTCCGCCGCACGCTTCACATCCAGGAAAATCAGACCCAGCTTGGCTTGTGGCTTGGCCAATACGGTCAAAACGGCGTCTTCGCCCGCGTGGGTCATCAGGATATAACCCTTATCACCCTTAATCAGTACTTGCTCCAAACCACCGCGTGCGAGTTCCTTCGCGGTACGGTCACCCAAAGACAACAACGCCGCACTCATCGCGCCCACGCGGTCTTCGTCCATATTGCTCGGCAACAACGCCGCCATCATCAAACCATCCGTCGATACAATGGCCGAGGCTTCAATATCTGCCGAAGAACCATTCAGTTCAGCCAAAATCGAGGTCAACATATCTGCGCGCATAATTTAATCTCCACGTTAAAAACAAATAAAAAACATTTAATTCGGGTTAAAAACTACCATGTCTCACGACAGGTAATACCCTCCGCATGGTATTCCGAGCTCACATGCAGAGTAATAATCTTCTTCCCAGTCACCGATTCCACCGCTCCATCAATCAAGCCAAAGCCAAAATTGCACAAGGCGTGTTTACCAGCTTCAATGCCTCGCTCCTGTAACACCAGTCCAATACGGCAACCCGATAACTCCGCCGCATGTCCTTGCAACTCAATCGAATCCATAAACTCCTTGTCTTGGAAAAACTTGGAGACCAAGGCTCGCGCCTCTTCTTCGGTTCCGGCACCGTGTCCCGCGCCAAGCTTCTTACCCAACTGTCTGCCGGCATAACGGAAGACACTATTGGTGCCCTTTTCACCAATAATCACCTCAACCTGACCGGCAATATCTGCCAGTAAAGCCACAATCTCTTTCGTATCCATCGCACAGGATTTTTCAGTCATCATTCACCTCTATTAATCAGGAAGAATATGCTGGCGCTATTGTTTCAACGCCCGAATCGCATCAAGCTCAGCGGGCTGCATAGCAAGTAGGCCATCCATATTTAACTCTGCAAGAATCGAGCCGCCTTTAACATCTTCCGCCATACCCAGCAGCATTTGGCGCACTCTATCGAGCAGCCCTGCATGTTGCGGTGCCAACATAAAACAATGATGAACAGAATGTTCTTGTGTCTCGCCCAACACCTTGACCTGTTTACGACTCAGGCCGCTCATGCCGGCGTAAAAATCTTTGTAGAGAATGCCAAAGCGCGCATCACCACGATAAATCGCCTGCACCACGGCCATCCAGGTCGCCGACGGCACCAGCTCAGCCGGTGCAACATCTTGGCGCGCTAAGGACTTAAGTGCGACTTGAGTGACTAACATGCTCGTGACCGTCGCCACACGGGCTTGCTGCATATCGCTAAGCGTTGCGTCACACTCAGCACAAGTCACAATCACCGCTTCATCGTATAAACTGCCCGCCCGCGCCAAGGGAATAAAACCGTGCTTTTCAGAAAGCTGCAAAGCGTGTTGCGGGTTGGCATAAATCAAATCCGCTGTAGCCATTCCCGCTTGAAACTCAGCAAAGTCCAAGCTCTGCTGAAAGCGCACAGCAAACCCATCAGCGTCTTGCACCTGGTTTTGATCCAAATTGTGACCCAAGTTTTGACTAAGATACTGCGCAAAAACAAACCAGCGCTCCGGATTTTTGGCCGTATCATGCGGGCAAACCATCATTTTCCAATGTTGCATCATCAACCCTCAGTACAAGAAGCTAAAAGAGCACCCTACCGCCTAAACGATGGCACTCGTCCCGTAGCGTCGGAACAATAACCACACCAAATCCAGCATGGCGGGTTGGTCAAGCTTGGGCGCGCCGGTAATAATCAACACAAAACGATGCTTGCCAATAAACAAAGGCCAGAAGCCCATATTGCTCATGCCGCCCGCGTTAATGAGTGCCCATGCGCTGCTGCGCATTCCCAAATGCCCTTCCAACAACGCAAAATGGCGCGAATGCAAAGAACTCAAATCCGCAGACAAACCGGCCAACTCTTCCGCTGTTTCATGGTGAAAACCGTGACAACCAAGATAAAACCCTTGCTCATCCGCAAGAAGCGCTTTGCCTTGCCCTGCCAACTCCGCCAACAGCGACGGCAAACTGACCTCCAGACTATCAGTGGGTTGTTTGCGCGTGGATTGCAAGCCATGCACCAGACCGAGCGACTGTAGGCGATAAATATGTTCAAGAGCCGTTGGCTCGTCGCTCACCCCCGTCAACTCACTCAGTAGCGCCGTATCAAAGGCCGGAAACTCCGGATAGGCCAACAAGCGGCACAAGGTATTGCGTGCAGGCTCTTGGGTTACGCTTGATGCGGCAAAATAAGCTCCCGCAGGCGTGGGCGCAATATAAAGGCCAGGTAATAATTCAAAATCATTCATTATCTTTAACCCCTGGGTCAATAGAAAAAAGCAAAGCCTGCACTAACAAAGAAACATCGCGCTTTTTACGCGCATCGACTTCAAAAACAGGCACAACCATACCCATGCTTGCAAGGTGTTTTACATACTCGTTAAGCTCAGGCTTGCGGCTTTCATCCATGCGCGTGACCCCAATCACTAATTGGGTTTCTTCTATGAAATCTTTAAACGCGTTGACATAAAATGTCATGTCTTGAAATGGATTGCCCCGCGTATTATCGAGCATCAAAACCAATCCCAAGCCACCTTCGGTTAGAATATCCCACATAAAGTCAAAACGCTCTTGCCCCGGCGTACCGTACAAATGCACACGCTCACCACTATCCAGCTTAATTAAGCCATAATCCATGGCGACCGTGGTTTGCGGCTTTCGATTCGCCGTCATATCGGTTGCATCTTCGTCCGTGGCCACAATAGGAATATCGCTTAATGAACGAATCGCTGTGGTTTTACCCGCACCTACGGGGCCTGCAAAAATAATCTTGTGCTGTGCCAAAATAGTATTCCTTTATTCTAGAAAAATTAAATTAAAATCCGAGTTTTTTAAGCAGGCTGCCAAACAAGCCGCGTTTTTCTTCCGTCATTTTTTTAGGCTCGTGCTTTACCCCTGACGAAACTTCTGCACCCAACTGTTCGACTAAATCGAAGGCTTTGCAAGCGCAATAAAACGCGAACACGAAGCGATGTGGCACATTCAATTTGCGAGCTGTTTCCAGCAAGCCCGTTGGCTGCATCACCCATAGCGCCGCAATACGCAAACTATGTGGCACGGTCATCAAGCGCGGGATATTGGGCCACGCGCGCAAGCGTACAGGCGCATCCAATGATGTACCCATTGCCACGCGACCGCGTGAGCTCCACAAGGCCAACTTCCACAACATATTATCGACGCACCGCAAACGCCGATCGTCTGATGGGCCAATTTCGGCGGGCGTTTTATCGACAAAAACGAGTTTTATCCTTGCCGAATCCGACGAGCGCACGCACAAAGAGCGTAAAAAGGCTTCGGGCACCGGCGTGGACACAAAGTCTTCGGCGGCAGATACATAAAAAGGGTGCGCACTTAAGCCACTCAAATTGACCACGCCCCCCTTCGCCGTCATGCGCAGAGCTTCCTGCATGTAATGCACGAGATTGTCCTTACAATCGCCAAACAGCATGTCACGCTGTTGAATATCCAGATATACGGTATCAGGAATATCACCGCAGCAATTTTGTGCACGCTCATCCAGGTTTGCGTTCATTCCAAGCGCTGCGTCTGCACTAGATCTAGCTTCGTTCTCACCCGTTGCCTTAGGGGCTTGTTGTGCATCGCTTATCGTGTGCATTGAAACCGCAGGCTTGAGCCGCGAACTGGAAACGGGTTTAGAAAGATGCTCAACCGGAGGAGAGTAAGTTTGCTGTATGGCATTTTTTGCCCGTGCCAACGCCGCGCTAAAGTGCTCCGCTTTAACAGGCTTGGCGACCCAAAAAGCGTTCGTCAGCGTTTGCTCGCGCACCGAAAGCACAATCGCAGGGCCGGAAAATTGGCGACGTAAATCTGACCACAGACGGGTATTGTCCGCCGCATCGAGGTCAATAATCACGATTTGATGTGAGCCATCGTCCACAATCTCGCATTGTCCACGCGCCGGGCCATTTAAGAACATGGTAAATAGATTCAACGCACGCTCATTCATCCCGGCCAAGATAACTTTCGGAGGACTTGCCGCCATTGCGGTTTCTTTTTTACCAAAAAGACCTTTAAACATTATTGCCAAACTCCAGGAGGCTTCTAAAAACCCGTCATTCCCGCGAAGGCGGGAATCCAAGTCTTTAATTTATTTAGA
>JBFXGB010000058.1:0-12906 GCA_050178405.1 Halothiobacillaceae bacterium
CGTTGTTGTGACCATCCATCTGACCGATGACCTGCGTATTGTAGGTATCCAAGAAGTTACTCCCCCTGTCGAGGTGCGCCAGCAGCACCCATTGACTGAACGCGGTGCAGAAACCGTATTTGCCGCTCGCCAAGCGATACATAAGGTGTTGACGGGCGAAGATGACCGCCTGCTGGTTGTGATGGGGCCGTGTTCAATTCACGATGTGCAGGCGGCGCGTGATTATGCGGCGCGCTTAAAAACGCTGGCTGAGAATGTCGCCGACGACATTTTGCTGGTGATGCGCGTGTATTTTGAAAAGCCACGCACCACGGTGGGCTGGAAAGGATTGATTAACGACCCGAATCTGGATGGCAGCTACCGTATTAACGAAGGTCTGTTGCTGGCGCGGCATTTATTGGCCGATTTGGCGGATATGGGGATGCCCGCCGCCACTGAGTACCTTGATTTGATTAGCCCGCAATACGTGGCCGATTTGATTAGCTGGGGCGCGATTGGTGCGCGTACCACCGAAAGCCAAGTGCATCGTGAGCTGGCTTCTGGCTTGTCCTGCCCGGTGGGTTTCAAAAATGGCACCGATGGCGGTTTGCAGGTGGCGATTGATGCCATTCGAGCAGCGGAGCGACCCCATCACTTTTTATCCGTCACCAAGGAAGGTCGTTCGGCGATTTTCTCTACACGCGGCAATGAAGATTGCCACATTATTTTGCGTGGTGGGCATGAGCCAAACTTTGACGCAGCGCATGTTGCGGCGGCGCAAGCGGCCTTGGAAAAAGCCAAATTGCCCGCGCGCATTATGATCGACTTTTCCCATGCCAACAGCCGCAAGCAGCACATGCTGCAAATCGAAGTCGCCAACGACGTGGCTGCGCAAGTTGCGGCGGGCAATAAGGCGATTATCGGCGCAATGGTTGAGAGCCATATCGTTGCCGGGCGGCAAGATGTGCAGGATGCTCAAAATTTGACCTACGGGCAAAGCATTACCGATGCCTGCGTGGGCTGGGACGATGGCGCGGGCATTGTGCAGACTCTTGCGGCTGCCGTGCGCGCGCGTCGCGCTGGATGATTGTGGTTTTTCACTCCCTCTCCCGTAAGTGGGAGAGGGTCGGGGTGAGGGTGCTTGAGGGGCGTATCTTGAAGATTTTTAACTAGGGTAGGGCTTATGCAGAGTGACTGTTTTAGCTCCCTCCCCCTTGATGGGGGAGGGCTGGGGAGAGGGTGGGGAATCTGGCTAAGCCTTTGATTTGCCCGATGCTCTCACCCCCTCTCCCCAACCCTCTCCCGCGAGGGGAGAGGGGGCTAAATCCTAGTCCTATTTTAAGACTATTTGCCCTCACCCCAACCTTCTCCCCAGAGTAACAAGGGATCTAAATCCGCCTTTTTGGGTAATTTTTTATTCTATCAAACATGAGATGAGGCTTGTAAATGCTTGATTTGATTATCATGGGTGGCTGGTGGATGGCGCCCATTGTGCTGGCTTCGATTATTGCCCTCGGCATTATTCTTGAGCGTAGCTGGAGCCTGCGCCGCACGCGGGTGTTGCCGCCGGGGGTGGTCGATGAGCTGGAATTGTTGGTGCAGAACCGTGAATTAAGCATGGACAAGCTGCGCGTGATTGCCGAGCGCTCACCACTAGGACGAGTGTTGTCTGCGGGCCTTGTGCCCTTTGTGATTAGCCGCGAAGAAATGAAGGCACGTATTGAAGATGCCGGGCGGCATGTGGCGCATGAACTGGAGTGTTGCCTGCCCACCTTGGGTACGATTGCCATGATTAGCCCTTTGCTTGGGCTATTGGGCACGGTTGTCGGCATGATTTTGACCTTCGAGGTTTTGACAGCGCAAGGCATTGCCAAGCCCAATGAGCTGGCGGGAGGCATTTCCACCGCGCTGATTACCACGGCGGCGGGGCTGATTGTGGCGCTGCCCGCTCTAGTCGCCTACCGCGCCTTGCGTGCGCAGGTGGATCGTCTAGTAATTGACATGGAGCGCGAGGCCATGCGTTTGCTGGATGCGCTGTATACCCGTGATGCGGTCAAAAAAAGCTAACCGAGGCGCAGGATGAATTTCAAAGGCCACGGGCGACGTGATGAAGTCAGTCTGGATATGACACCGTTGATTGATGTGGTGTTTTTGCTACTGATTTTTTTCATGCTCACCGCAAGTTTTACCCAAGCACAACGCTTGCAGGTTGAACTGCCCAAAGCGGAGCAGGGCGAGGCTATCAAAGACCCAGCTAAGAATTGGGTGATTGAAATTGATGCCGAAGGCAATTACGCGCTCAACGGCGAAGCGCTGGCTGGCGATCAACTTACCTTGCGTTTGCGTGAGTTGCCTGAGCGTACCGATGACACCGTGATTCTGATTCGTGCCGATGCCAAAACCGAGCATCAGGCCGTAGTGCAAGCGCTGGATGCGGCGAGGGCGGCAGGCTTGCTGCATATCGGGCTTGCCACGGAAACTGCGCAACCTTGATGAACACCGAATCTGCTCCTCCCAAGCCCGCGAGTGGGCTTGCCACCTACCGCCGCTTATTGGGCTATGTACGCCCATATCGCGTGGTCTTTGCATTCGCCATTGTCGGCATGATCGGCGCTTCCCTAACCGATGTGGCCTTTGCTGCGATCATTAAGCCCTTGCTTGATGGCAGTTTTGTGGCGCGTGATGTTGCAGTAAGTGCTTGGATTCCATGGGCAATTATCGGTATTTTTCTGGTGCGCGGAGTGAGCGAGTTTGCCGCTAAATATGGCATGACTTGGGTGGCGCGCAAGGTCATTAGCACGCTGCGCCAGCAGGTGTTTGAAAAATTCATGCGCCTGCCTAGCCGTTTTTTTGACCATGCCCAATCCGGCGATTTGTTGGCGCGGCTGACCTACACCGTGGAGCAAGTCGCCGCCGCAGCCACCGAAGCTTTGACCGTATTGGTGCGCGATGGTTTGTCGGTGATTGGGCTGCTTGCGTGGATGTTCTGGCTATCCCCTCAACTGGCCTTGTTTATTCTGGTGCTTGCGCCGATTGTCGGCCTGCTGGTGAGCTTTATTAGCCGCCATTTCCGCCGTTACAGCCGCCGTATTCAAACCTCGGTTGGCGAGCTGGCGCAGGTGTCCGATGAAGTGGTCGGCGGGCATAAACTGGTCAAGCTGTACGGCGGCGAAGCCTACGAGCAGGCGCGCTTTGCCGAAGTGAATGAGCGCAACCGGGTCGCGGTGATGAAAATGGAAGCCGTGAGCGCCACCTCCACGCCGTTCGTGCAATTGCTGGTTGCGCTGTCTGTCGCAGCGGTGGTGGCGTTTGCTACCAGCGGCGAGCGTCTGGAAGAACTCACCGTTGGCACGTTCATTTCGTTTTTGACGGCGCTGGCGATGATTCTCTCGCCCATTAAGCGCCTGACCAATCTCAATGCCATGTTGCAAAAAGGCATTGCCGCGAGCGAACAGCTTTTCCAAACACTGGATGAAGTTGAAGAACGCAATACGGCAAGCGGCACGCTTGCCGCACCTCTGCAACCCGGACGGCGAGTGCAATTTGAAAATATCTCGTTTAGTTACCGTGTGGCTGCAAAGGATGTCGCCCCTAGCGGTGTGTTGCAGGGGATAGATTTAGATGTCGCCGCCGGTTCCACCGTGGCGATTGTTGGTCAATCCGGTAGCGGCAAAAGCACGTTGTTGAATCTTTTGACCCGTTTTTACGAGCCAAATCAAGGGCGTATTCTGCTGGACGGCGTGGATATTCAAAGCCTTGAGCTGAATCACTTGCGCGCCCAATTTGCGTGGGTGGGGCAAGATGTGACGCTGTTTGACGACACCGTGGCCAATAACATCGCCTATGGTGTCATGCAGGGCGCACCGCGCGAGGCCATTATTGCCGCCGCCGAACAAGCTCAAGCGCGTGAGTTTATCGAGGCTTTGCCGCAAGGCTTCGACACCCGGGTGGGCGAGCGCGGCGTGCTGCTTTCCGGCGGTCAGCGCCAGCGTATCGCCATTGCCCGCGCCTTGCTGAAAAATGCCCCGATTCTGCTGCTTGACGAAGCAACCTCCGCACTGGATACAGCCTCCGAGCGTTTGATTCAAACCGCGCTCGATAACCTGCTGCATCGTTGCACCACCTTCATCGTTGCGCACCGCCTGTCCACCATTCAAAAAGCCGATGTGATTGTGGTGATGCACGCCGGAAAAATCGTCGAACAGGGCAGGCATGAGGATTTGCTGGCGCAAGATGGGGCGTATGCGCGGCTGTATCGGTTGCAGTTTGCTGTGGGGTAGTTTCATTTTTACGAAAGAGGATTGCGTCATTCCGCCGATGGCAGGAATCTGATTTGCTGATTTGACTGGTCTCGGTTACGTGTCAGGGCGATGGGATGGTTTTTTTGTTATATGCTTGAATGCGTGAGTTTTGTGCCAGTGAGGAATATCCCATGACAAGCGCAGTATGCCTTGAGTCGATTGAACATGCGGCCTTGAGCCTTGCGCCTAGCGCGCGCATCCGGCTTGCGCATCAACTTCTTGATAGTCTGATGTCGCTCCCGGAAGCAAATTTCAACGCATTATGGCTGGACGAGGCTGAATATCGTGATGCCCAGATTGAGTCGGGTATGGTTCAACTTGTTTCCGCAGAGGATGTTTTGCAGCGTATGCGTGCGCAGTATGCAAAATGATGTTTGAGGTCTTTTTTCATCCTTTAGCGACCATCGAATTAGACCAAGCGGTCGCTCATTACGAATCCATTGCTCCGGGTAAGGGTTTGGAGCTTGTTGAGTGTGTGGATGCTTGCATCAGGCAGATTCAGGCTTTTCCCGATGCCGCGCCCTTGGTTCGTGGCTCGGTGCGTTCGGTGGTGGTGCAACCCGTGACACGTTGGAGCTATTCGCTGCATTACCGAGTCAAGCCTGAGCATATCCGTATCTTGGCATTCGCCCATCAAAAACGTCAGCCGTTTTATTGGCTTACTCGGCGGTAATGACCAGTCACCATGAAGACACCCCTATTCTGGTTTAAACCTAACGACTGGCGCAGCCTTGCGCTCGCGCCCCTCGCGTGGCTTTGGTGTGCGCTTGCGCGGCGGCGGGTGCTGGCGTATCGCGCAGGGCGCAGGACGGTGCAGCGTCTGACTGTTCCGGTCATCGTTATTGGTAATGTCACAGTGGGTGGCACGGGAAAAACGCCGCTCACTCTTTGGCTTGCGCGGCGTTTGCTTGAACGGGGGTATAAGCCTGCTATTTTAAGCCGTGGGCATGGGGCGAAGATTAAAGGCGAGCCGCGTCGAGTTGGCTTAGATAGCCAAGCCTGCGAGGTGGGTGATGAACCGCTGATGCTCAAGCGTGCCTTGCCCGAAGTCGAGGTCTTTGTTCATCCTGAGCGTTTTCGTGCAGGGCAGGCGGCTTTGGCTTGGGGTGCGGATGTGGTGGTTCTGGATGATGGTTTGCAACACTTGCAATTGGCGCGTGATGTGGAGATTGCGTTGGTGGATGCGGCGCGTGGACAAAACATGGGCATGGGCAACGGGCGTTGTTTGCCCGCTGGGCCCTTGCGTGAGCCGGTGCAGCGGCTGTGTGAGGTGGATGCGGTTGTGCTGCATGGGAATGCTGGTTCACCCCAACCCTATCCGGCTTGCAGGAGAGGGGGCTTGAATCACAGCGTGCCGCAATGGGCTATGCAGCTCACACCCGGTGCGGCGGTGAATTTGCTTGATGGCTCGGTGCGCCCTCTGACTGATTTTGTCGGGCAAGAGTGCGATGCCCTCGCAGGAATAGGCCACCCTGAGCGCTTTTTTAGTATGTTGCGCGGCTTGGGTGTATTGGTTACCGCCCATGATTTTGCAAATGATCATCATGTTTTTACGGCGGATGAATTACGCCGATTAAATTCCCGCCCGCTGCTTGTGACTGCCAAGGATGCCGTAAAATGTAAAGCACTGGCGCAAGCGCATCAATGGCACAATCACTGGGTGATTCCGGTCGAAGCAGAACTTGATGAGAGTTTCGCGGCATTTATTTTTTCCAAACTGGAGGCTTTGCGCAATGGACAAACGACTGCTTGAAATTCTGGCCTGCCCGCTGACCAAGGGGCCGCTGGTGTATGACCAAAACGCGCAAGAATTGATTTCGATTGCGGCGCGTCTGGCGTATCCGATTTGTGATGGTATTCCGGTCATGTTGCCCGAAGAGGCGCGTACCTTGGGCGAGGAAGAGGCGGAAGCCTTGCGCGCCAAGCATCCGGCGGCGGCCTGAATGTCGCTACTGCCACGTTATAAGCTGGTCATTCCGGCACGTTTTGCCTCAACGCGCTTGCCGGGTAAGCCGCTGCTGGATATTGCTGGCAAGCCGCTGGTGCAGCATGTGATTGAAGCGGCACAACGCTCGCAGGCGACAGAAATTGTGCTGGCGACGGACGATGTGCGTATCCGCGCCCTGTGTGCGCCTTTGGGGGTGACGGTGGTGATGACTTCGCCTCATCATGCCACGGGTACGGATCGCTTGTCTGAAGTCGTGCAGCACATGGGCTGGGCGGATGATGATGTGGTGGTGAATTTACAAGGCGATGAACCGCTGATTCCGCCTGATTTACTTAATCGCCTCGCGGCGAATTTGTTGACACACCCGCAGGCGGGCATGGCGACCCTGTGTACTCCCATTCACGATGCACGCGATATGTTTGACCCGCATGTGGTCAAGGTGGTGTGTGATAAACATGGCTTTGCGCTGTATTTCAGCCGCGCGTCGATTCCTTGGGAGCGCGATCGCTTTGGGGTGGAAGAGGCCACGGTGCATGAACACGGCTTCCGGCATTTGGGGCTGTATGCCTATCGGGCAGGGTTCTTGCGTGATTTTGCCGCTTGGCCTGAAGCAGCGATTGAAGGCTTGGAAAAGTTAGAGCAGTTGCGTGCCTTGTGGCACGGCGTGCGCATTCATGTGGATGTGGTGGCTGAGCCGCCGGGGCATGGTGTCGATACGGAAGAGGATCGGCAGCGGGTGGCGGCCTTATTGCGCGAATAGGCGCGAGCATGCTCGCGCCGACAACGAAACCATTCAACAATCTCATTAGCTGGTAATGCTTTGCTCAACTTCTTTGAGTGCTATACGTGCCATAGCCAAGCTACCACGCTTACGATCGATGTTTAGATAGATGAAAAGCTGCGAATTGCTTTCCACCGGTCGCAGTAGGTGATATTGCTTACCCAGTGTAATCAAAATATCTTCAACATGATCATCCAATTGCAAGGCATCAACAGCAGCACGCTTAGACTTGAGAACCTCTGCATTGAGCGCCGAAGCCAGCTCAATGTTAAAAGGTAAACCTTCATCCTTGCTCAGTACCAAACCCGATTCGGCCTCAATCAAGGCAGAAGCAATATAACCAGAAAGCTGGCGTAGAGGAGCGTGATTCATTTTCATCATGCGTTTTCCAAGTTAAAAAGCTATTTTATGCCGAGTGTATTACGATAAGCAAATCTTTGGACAGTCAAAATATTTAATTATGACTCATGAAAAGTTACGGCAGAATCTAAGTAAAGTTTCTGCTTCATCCTCACTCAATAATGCGCGTATCACTGGATGCAACTGGCTTTGGTTCACGCCTTGCAGCGGCACATGAAAATGGCGTGGCGCACGCCGGCGGGCTTGTCCGTACAGGCTTTCCTGCATAGTGTCAGCACCGATTTCGCTTAAAACGAGGCAGGAATTTTCGCGCAATACGTCCACGATGCGCACACGGCGGCCTTCGATAATGCCTTCACGACCAATCAAAAGGCTTAATCGCTCTAGCAGCTCGTTATTGGCATCGGGCATGATGGCCTCGTTCAAAATTTATCTAGAGAGCAAACAGTATGCAGTGGGAAATTATCAAGCGCGAGGTGGTTTTTCAGGGGTTTTTTCGTCTGGAGCGCTATTTTCTTCGCCATGAACTCTTTGCCGGAGGTTGGAGCGAAACCATGACCCGCGAAATGTTCGAACGCGGTCATGCAGTGGGCATTTTGCCGTATGACCCGCGACGCGATGCGGTGGTGATGTTGGAGCAATTCCGTCCCGGCGGTTTGGATGCACCGGGAGGCCCGTGGATGAAAGAATTTCCGGCGGGCATGATTGAAGCGGGCGAAGCGATTGAGGACGTGGCGCGGCGCGAAATGCAGGAAGAAGCGGGGATTGCGCCGTTGCGTTTGGAATACATTACGCGTTTTTGGGTCAGCCCCGGCGGGACGTCGGAAAGTTCGTACCTGTATTACGCCGAAGTGGATAGCACGCATGTTGGCGGGCTGTTTGGGCTTGCGGATGAGCACGAGGATATTCGTGTGAGTGTAGTGCCGCGTGAAGAGGCGATGTTGATGTTGCAGCAAGGTTTGGTGTGTTCCGCGACACCGATCATCTTGCTGCAATGGTTGGCACTGAACCATGAGCGTTTGCGTGCGGGGGTGGGCAGTGCTGCATGAGCAAGCAAACGCTTTAATACTTGCCCCGCATGAGTTTTTTCATGCGCTGAGCGATTTAACTCGTCTGCGCTGCTTGGCCTTGCTGCACACGCATGGCGAGGTCTGTGTGTGTGAACTGACGCGCACCTTGGGGGTGTCGCAGCCCAAAATCTCGCGGCATTTGGCTTTGCTGCGTGATCTTGGGCTGGTTCAAGCGCGCCGTGCTGGGGTGTGGATTCATTATTCAATCACACCTGAGTTACCCACATGGGCTAGCGCCGTACTGGATGCGGCCATGCCCGCGTTCCTTGAATCTGCGCAAGGGCAGGACGATTTGCGTGCGTGGCACGCGCCCAAAGAAAGCTGTTCGACGGATTATTGACCCTCATATTGCAAATAGGTGCGGTTCATCACGGTTTTGTGCCAAGTGTCGTAGTGCTTGAGGTGCTTGAACTCTGGACGGTCGGCATTGGCCTTGATGACTTCATCCATCGGTGCCATATCCTGCGCCGACTTGCCAATCACGTTGACCAAAAAGGCATAATAATCACCGCTGTCCTTCTTGGCCTTGGCCAGATCGCACACTTTGCCGTGGCCGGGAATCACGGTGGTCGGGTTGAGCTTGACCAGTTCCTGCCACGCCGCCCAGGCGTTTTTCACGCTGGAGGTGTCGTGCACACCGAGCATACGATCGACGTAGATCAAGTCCCCAGCCACTACGACTTTTTCCTTGGGCAGCCACACCATACTGTCGCCGGGGAAGTGGGCGTTGGTGTAAATGACTTCCAGCTTTTCGCCGCCTAGGTCGAGTTTGGCGGGAGAGTCCTTGAGAATGCGTGTGGCATAGGCGGGCGTGGTGCCGTCCATGCGCTCTTTAAGGGTCTTTTTCAGCGCGTCAATCTGTTGTGTACCCACTTTTTTCTGCGTGGCAACCGTGCCTTCAAAGGCGATGATTTCTGCGCCTTGGCTTGCGAAATACGCATTGCCCAGCCAGCGGTGATCCTGACTGCCGGTGTTGATGACCCATTTCACCGGGCTCTTAGTCACACCTGCGATGGCTTTTTCGATGCGCTGTGCGCCGATTTTGCTTGCACCAGAGTCCACCAAAATCACGCCGTCTTTGGCGAGGATAAAGGCTTGGTTGTTATTGAGACCGTCGTTGTGATAGCTGCGGTCGTCGATCTCGCCGACAATCGCATACACATGGTCATTGACCTTGGTGATTTTGAGCGGCTCGTCGTTTGCCCAAGTCTGACCGAGAGTGGCAAAGACGAGGGTTGCGCCAAGAGTGAAGGTGAGTGCTTTAATCATGTTGAACGCTCCGTAAAAAACCGTGATGACAATGTCCATATTATATTCACAAAAACATATATAATGAAAATCGAATGTTTTTATGACAGTGCAGTGTGCTGTTTTTGTGTGTGAGGTGTTTTATGGCTGTGCGTGTGGCGATCAATGGTTTTGGGCGGATGGGGCGTTTGGGTTTGCGTGCGGCGTGGGGTAGTGCGGATCTTGAGATTGTGCATATTAATGAGATTAGCGCCGATGCGCCTTCGCTGGCGCATTTGCTGAAATTTGATTCGGTACACGGGCGCTGGGCGCATGAGGTTAGTAGCGAAGCCTGTGCGATTGTGGTCGATGGCAGGCGTATGTCGTATAGCATGGAAAAGGACCCGGCCAAGATCGACTGGGCGGGCTTGGGTGTGGACATCGTGATCGAAGCCACGGGCAAGCTGCGCACCGTCGAGCAAATTCAGCCGCATTTCGAGCGCGGCGCGAAGACGGTGATCGTCGCCGCACCCGTCAAGGGCGCGCTGAATATCGTCATGGGGGTGAACGATTATCTCTACGATGCTGCGCAACATCATTTGATTACTGCGGCTTCTTGCACCACCAATTGCCTCGCGCCGTTGGTCAAAGTGATGCACGAAAACATCGGCATTCTGCACGGCACCATGACCACGCTGCATGATTTGACCAACACCCAAACCCTGATCGATAAAGGTCACAAAGACCTGCGTCGTGCGCGGGCGAGTGCGCTGTCGCTGATTCCGACCACCACCGGTTCGGCGAAGGCGATTGGTGAGATTTTTCCGGAGTTGAACGGCAAGCTCAATGGCCATGCCGTGCGCGTGCCGCTAATGAATGCTTCGCTGACGGATTTTGTGTTTGAGGCGGCGCGTCCGACCACAGCGGAGGAAGTGAATGCGTTCCTCAAGGCTGCGGCGAACGGGGCATTGCAGGGTATTTTGGCTTATGAGGAATTGCCGTTGGTGTCTGTGGATTTTAAGGGCGACCCGCATTCGGCGATTGTGGATGCGCTGAGCACGTTGGTGATTGACGGCACGCAGGTGAAAGTCATGGCTTGGTATGACAATGAGTGGGGCTATGTGAATCGCATGATGGAGCTTGTGGCCAAAGTAGCGCGTGGTTTTTAAATCAATATTAGCCACAGAGGGCACAGAGTGCACAGAGATGGGTCGGGGAGTCATCTTGACCAACTTCTTCTCTGTGCTCTCTGTGCCCTCTGTGGCTAAAAATTTTCCGAGAAACCGACATGACCCCTGACATCCGTAACTACGCCATAGTCACCGGCAATTACTGGGGGTTCACCCTCACCGATGGCGCGCTGCGCATGTTGGTGCTGCTGCACTTCTACAATCTGGGATACAGCGCGTTTGAAATCGCCATGCTATTCCTGTTTTACGAAGTGTTCGGCATCGTTACCAATGCCGTGGGCGGCTGGCTGGGGGCGCGTATCGGCGTGAATCGCACCATGCAGATCGGCACCGCCTTGCAGATTGTCTCGCTCGCCATGCTGCTTGCGCCGGCGGCTTTATTGACCGTGCCGTATGTCATGGCGGCGCAGGCGCTGTCGGGCATCGCCAAAGACTTGAACAAGATGAGCGCCAAGTCTTCGGTCAAATTGGTGGCCGGGGAGGGAAACCTGTTCAAGTGGGTGGCGGTGCTTACCGGCTCGAAAAATGCGCTTAAGGGCGTGGGCTTTTTCCTCGGCGGCCTGCTGCTTGCGGTGTGGGGTTTCCACGGCGCGCTGTGGGCGATGATTGTGCTGCTGGCAGTCGGTTTGGCCGTCACTTTGACCTTGCCGGGGGGCTTAGGCGTGGTGAAGGGCAAGCCCAAATTCAGGCAAATTTTCTCCAACACGCCAGCGATCAACTGGCTGTCCGGTGCACGCTTTTTCCTGTTTGGCGCGCGTGATGTGTGGTTTGTGGTCGGCCTGCCGGTGTATTTGCACTCGGTGCTCGGTTGGGGCTTTGCCGAAGTCGGCGGATTTATGGCTTTGTGGGTGATCGGTTATGGTTTCGTGCAGGCCGCCGCGCCGGGTTTGTGGAGTAAAGCGGGGCAAGCTCCCGCACGCGGCGCGGTGATCGGCGGGGCGCTGGCCTTGGCTTTTGTTCCGGCGCTCATGGCCTTGGGGTTGCAGCAAGGTTTCGATGGGACGCTTGTCGTGATTGGTGGACTGGGGCTGTTCGGCGTGCTGTTTGCCCTCAATTCTTCCGTGCATTCCTACCTGATTTTGGCCTACGCCGAGGGTGACAAGGTGGCGATGAAGGTCGGTTTTTACTACATGGCCAATGCCGGTGGCCGGCTTGCGGGCACGGTATTGTCAGGCTGGGCGTACACCGTATGGGGACTGGAAGGATGTCTTGCGGTTTCGAGTTTGTTACTGGTGGTGGCAGCGGTGCTATCTTTGGGTTTGCCTAAACACACACTTCATACTGACCAATCATGAGTCACATCCCAAGGATTTTTGCGCACCTTGACTGCGCAGTTTTCGTTTGGCGTACCCATGGCCAGATAGCCGTAAAGCCGCTCGTCTGCGCTCAGACCTAATTGTTCCAAGAGCCAACGATCTTGGCAGCGATCCCCCGAAAGCCAGATACTGCCATAGCCCAAGGCTTGAGCCATAAGCTGCATGTGGGTTGCCGCAGCGCCGAGCGACATCATTTGCTCCCATTCGGGCACTTTAGGGTGGGCTTGAGGCTTGGCAATCAACAAAATCACGAGCGGTGATCGCGTGGGCTTATTGCGTTCGCGCTCGATCAGCTCTTGCGGCGCGTCGGGTTTGCGCCGCTGAAAGCTTGCGGCAAATAAGTCGCCCAAGCGCTGCAGCGCCGAATCGCGCACCAGCATCAGCCGCCAGGGTTGCAAGCTAGAATGATCTGGCGCGCTCATGGCGGCGCGTAAAATCAAGTCCAAGTGCTCGTCTTGCGGCGCAGGCGCGCGGTGGTATTTAGCCGGGGTGGACTGGCGTGACAATAAAAGCTCAAGGATTTGTTCGTTTTGCATCGTAGATTCTGAGCACTTAAAAACGATAATTTACTGAGCCAATCAAACTAAATTGACTGCTTTGCTCAACAAAGGGTGAATCACTCGCATCGCCCATTAACTCATCGAAACTCGCAACAACTCCAATATTCCATTGTTTTGTCAGAGGCATGAAGGCACTCGCACCTAAGCCCACGGAAACTAAACCGCTGCCAGCCT
>JBFXGB010000059.1:0-12678 GCA_050178405.1 Halothiobacillaceae bacterium
TAAATGCGGTTCGAGCAGCTCCCAATGTCTGTCTGATATATCGTGTCGATGAGTGGCTTCTGGCATTTGATTTTGGGGTTGTTACGATGTCTACCGTTTATTATATCTTGTGACGACACTATCTAGTGAGTGCGCGGATTTGGCTTTGGATTTTTGTTTTTTCTCCCCCTTTGATGCCGCAGTGAACGAGGATTGGCAAAGCAAAATCTAAAACCGCGACTTTGGCGGCAAGAATCAACAGAGCTTTTTTCTGATGATGACGCTTCAGAAAAATATGCAAACAAGCTCCAAAAAACACACAGCTCGTAATGCCAAGTGCGCGAAGTTTGGGTCTACACTCGTGATACAAAATCCTGATAGGAGTGAGAGCATGAAATTTTCACGATGGTTGAAAGTGTTGAGCTTTGGTTTATTGCCGCTATCGACCCCCGCTTTGGCGGAGACCGACATGCTTGGTTTCAAACTGCGCACCTTGGCAGGTGAAAGCGTAGTGGATTTACGCCAAGCCTATGCGGGCAAGGTGGTGCTGATGGTCAATACGGCGAGCAAATGTGGTTTTACCGACCAGTTTGAAGGCTTGGAAGCGCTGTACCGTAAGTACAAAGATCAAGGCTTGGTGGTTTTGGGTTTCCCTTCAAATGACTTTGCCAATCAAGACCCGGGTACAGAACAAGAAATTCAGGCGTTTTGCCGTAACACCTACAGCGTCGAATTTCCGATGTTTGAAAAAGTGCATGTGCGCGGCAACGATGCGCACCCCTTGTTTAAGGCTTTAGCCGCGCATCCCGAAGGCGCGACACCCAAATGGAATTTTTATAAATTCTTGCTGGATCGTAATGGTCATTTGGTGGAAAGTTGGGGCAGTATCACCACACCGGAGAATGCGGGTTTAATCAAGCAGATCGAAAATCTTTTGGCACAGCCTGTACCGAGTTTTGCCCCGCAATAAAGGCTTGCAAGGAGGCTTTTCAGCCGCCGCCTATCGCGCGCACGATTTCAACCTTGTCGCCGTCGTTGAGCGCGAAGCTTGCGTGCTGGCTGCGTGGCACGATGTCGCCGTTGAGTTCGATGGCAAGACGCTGGCCCGTTAAGCCAAGTTGCTCAATTAAATCAGCAATATAAAAAGATTCTGCCGTCTCATTGGGCAGGGTGTGCGGCTCGCCGTTCAAAATAATTTGCATGGGTTTAACCTCCGCTATCTTCGACGCTGACGCGCAATACTTCGTCCAGACTGGTTTCGCCGAGCATGACTTTGCGCAGGCCATCTTCGCGCAAGCTGGGGCTGGATTGGCGCACATAGGTATCCATCTGCGCTTCGCTGGAACCATCGTGAATCATGCGGGCGAGGGTGGCATCGACGGTAATCAGTTCATGGATGCCGGTGCGTCCGCTGTAGGCGCGTGCGGCGCAGTCGCCTTGGCTGGATGGGCGGTGCAGAACGGGCGGTTTGGCCGCGTCAAAGCCGAGCATGGCGCATTCGGCGGGCGTGGGGGTAAAGGCTTCGCGGCATTCGGGCAACAGGCGGCGCACGAGGCGTTGCGAAACGACACCAATGAGGCTTGATGAGAGCAAAAACGGCTCGACACCCATGTCGCGCAGGCGGGTTATCGCGCCGATGGCGGAGTTGGTGTGCAAGGTGGAGAGCACCAAATGCCCAGTCAGAGAGGCTTGCACGGCGATTTCGGCGGTTTCTAAATCGCGGATTTCGCCCACCATGACCACATCCGGGTCTTGGCGCAAAATGGCACGCAAGCCCCGCGCAAAGCTCATATCGACCTTGGTATTGACTTGGGTTTGCCCCACGCCGTCCAAATCGTACTCAATCGGGTCTTCGACGGTGAGGATGTTGCGATCTCGCGAGTTTATGCGCGAAAGCGCGGAGTACAGGGTGGTGGTTTTGCCCGAACCTGTGGGGCCGGTGACGAGCAAAATGCCGTGCGGGCGTTGAATCAGGGCTTCCAGCCTCGCGCGTGTTTGTGCATCCATGCCGAGTTTTTCCAAGTTCAAGCGTCCGGCTTGTTTGTCCAAAAGGCGCAGCACCACGCGCTCACCATGCGCTGAGGGCAGGGTGGACACGCGCACGTCCACGGGTCGTCCGGCGAGGCGCAAGGCGATGCGTCCGTCTTGCGGCAGGCGTTTTTCGGCAATATCAAGCTGCGCCATGACTTTGAGGCGCGAGGTAATCAGGCTCGCAATGGCGCGCGGCGGCTCGAGTACTTCGCGCAACTGACCATCGACACGAAAACGCACCACCAGGCGGTTCTCAAAGGTTTCGACGTGAATATCCGAGGCATCTTCCCGAATGGCTTCGGTGAGCAGGGCGTTAATCAGGCGCACAATCGGTGCATCGTCCTGCGCTTCCAGAAGATCGGCAGGCTCGCCCAAGGCGCTGGCGGCACGCGATAAATCGAAGTCACCCAAATCGCCCAGGGTGTCCATGGCATCCGACGAGCCACGCTGGTAGGCGCGTGCAAGCAGCTGTTCAAAGGCTTCATTGCTGATTTCATGCAGTTCAAAATCGCAGCCGAGTGCGCGACGTGCTTCCGCAAGTGCCGAAGCCTTGATGCCGGGGCGGTGCAGCAGCTGTAGGGTTTGTTCGTCCGCTGCGACATTCGGTGCAGCATTTTTTTGGGCAATCATGCCGTAGCGTTTGGCAAAGCTGTAGGGAAGACTAGGCATCATTCAACGTCTAGCTTGACGGCCGGGGGCTGCGCCGTGGGCATATTGATGTTGTAGCCCGTGCTTTCCGGCAGCATGGGATATTCGCCCGGTACGGCAAAGCCTAGGGGGTTTTGCGCAAAACGTTGCTGTTGCTCGCGGAACTCGTTGTATTTGTTGGCGGTATAGCGCGAGGCGGCCACGTTGTCGCGCATGATGATCGGGCGGATAAACACCATCAGGTTGCGCTTGGTGCGCGTGGTTTCTTTTTGCGAGAACAGTACGCCAAGCACGGGAATGTCGCCTAAAAGCGGCACTTTGGACACGCTATCTTGCACCGCTTCGTCCATCAGGCCTCCGAGCACCACCACGTCGCCATCTTGTGCCAATACGGCGGTTTTGACGTTGCGCTTGCTGGTAATAAGACCGGATGAGCTGTCATTGGTGGCGCGCTGGTCAATACTGGAGACTTCTTGGTCGAGCTCCAGTCGTACCGCGCCGTCGGGGCTAATCGAGGGTTTGACTTTGAGTTTCACACCGATGTCTTCGCGGCTGACCGTTTGGAAGGGTGAGGTCGCTGTGCCAGCGGCACCGGTGTTGGTGTAAGAGCCGGTGACAATCGGTACGTTTTGCCCCACCACGATGCTGGCTTCTTGGTTGTCCATGGTAAGCAGGCTTGGGGTGGAGAGGATGTTGTTGTTGGCATCGCCTGCGAGTGCCGAAATTAGCACTGCAAAGTCGGTGCCAGAGCCGTCCACATTGCCTAAGCCAAGGTTAAAGCCGTCACCAATCGCGCTGACTGCGCCCACCGGGTTAGTGCCGCCGCTGGTGGCTGTGGCGATATTGGCCAGCAAGCCGCTGAAGGTGCTCAGGCCCACTGCGCCTGTGCCATTGGCGGGAAAAGCCGCCCATTGCACGCCGAGTTTTTGCGCAAAGTCTTCGGAGACTTCGGCAATAATCGCCTCAACCAGCACTTGGGCGCGGCGAATGTCGAGCTGCTGGATAATGGATTCCAGTTCGCGCATGACATTGGGCGGTGCAGTAATAATCAGCGCATTGGTCGAGTCATCCGCCAGCACCACCGCGTCTTGTCGCCCGCCAATACCGACGGTGCCGCTGTTGATATTGCTTGTTGATGTACTGCTGGTCGAACTAAAGCTGTTGCCGCTGCTTAGGCCGCCAGTTGTCGAGCTTGTGCTGCCTTCGCGTGCCACGGGGCGGTTGCTGCCCTGCAAAATAGGGACTAAATCTTTGGCGCGGGCGTATTTGAGATAAAACACTTGGGTGTTGCCTGCGCGCTCCATGGGCGTGTCCAGATAGACCACCACGGCGCGCATTTTGGCGCGTTCGGTTTTATCCCCAGAAATCAGCACGCTATTGCTGCGCTCATCCGCAGCAAAACTTGCGGGCGTTGCGCCATCCATCCCGCCGGGCGCGCCTGCATTGGCGGTGGCACCGCGTGTGCCAGTACGCAACTGGGTCAGAGTTTTGACAATTTCTGTCGCCGAGGCGTGTTTAAGGGCGATGATTTCAATCTCGTCCGAGCCAGTCACGTCCACGCGCAAAAGAATGTCTTTCATGCGTGCCACATTGCCTGCGCGGTCGGTCAAAATCAGGCTGTTGGATTCGGGGTGCACCGAGAGCGCCGCCTGTTGGGGCATGAGTTGGCGCAAAGCGGTGAGTAAGGGCGCAGCTTGCACGTGGCGCAGTTTGACCACTTCGGTGACGATTTCATCCGCGCCGCGCCCTGCCGTGCCAATGTTTGCCACAACGTCCACGCCGTCTTGCTTGGCGTTCACATCCGGCACGATTTTGATAATGCCGCCCTTGTCCACGGCGGCGAAACCATGCACCTGCAACACGGAAAGAAACACGTTGTAGAGCTCATCGCTGGACATGGGTTTGGCTGAAACTAGATTCACCTTGGCCTTGACACGCGGGTCAACGATGAAGTTTTTGCCCGTGGCTTCGGAGACGGTGGCAATCAGCGCGTCCAAGTCCGCATCACGCAGGTTGAGGGTGACTTTGCCTTGATTGAGTTGGGGCTGGGTTGTGGTGTTATTGACATCCGCCGCGCCCAAAAGCGAGGGTAGGGCGAGTGCCAAGGGAAGGAGCAGAATGTGGGCAAAGCGAGGATTGGGGCGATACATGCGGGGTTCCGAATAAACAGTGTTCAGTTGGCGTTGAGATCGAGATGCAGCGGAATTTCGCTGCCATTGCGTAAAACCACGGCATCAATAACCGTTGCAGTGCGTAGGTCTTTGATAAATTTGGGTAAATCGTTCGCTTGGGTGAGCGAAGTGCCGTTGACGCTAATAAGCACATCGTCGGCCTCTAATCCTGCGCGTTGTAGCATGTCTGGGTTACGTAGCGCGCGCAGACGGTAGCCACGCAGCTTGCCCGCTTCGGTCACTGGGGTTAAGCGAAATTCTTTGCTTAATTCGGCGGGCGATTGTTGCAGCAGCTTGCCTAGGCGCACGGGTGCGGCAGGTGCTTCTGGGGCAATCGCAGCGGGGGCACTCTGCACGGCTTGTGGGTTTAAGTTTTGGCGCGGCAAGGGTAGGCGTTCAATATTGCCCGCACGCTCAATTAAGACATGGTCGATAAGGACATCTTTTAGGATGGCACCGCCGGGCAGGCTGTCGCCGGTGCGATACACCTTAGTGCCGCTGCCGCTGGCCTCAATCATGGCTAAACTTTCACCGTCCATTTGGCCGCTCAACACCCCGCGCAAACTCAAGGGCAGGCGGGTGTCTTGGGTGACACTCGACGCGGCAACGGCGGGGGCTGTGCCCCACAAACGGGCACTGGAAATGCTGGCAAGAGGACTTGTGGCGGGTGCATTCGCGCTTGGAGCGGGTGTTATCACGCTAGGCTCGGTGGGTGTGACGGGCAGAAGAAGCCACGTCCAGCGTGCCAAAATGCTCATTAAAATTGCGAGCAAGACCACGCTTAAAGTGAGGCGCAGCAGGCGTTGCAGCTTGGGCGAGGCTGCAAGCGAACGCAGTTGTTGGGTGGAATTGAAAAAATTCATCCGCGCATTCTATGTGATGGAGTGTGACGGTGCTATGTGCAAACCGTTGTATATTGCCATGCAATGCAAATCAGAACTTAGGCAGAGGGGTTGTTTTACTCTCTCCCCCTAGATGGGGGAGGGTTGGGGAGAGGGTGACGAAGTTAGCGCAAGTCTGTGTTCTAGCAGAGGCTGCACCCCCTCTCCCCAACCCTCTCCCGCGAGGGGAGAGGGGGCTAAATCCATGTTTTGCCAAAGTCCTACAAAATAATGGGTGATGATTAATATGCCAACAGAAGCTTCGTTTATCGCTGCGTTTTTGGTCGGTTTGTTGGGAGGCGTGCATTGTGTCGGCATGTGTGGCGGCATTGTGGGGGCGTTGACCTTTGGCTTGCCGCAAGAAGTGCGCCAGTCGCCGACCAAGGTGTTTCCTTATTTGCTGGCGTATAACTTGGCGCGGATTAGTGCGTATGTGGTGGCTGGCGCGCTGATGGGCGGCTTGGGCTGGCTGGCAGCGAGCCTTGTGGCACTCAATGCCGCGCAGCAGGTTTTGCAGGTCATTGCCGGATTGTTCATGGTAATGCTTGGTTTGTATCTTGCGGGCTGGTGGAGTGGTCTTGCACGGGTCGAGCAGGCCGGTGGAGTCATTTGGCGGCGGATTGAGCCGTTTGCGCGCACCCTGTTGCCCGTCAAGTCGCCGCGTCAGGCTTTGATGTTGGGATTTGTCTGGGGTTGGCTGCCATGTGGCTTGGTGTATAGCGTGCTGATCTGGGCACTGGCTTCGGGCAGCCCGCAGCAGGGGGCGTTGTTGTTGCTGGGCTTTGGTTTGGGTACTTTGCCCAATTTGATGCTGATGGGCGTATTCGCCGCGCAACTCGGGCGTTTTTTACGCCAAAACTGGGTGCGCGGGGTTGCGGGCGGCATGGTGGTGTTGTTTGGTCTTTACACCCTGTTAACGCCTTTTATCAAGCCAATATAATTTTAATTGGTTTATAAGCCTTTGCTGATGGATTCTCTAGCGCCCGCTGTTCTGGCGGATTGTCTGTCGTTTTTTTTCATAAGTATGGAGAGGTTTGACGATGAAGAAGCATGTTTTGGCGTTTGCTTTGCTGGCATCTTTGGGTGGCATGAGTGCGGCTCCGTTGATGGCCGGGGATATTGACCCAGCATCGGTTCCGGAGATCAAGCAATCGGATTTGAAGCTCTATTTAAGCGCCAAAGAAGCGTATGCAATGAAAAAAGCCGACGGCAAGGTGATTTTTATCGACGTGCGCACGCCTGAAGAAGTCCAGTACGTGGGTCATGCGGGTTCAATGCTCGATGGCAATGTGCCTTACATTCTTAATGATCTCTCCGGCTACGATGAAAAATTCAAGAGTTATAAGATCACCCCGAACAGTGACTTCACCACGGCGGTTGAAGACATTGTGACCAAGAAAGGCGGTAACAAGAACAGTGAAATTATCCTGATGTGCCGTTCGGGCGATCGTAGCTCCAAGGGCGCGAGCCTGTTAGGCAAGGTTGGTTACACCAAGGTGTATACCGTGGTAGATGGTTTTGAGGGCGATAAAGCCAAAGATGGCGAGAATAAAGGCAAGCGCACCGTCAATGGCTGGAAAAACGCCAATCTGCCTTGGGATTACACGATGGATAAGGACAAGATGTATTACGTCTTGGATTGATTTTTCTTAAGAGACGCTGATTCATTTGGCCTATCTTTAAGAGCGGCACGGTGGATGCGGCTTCGCCTTATCCACCCTACGGTTTAATGCAAATTCTGCGTAAATCCTAAGAACCTGTTCAAAGTCTTTTTGACTCTGTAGCCCGGATGAAGCGAAGCGAGAATCCGGGGAAGCGCTGCCGATGTTCAAGCCTGCCCCGGGTTGACACCCGGGCTACGAGAGCATTGAGGTCGATTTTGAGTCGCTCAGCGAAACTTTGAACAGCCTCTAAGTAAAAAAGCCGTCCAAACTTTAATTTGGGCGGCTTTTTTTATGCGCAAGAGTAGGCTAGTCGTCGATGACGATGGCGCGCATTCGATCCACAGATTCGGGGCTTAACTCTTCGCGTTGTTCGTCGAGAATACGGGCATCGAGGGCGTTGGCCATGTGGTAGGCAAGCTCAAGAAATTGCTCCAAAACTAAGTTCGGCTGGCGCGCAATCGGTAAGCGCAAAAAGAGTGCGAGGGCGGGCGTGCTTTGCGCGGGTAGGGTGTTGGGGTCAAATGTGCCCGGCGCGACGCCGTTCATTAAACTAAACAGCACTTCGCCATGTGCATCGGTGTAGTGGTAGACGCTCATTTCACCAAACTCAAAACCGTGCTGCGCAAATAGGGACAATAACGTGTGGCCCGCAAACCCGCTGGGCTGGCGCGCCACAAGATAGAGTGGAATCACATCCGGTGTGGCGCTTGTCTTTGGGCTAGGTGCAGCGGGAGTGTCTTCGCGTGTTGGTTGTTGGGGAGCCGCGTGCTGGTTCGGCGGGGAGTTTTGTGGCGTCGTTGGAGTGAGTTCGGCTTTACTTGCGTCAAACCCAGTATCCAATTGAGGTTCACGGCGTGCATCCGTGACTTTGGACGCGTCATCGACGGTATCTTTATAGCTAAAGCGCGGAGTGCGGCGCGTTCGCACCGTAGCAGCGAGGCGCGCCGCTTCAGCTTCATCTTGCTGGCGTAGGCGGACAGGGCTAACGCCAAGTTCATCAAACTCGACGGAGGTGTCAATGCGCGGCTCAAGCTTTGCGGGTTTTTTGGCTTCCGGCTTGGGCTCTTGCGATGTGCTTGCCAAGGGCTGAGCTTGCGGGGCATCCAAGGGATCGGTACGCAGCGTATCACCCAGCGGGAAGGGCGCACGTTGCGCAGCTTCAGCGCGACGCGTTGCGTTGAAATAGTAAAAGCCAAGGATGATGAGTCCTGCACCCAATCCGATCAGTAGCCAAAACAGCCAGCTCATGTTTGTCTCCATGCTTTTGTATTGGTTTTATTCGTTCAGCATTTTTACCGCGGCATCCAAATCCACTTCGACGATGCGCGACACACCGGCTTCGCGCATGGTGACACCAATCAAATGCCGTGCCAGTTCCATGGTAGTTTTATTGTGGGTGATAAAGATAAATTGCACCCGCGCCGACATGGCTTGAACCATAGCACAAAAACGCCCCACATTAGCCTCATCCAGCGGCGCATCGACTTCATCGAGCAGACAAAACGGCGCGGGGTTGAGCTGAAAAATGGCGAAGATTAAGGCGATCGCGGTGAGTGATTTTTCGCCACCGGAAAGCAGGTGTAAATGACTGATTTTTTTGCCGGGTGGGCGAGCAAGCAGAACAACGCCATTCGCAAGCCAAGGGTCTTGGGGGGCGGGATTGGATTCATCGTCCGAGCTGGGTTTGGAGTCACTTTGTAATTCCAGCCGCGCTTCGCCGCCACCAAAGAGTTGCTGGAAGGTTTCGCTAAGCTTGGTGTTGACGGCCTCGAAGGTTTCGCGGAAGCGCCCGCGCGTTTCCTGATCCATGGTGCGCATGGCGGTTTCTAGGGTGGCGAGGGCTTCGTGAAGATCATTGTGTTGCGCCTCAAGGGCGTCATGTTGCTCGCGGGCTTGGGTGTATTCTTCCAAGGCGGCAAGGTTGACTGCGCCAAGACGGCTAATGCGTGTTTGTGTTTCGTGTAGCCGATTTTGTACACCCTGAATGTCGAGGTTGCCTGCAAATTCAAGAGCTTGCTTGATGTGCTCGGCGGGTATGTTGGCAAGTTGATTTGCGGGGACTTCGGCGCGTAATTCGAGGGCCTGCAGGCGCAGGCGGCGGCTTTCAAGCGTATTGCGTGCGTGTTCGAGGTTTTGTTCGCTCTGCATAAGGGCTTGTTGCAGGCTTCGGGTACGCTCAATGTGCTGGGCGAGGCTGTCGCGGGCGTGTTCCAGGGCCTTGTTGGCAAGCTGCTCGCTGCTTCGGGTGTGCTCTAACTGGGTTTCAAGCTCGGTTTGCGGCGCGAGGGTGGCGCTTTGGCGTGCAAGCAGGGCATGTTGGCGCGCGTTGAGCTGGGCGGTGTGCGCTTCAAGTTGGGTTAACGCTTGGCTGCGCAAGGTGTGTTCGCGTTGCAGGGCGTGGACGTGCGCGTGTGCAGCCTGTTCGGTGCGCTCGGCCGTCCGCAAGCCTTGACGTTGGCGTGTGCTGTCCTCTTCGGCGTGCTCGCGGGTGCGGCGTGCGGCGTGGAGTTCACTTTCATAGGCTTGTAGCAAACGCTCAAGGTCGCTTACACGCTGTTGTTGCTCGCGGATACGTTGAGCGTTGCGCAGCAGTTCGGCGTTGATTTCAGTCTGTTCGCGGCGCTGAATGTGCAGGCGATTTTGGCTTTGCTCAAGTTTCTGGCGCAGCTGTTCGGCGCGTAGGGCAAGTTCGCCTTGTTGGCGCAAAGTATCCGTGTGGGTGCGTTGTTGGGTGCGGTGTTCGGCTTCAAGATTGCTCAGGGCAAGGCGCGCGTGTTGCAGTTGCTCGCGAGCCGTTTGCAGGCGTGGATTGAGATGCGCAAGTTCTTGGGCAAGCTGTTCAAGGCGCTGGCGGCGTTGCAAAGTGCCATGGTTGCCAGGGGCGGCAGGTGGGCGTTGCCATACATGACGGCTGACTCGGTCGCCTTGCGGGGTGAGCCAGGTTTCACCTGCGTGCAGTTCATGACGATGCGCGAGAGCGATTTCAAGCGATGCGCAAGGGCGTAGGCCGTTGAGTAGGGCTTGGGCGTAGTCGCCTTCTAAAAGCGGGGGTACATCGGGCGCGGCAGGAAAATCGATGTAGCCCGGATGACAATCCGGGGCAGGCGGTGCAATGGGCGCGTCTATTTCCGGATTGCGCTGCGCTTCATCCGGGCTACGGGGAGGTCGCGAGTTTTTTTCGACTAGGCATAAACCGTGCGTGGCCGGCTCGTTGGCAGCGGCAAGCCACGCATCCAATGTGTCTACTGGCGTGGCATTGAGAGCATCTTTGAGTACCGTGTCGAGTATGGTGAGCCATTCGGCGGCGGCGTTTACATGCAAGGCGGCGCGTTGCTCGTTCAAACCATGCTTTTGTAGCCAAGTGCGTAGTGCGGGGTTGGTGTTGTTGTTTTGCGCGTGTTCAACGGCTTGCAGGGCGCGTTGTTCGGCGGCAATGCCTTGCGTTTCGGCTTGAAGTTGTGCGACTTCGGTCTCACAGGTGCTCAGGGTTTGGCGTGCCAAGGCGAGCGAGGCGGCGTGGCTGTCTTGACTGGCTTCGAGTGCGAGCGCACGCTGGCTGCATTCTTGATGCGCAATGCGGGCGGCATCGCTGGCTTGCTCAAGGGTTTGCGTTTCGCTCATCAGTTGCTCAATGCGCTGACGTTGCAGGCGCTCGTTCAGACTGCGCTGTTGCTGTTCGCTATGGCTCAACTGGCTTTGTTCGACGCGCAACTGTTGCGCGGGTTCTTGAGCCTGGCTTTGTAGGCGCTCGAAGGTTTGGCGTGCCTCTTGGGCTTCATATTCGGCGTGGGCTAGGGCTTGGCTTGCCGCGAGAACCTGTTGATTTAATGGCGATAATGCATCTTGGGCGGCTGCAATCTCATCTTCAAGCTGGCTTAAATGCGACGTGGCTTCGGCGTGTTGTTGGTGGTGTTGTGCTATTTCTTGGGCAAGCTCGGCCAACTCGCGTTCAAGCTGTTCGGCCTGTGCCAAGCTGTGGCGGCGCGTTTGTTCAAGCTGAGCGATCTTGGCAGCGAGGGCATAGGCTTGGGCTTGGCTTTGGTGCAAATCGGCTTGCAGCTTAGCCTCTTGCGCGCGATTGCTATCGAGCTGCATTTTGTCGTGATGCTGTTGCTGTTGTGCGCTTTCAAGCTCTGTTTGCGCGGCATGATACAAAGCCATTTCCTGTTCGCGCTCTCGCTCGAATTGTTGCAGTTGCAAGGCAGACAGCGCCGTTTCCAGCAAGGCGGCCTCGTGTTGCCACTCGCGAAAGCGCTCGGCAGCCTTGGCTTGGCGTTCGAGCTTGTCGAGTTGGCGGCTGAGTTCGTTGCGTATGTCGCTTAGGCGTGCAAGATTGTCGCGGGTATGCAGAATGGAGTTTTCAGTCTCGCGGCGGCGCTCTTTGTAGCGTGAAATACCCGCCGCCTCTTCCAGTGTGGCGCGCAATTCGTCCGGGCGGGCATCCAGCAGGCGGTTGATTTGGCCTTGTTCGATAATGGCATAGCTGCGCGTGGTGGAGCTTGCGCCATGCCCGCGCCCAAGGCCGGTACCGAGAAATAAGTCAGCGATATCCTTGCGCCGACAACGGGTGCCATTAAGAAAGTATTTGGACTGCCCATCGCGGGTGGCCACGCGGCGAATGCTCAAATCAGAAAAGCGCGCCCAAGGGCCTTGTAGATGCGCAGAATCGTCCGCGTGATGCTCAAACACCAACTCAACCGAAGCCTGCGCCATGGCTTTGCGCTGCCCGCTGCCCGCAAAAATGACATCGTCCAGCGACTGGCCGCGCAGGTTTTTGGCCGACGACTCGCCCATCACCCAGCGCAGCGCGTCCAGCGTATTGGATTTTCCGCAGCCATTGGGGCCAACAATGCCGACCAACTCGGACGGAAAACGCAGCTCGGTCGGCTCGACAAACGATTTGAAGCCCGCAAGGCGCAAGGTTGCTAGGCGCATACGTTATGCTTCAGAATCATGCAGCGAATCCATTTGCAGAGAAAACCTAATGTCCACACGTCCTTCCAAAAACCTTGAAACCTTTGCCAACCCCAACCCAGAGCGCGATTTTACCATTCATATCCGCGTGCCGGAGTTTACCTGCTTGTGTCCGCTGACTGGGCAGCCAGATTTTGCCACCCTTCGCATTGATTACATCGCCGATGAACGTTGTGTTGAACTCAAAGCGCTCAAAATGTACATGTGGTCGTTCCGCGAAGAAGGCGGCTTTCATGAGGCCATGACCAATCGCATTTTGAGCGACTTGGTGGCCGTGACCGATCCGCGTTTTATGCGTGTCACGGGCGAGTGGAATGTGCGCGGTGGGGT
>JBFXGB010000060.1:0-12651 GCA_050178405.1 Halothiobacillaceae bacterium
GGACTATGAAGGCATCGAAAGCGTGATTGCGCATGAGTATTTTCATAACTGGTCGGGCGATCGGGTGACTTGCCGTGACTGGTTTCAGCTCTCCTTGAAAGAAGGCTTTACCGTGTTCCGCGATCAGGAGTTTTCGGCGGACATGGGCGCACGGGCAACGCAGCGTATCGAGGATGTGAATAGTCTGCGTACCTGGCAGTTTGCCGAAGATGCAGGCCCCTTGGCGCATCCGGTACAGCCTGCGGAATATCAGGCGATTAGCAATTTTTACACCAGCACGGTGTACAACAAGGGCGCAGAAGTGGTGCGCATGTTGAAAAATCTGCTCGGTTGGCCGACGTTCCGTAAGGGCAGTGATTTGTATTTTGCGCGTCACGATGGGCAGGCGGTGACGATTGAGGAGTTCGTCAAGGCGATGGAGGATGCCTCAGGGCGCGACTTGAGCCAGTTCCGCCGTTGGTATGTGCAGGCGGGTACGCCGCGTATCGAGGCCTCTGGTGAATACGATGCGGCGGGGCAGCGTTATACCTTGCATCTGCGCCAGTCCACGCCGCCGACACCCCATCAGCCGGTGAAATTGCCGATGGTGATTCCCGTGGATATGGCTTTGCTCGATGCCAGCGGTAAGGCGATGGCGGCTCAGGTGTTGGAACTCAATCAAGAAGCGCAGAGTTTTGTGTTTGAGGGCATTGCCAGTGCGCCGGTGCCGTCTTTGTTGCGTGGTTTTTCTGCGCCGGTGCGTTTGGATTTTGCTTACAGCGATGCGGAACTAGCCTTTTTAATGGCGCATGACGGGGATGATTTTAACCGCTGGGAAGCGGGGCAGCGTTTGATGACCAAGGTGCTGCTGCGTTTGGTGGCGGATGTGCAGGCGGAGAATGCGCTGGTTTTGGATGAGGGTTTGAGCACTGCGTTTGGTCATGCGCTACACGATAAAACCTTGAGTGCGCGCATGAAGGCTGATCTGTTGACCGTGCCGAGCGAGGCTTGGCTTGCGGATCAAATGGAGGCGGTTGACCCACAAGCGATTCATGCGGCGCGGCGCTTTTTACGTCGTGCTTTGAGCGAGGCGTGGGAAGAGAGTCTGCTTGCGGTGTATAGCGCCCAACAAGAATCCGGCGAATATCAGGTCACGCCCGAAGCCGTGGGTGCGCGTCGCCTGAAAAATCTGGCCTTGGGTTTGTTGATGACGCTGGATAACAGTGCGCATCATGCGCTGGCCACGCACCAATTTCGCGTGGGCAACAATATGACCGATGTGTTGGCGGCCATGTTGAGCTTGGCACATACCGATTGCGCGGATCGCCGCGAGGTGTTGCAGGCGTTTGAACAGCGTTATGCGCATGAGCCGCTGGTGATGGATAAATGGTTTAGTGCGCAGGCGAGTAGCCCGCTGTTGGGCACGTTGGACGAGGTGCGTGCCTTGCTTGCGCATCCGGCATTTAATTTGACCAATCCCAATAAGGCGCGTGCCTTGATTGGCGGTTTTGCGCGTAATAATCCGGTGAATTTTCATGCGCTGGATGGTTCGGGTTATCGCTTTGTGGCAGAAATGGTGCTGGCGTTGGATGCGCTTAATCCGCAAATTGCTTCGCGCATGGCAGGTGCGTTTCAGCAATGGCGGCGTTTTGAGACCCATCGCCGTGGCTTGATGCAAGCGACTTTAAGTGATTTGGCCGCTCGCTCAGGCTTGTCGTCCGAGTTACGCGAAGTGGTCGAGCGCAGTTTGGCGGATTGAGAGGGTGATTGAAAGCCAAGCGCGGGCGGTGTACTGTGTTCGACTTTACGATTTTATGTTTCTTAAATAAGGAGTCCACTATGACTGTCGATCATCACGATCTTGCTCACGAGTTCCCTGAGCACAAAGAAAAAATCCATCAAATGAAGATGGATAACGCGCATTTTGCCAAGAAATTTGATGCTTATCACGATGTTAATAACCGCATTGAAGCCTTGGAAAATAATGAATCGCCTGTGGCGGATGAAACGCTGGAAGAAATGAAAAAACAGCGTTTGACTCTTAAAGATGAGCTTTATGCAATGTTAACGGCGTAATTGCTGTGTGATGTTGGAGTGAAGAAAGCTGCCTTGTGCAGCTTTTTTTGTGGGTGGGGGCATCTGTAGCCCGGGTGCAAACCCGGGGCAGATTTGGCAACGAGCAGCTTTACGCGTCGGCACGACTTCCCCGGATTCTCGCTGCGCTTCATCCGGGCTACAGAACTCTAATCGCGACCCAAGGTTCGTTCCTACACGAGTGAGTTTAGGTGAATGACCGTGTGTTTGGACTTGGGATTCAGGGTTTTTAATAGCTCATCCAGCGAACCCTCAAAGCATCCGGCGCGGGTTTCAGTGCTGCATAGGCGTGAGGGTATGCCCCAGTCTTCTAATAGCGGTATGGCGGCAATCACCCCGTGCGGCATGTCGGGCAGCAAAAAACGCGAGGGGCGGGGGCGAAAAGGTGCGGGGTCGTCAAGTTGGTACAGGGCGAGGGTGTTTGCCGCGCTGTTCCTGCGTTGCGAACAGATATAAATGAGTGTGGCAAGCTCAATGCCGTGTGCAAGGATGACGATAGGCTCATCGAGTGCAGGTTGGATGCTTGTCCCATAGGACTTACGCAGAAATGCGGATTTAGCTCCCTCACCCCTTTGGGGAGAGGGCTGGGGTGAGGGGGAATAGGTTGATAAATCATTGATCTGCGCTAACGAAGTGCCCTCACCCCGACCCTCTCCCGCCAGCGGGAGAGGGAGAAAAAACCGGTTTTGCGTAAGTCCTATCCCAGTGAGTGCCGCACGGTTGAGCGAGGATGGGGCACGCTGGCTTAGAACTTCAAGCTGCCCCTCGCACGGGCTGAACATGGGATACAAGCATTCGCCGTTGTGCAGTTGCAGATGCTCGCCGGGCTTGGGCAGGGCGAGATGCTTAGGCCAAAGCAGGCGGGTTTGCGTATACGCACCGAGGGCGCTTTGCGCCAGAATCGCAAGCTCGATAGATTCAGCGTTCACAAGGCAGATGTTGGTGCTGGTTGAGCAAAAATTGACGCAATGCTTTAAGGAAGGCATCCGGAGTTTCGATATGCGGCCAGTGGTGCGCTAAGGGCAAGCTCAACACGCAGGCTTGCGGGAAGCTTTTACGAATCAGCCCAAGATCGGCATCGCGCACATAGTCAGAGTGCCCGCCGCGAATAAACAGCGAAGGGCCGTTGTACAGACGATCGAGAAACGGCATGGCGTTCAAATCAGCGTAGGCCATCTCCAATGTGGGTAGATTGATGCGCCAGTGCAGTTGGCCATCGCTATCGCGCACCAGGTTGGTGAGTAGAAACTCGCGCACCTCAGGGTTGGGGAGAATGCGGCTCATCCATGCGCGGGCTTCTGCGCGTGAACGTAAGGCTTTAAGCGGCAGGGCGTTCATGGCGGCAAACAATTCAAGATGCAGCGGCGCATAGGCGCGCGGGGCAATATCAACCACGCTAAGGCTTTGCACGCGATGGGGCGCGCGGCTGGCAAGCAGCATGGCGACTTTGCCGCCGAGCGAGTGCCCCAAAAAATGCGCGCGCTCGAAGTTAAGTGTGTCCATCAGTCCCAGGATGTCGTTCACCATGTCGGTATAGTGGTGGCTTGGCGAGTGGGGCGATGCGCCGTGGTTGCGCAAATCAGGCAAAATGACTTGCCAATGGCCGTGCTTGGGGTGTTCTGGATGTGCGAGGCGCGTGGCAATCGAGCGCCAATTAGAAGAAGAACCGAACAGACCATGCAGGATAATAATCGGCTCGCCGTGGCCTAAGGTTTCGTAGTGCAGCTTCAAAGCAGTGTCCGGTGACGTGCAACGGCGTGAACCCTAGCCTGTGTGGCGTGTTGCGTCAATGTGGCAGAGCCGTGGAATTTTTTTAACGCGGTGTATTTCGGTTCTGTGAAAAATGTACGATGCTAGTCAGTGTGGTTCAGTCCAAATGAGGACTTACGCAGAATGGTTGTTTTACGCCCGCCCCCTTGACGTGGGAGGGCGGGGGTGAGGTTGGCGTAAGTCTATGTTCTGGCATAGGTTGTACCCCCTCTCCCCAACCCTCTCCCGCGAGGGGAGAGGGGGCTAAATCCAAGTTTTGCGTAAGTCCTAAAAAAATAACAAAGACGGAGTTTTTATCGTGTCAGCATCTCAAGATTTGGTGGCAGGTTCGACCTTGCCTGCAGCGGGCCAGCCGCCCGTTAGTAGCCAGCAATTCGCGCTTTTGGTGTCGCTGGATCGTGCGGCGCGGGATGTGATGCGCACGGCCTGCCGACAAGCCGGTTATCAGTCGCTGGATTGCCCTAACTTTGCCGATGCGGTGTCGATGGCAGGGGAAATTGGGGTGACGGTGTGCTGTATTGCGGCCTCGGCATCCAATTCAGGCTTGTGTCAGTTGATTAAAGAGCTGCGTGAGGCGCTGATTGATGGCGCACCCATTTTGATGATGTCGGCTATGAGTGATGTGCCGCAACAGGTTGAGTCGCTCTTTTTGTGTGGCGTGACCGAGGTTTTTGCGCCGACCGCACCGGAGATTTTGACGCGCTATCTGATGAACCGAGATACCGAGCGTGTCGGGCCGCATGGTCAGCACATTTACGGCAAGCAAGTGCTGCTGGTGGAGGACTCGCCGACAGTGGCTTTTGTCGTGCGCAAAACCCTGCTGGAGCATGGTTTGATGGTGGATTGGGAGCGCAGCGCGGAAGATGGTCTTGATGCCTTGGCACACAAAAAGTATGACTTACTGATTACTGATTTGGTGCTGGAAGGCGAAATGAGCGGCGTGGCCTTGGTGAGTCATTTGCGTCAGGCCGGTTACTCCGAATACGCATTGCCGATTCTGGCCATGACGGGGTTTGACGAGCGTGCGCGGCGGCGCGAGTTGTTCAGGCTTGGGGTGAATGATTATGTGGTTAAGCCGGTGCTTGAAGAAGAATTGATTGTGCGCACGCGGAATTTGATTATTGCCAATCGCTTGGCGATTCGCGTGGAGGCGCAGCATGAGCGTATCAAGATGCTGGAGTCGAGCGATGCTTTGACGGGCGTGTATAACCGCCGCATGTTGTTCAATACGAGTGAAAAATACCTCGCTGCGGCGCGGCGTAGTCAGGGAGTATTCAGTTTGGTGGTGGTCGAGATACGGGGCGTGAATGAGGTGGTGGCGCAATACGGTAGCAACGCTGGGGATGAAGTATTGAGCGAGTGTGCCCGTACCATGCGTCAGGTCGCGCGCTCAAGCGATGTGGTGGCGCGGGTGGGTGATGCGCGTTTTGCGGTGGCTTTACCCTATTGTGCCGCGATTGATGTTCCTGGCGTGGGTGAGCGTTATCGTCGTGTGCTGAGCGAACATAAGCCTTTTGGGATGCCACTTAGCGTAAGCGTGGGCATGGCGACGTTCGAAGCGGGGAAAGATGCTGATTTCGATCATCTTTTTGCCCGCGCCCTGCGGATGCTGGAGCGCGAGAATTTGGCTGTTTCCGTTTAAGAGACTCGCTCCCACTTGAACAGCCTGTCTTTGTCCTCTTTGGCTTTGTAGCCCGGATGCCAATCCGGGGCAGGCTTTGTAATGGGCGTGGCGGTTCCCGGATTCTTGATGCGCTTCATCCGGGCTGCCTAGGTAGTCTAGGCTCAAACAGGTTTTTGAAGCATTGGCTTGGGCTTCAAGCCGTCTCCATGCAAGGGCTTGAAATTCATTTTTCTCGCCCTATTCTTAGCACTCGAATGTGCTGAGTGCTAATTCTTGGTGCATTACGTTCCCTAATCCAATACAGGTGGAGATAAACCATGAAGATTCGTCCTTTGCATGATCGCGTATTGATTAAGCGCGTTGAAGAAGAGCTCACCACTGCGAGCGGCATCGTGCTGCCGGGCAGTGCGGCCGAAAAACCTAACCGCGGCAAAATTATTGCCGCAGGTCCTGGCAAATCCAATGAAAAGGGTGAGATTCGCCCGATTGGTGTCAAAGTCGGCGAGCAAGTGCTGTTCGGTCAATATGCTGGCACCAAGGTTAAGGTTGATGGCGAAGAGCTGCTAATGATGGGCGAGGATGACATCCTTGCTGTAATCGAATAATTCCCCCTCATTTACACTTTATTCATATTCAAGGAGATTCCCCATGGGAGCTAAAGACGTTCGTTTCGGTGCAGATGCACGCATCAAGATGGTTAACGGCATCAATATTCTTGCCAACGCAGTCAAAGTCACGCTGGGTCCGAAAGGCCGCAACGTGGTGCTGGAAAAATCCTACGGCGCACCGACCGTGACCAAGGACGGCGTATCTGTCGCCAAGGAAATCGAACTGGAAGACAAGTTCGAGAACATGGGCGCGCAGATGGTCAAAGAAGTCGCCTCACAAACCGCTGACATCGCGGGCGACGGTACGACCACCGCGACTGTGCTGGCGCAAGCGATTGTGCGTGAAGGCATGAAGGCTGTGGCAGCAGGCATGAACCCAATGGACTTGAAGCGCGGTATCGACAAGGCCGTGATTGCAGCCGTTGCCGAGCTGAAAGCCGTCTCTGTGCCATGCACCGACGACAAGGCGATTGCGCAAGTGGCGACCATTTCTGCCAACTCGGATGAAGCGATTGGTAACATCATTGCCGATGCGATGAAGCGCGTGAGCACCGAAGGCGTGATTACCGTGGAAGAAGGTTCGGGCTTGGAGAACGAGCTTGAAGTGGTTGAAGGGATGCAGTTCGACCGTGGCTATTTGTCACCGTACTTTGTCAACGACCAGCAAAACATGCAGGCTTCTTTGGATAATCCTTATGTGCTGCTGTGCGACAAGAAAATCTCCAACATTCGTGACTTGTTGCCCGCTCTGGAAGCCGTGGCAAAAACCAGCCGTCCCCTGTTGATTGTGGCCGAAGACATCGAAGGCGAAGCCTTGGCGACCTTGGTTATTAACAATATGCGCGGCATTTTGAAAGTCACCGCAGTCAAGGCACCAGGCTTTGGCGACCGTCGTAAGGCCATGTTGCAAGACTTGGCGGTTTTGACCGGCGGTATGGTGATTTCTGAAGAAGTGGGCTTGAGCCTGGAAAAAATCACCCTCAATGAATTGGGTCAAGCCAAGAAGATTGTGGTCACCAAAGACCATACCACCGTGGTGGACGGTGCAGGCTCTAAGGAAGAAATCGAAGGTCGCGTGGCGCAAATTCGCGCACAAATCGAAACCACGACTTCTGATTACGACAAAGAAAAACTGCAAGAGCGCGTGGCCAAATTGGCGGGCGGCGTTGCGGTAATTAAAGTCGGCGCAGCCACCGAAGTGGAAATGAAAGAGAAGAAAGATCGTGTGGACGATGCCCTGCACGCGACCCGTGCGGCGGTTGAAGAAGGCGTGGTTCCTGGCGGTGGCGTGGCTCTGGTGCGCGCGATCAATGCAATCAAGACCATTAAAGGCGCGAATCATGATCAGGATGTCGGTATCAGCATCGCCTTGCGTGCAATGGAAGAGCCGCTGCGTACCATTGTTTCTAACGCAGGTGACGAGCCATCGGTCATTTTGAACAAGGTTTCAGAAGGCAAGGGCAACTACGGCTACAACGCCGCCACTGGCGAGTACGGCGACATGATTGAAATGGGCATCCTTGACCCAACAAAAGTGACCCGTTCTGCATTGCAAAATGCGGCATCGGTGGCGGGCTTGTTGCTGACCACCGAGTGCATGGTGGCTGAATTGCCAAGCAAGGTTGCTCCTGCGCCTGCCGGTGGAGACATGGGTGGCATGGGCGGCATGATGTAATGCTGCTCGGATAGACGCTCTATCCATAATCAATAAGCCCCGCCTAGTACGGGGCTTTTTTATTGCTCACCTGGGGCTCTAAAAAGAGGCTTCTAAAAACCCGAATATCGCCTTTGCGAGCGTCACGCAGCAACCAAACTTTGCTTTTTTATCCGTGCTCTTTGGATTGCAAAGTTCCTTCAAGCGCTGCTCGTGGCTTAAAGAGACTCATTGCAAAGGTATTTTTTAGAAGTTCCCTTTACGTTCTTAAATTAGAGCTTGAATGATGAAAGTTTCCAACGCCCCTATAAGAAAAACTAAGATTAGAATGAGCAAGGAGGCCTCAATATTAGTGTTATATTATTCTTTGTCGGCATAAATAAGATGAATGACACTCTTTAATCCATAAAAAACAATGGGTTATTTATTTATTGTTGATAATGCTGTTTTTATAGGTAAATAAATTCATGGCTGATGAAGGTGGTTTGTTTCTGAAATGTATTATTTTGTCCACAGTATCGCTTTGACTTTTGGCGGTAAACGCGCAGAATCCGCTGCGCATCCCTAATAGGGATTCTCTGTTAAAGAGAAAGTTTTGGCGATTGATAAAACTAATGGGTATTTTGACCCTAAGGAGTACACGGCATGAAGGTGGTTATGAAGCGTTCAATGATTTCTATGGGTGTTGCAGCCATTCTGGCAAGCCCAGCGTATGCTACGAATGGTATGAACCTTGAGGGGTACGGGGCTAAATCTGCCGCCATGGGTGGAGCGTCTATGGCCTATGACATTGGTAACTCCGGCATGATGGGTAACCCAGCGACCTTGGGGTTGCGTAAAGAGGGCAATAACTTTGGTATTGGGGTCACTTTGATGCAGCCGGACGTGAAAGCCAGCAATCCGGCCTATGGTGTGAGCACTGAGTCGGGTGGTGACTCTTACCTGATGCCATCTATATCCTTCATTCGTAAGGATGGTGCCTTTACCTATGGCGTGGGTGTGTACGCGCAGGGTGGTATGGGAACTGAATACTCAGGTAACAGCTTTCTTTCTAACAGAACGGGCTATGAGCAACGCTCTGAAGTGGCTTTTGGTCGCGTGATGTTTCCCTTGGCCTATCAGGTTACGGACGAGTTGATCGTAGCGGGTCAGGTTGATTATGTTTGGGGTAGCATGGATCTGAAAATGATCGATCCGGCGACCGGCGCGTATATTAACGCGAGCGATGACAATGACTTCACTGGGGAAATGTCCGGTAGTGGTTTCGCCTTCAAGTTAGGTGCCGTTTACACGTTCAACAAAGAATTCTCTATGGGTGCGACCTATCACAGCGAAACCAATATCGGTGATATGGATGGCAGCGGCACGATTACGCCTCCGGGCGCGATGCCTAATCCTGCTAACTTCTCAGTCGTAGACTTTCAATGGCCGGAGACTTTCGGTATTGGTATGGCGTGGAATGCTACGCCTGAGTTAATGTTGGTGGCGGACATCAAGCAACTAATGTGGTCGAAGGTTATGAAGGACTTCACCATGACGACTGATTTTGGTATGGGGCCGATGACTCAGGCCATGCAGCAAAACTGGGACGATCAGACTGTTTACTCGATTGGTGCGCAATACAAGATTGACCCAGCGATTGCTCTGCGCATTGGTTACAACTATGGCAAGAACCCAGTGCCTGACAATACGCTGAACCCGCTGTTCCCGGCGATTACCGAAAGTCACTTCACCTTCGGTGCGGGCTGGCAGATTGACAAGGCGAACAGTTTAGCAATCGCCTTTACCTATGCGCCTGAAGTGACGCAAATGGCAACCTCATCACCTAATCTTCAGAACCCTGCTGCAGGTGTCGAAATGTCACGCAGCCAGACCTTGTGGCGTTTGAACTACGCGTACAACTTCTAAGCTAAGCGACTTGGCCGTCAAATGATGGATGGCTTGATGCAAGTGGCGGTTGCTTAAACATTGAACAGCGTAATGCGCGTTGATTCTTAAACTTAAAAGAGCGGATTTTTCCGCTCTTTTTTTATACCCGAGTTTTGTGGAGATAAATAATGAAAGCATTGAAGTCGGTTATGGGGATGCTGTTGGGTTCTTGCCTGTTGGCATCGCTTTCTTTTGCCGTGATGGCTGCTGATCTCAAGCCATTTCTTGCTGCGCCGGCGCAAGAGGGCACGGCAAAGGATGTTGGTGAACAATTAAAAGGCAAGCTCAAAGAAGCGGGCTTTATGGTGGTGGGGGATTTTTCATCTTCAGGGAAGGCTCGCATCCTTGTGGTGACGAGCGATGCGTTGAAGAAAGCAGCGGCCAAGGCCGAGCGTAGCGCCTATGGCGCAGCCATGCGTGTTTCTTTAGCCGAAAAAGATGGCAAAGTTAGTGTGAGCTGCACCAATCCTGAGTATTTCGCCGCCGCGTACCACATGGGTAACAATGTGGCTGAGGTGAAAAAAGGCCTTGAAACCGCCGTCGGCTGCAACGAGCCGTTTGGCGCTGGGGAGATGAGTGCGGAAGATGTTGCGGGCTATCACTACGCAATTGGCATGGAGTATTTGGATGATGTGTATACCTTGGGTGAGTTTGCAAGTTTTGATGATGCAAAAAAGGCCGTTGAAGCAGGTCTTGCGTCCAATAAACTGGGCGTAAAAAAGGTGTATCGCATCGAGATTCCAGGCAAGGACCAAGTGGTGTATGGCGTGCAGCTCAATACCAAAAAAACCAATAAAGATGCCGATGATGCTCACATCATGGGTGTATTGGAGCAAGGCGATAAAAACCGTTTCGGCTATTTACCGTACGAAATTCTGGTGAATAACAACAAGGTTGAAGCCTTGCATATGCGTTATCGTGCGGCCGTGCATTTCCCGCAGTTGCCGATGTTGGGCGGTGAGGCAAGTTTCTTTAAGTTGCAGACTTCGCCTGATGCAATCGGCGAAGTTCTGACTGAAGTGGTTGTGCCGCAGGCGGCTCAGTAATACGCAAAGACCTAAGGTTTCCCTAGTTTTGATGCGGCTTTTTGGTTCTGCCGTGCCTTAAAGCTGGTAGTTCACGGATGGATGCGTAAAATACGCCCTCTTTACGTTTATTTTCGTCCAAGCTTGTTTCTTGGTATGGGCAGGCGGCACATGTTGGTGTCGATCTGCTCTTTTAGAGGGAGTCGCCGTTCGTGGAATTATTGTCCGGTGGAGAGATTTTTGTCCGCTGCTTGCAGGAAGAAGGCGTTGATATCGTCTTTGGTTATCCTGGCGGCGCGGTATTGCATATTTATGATGCGCTGTTTGCGCAAGAGCAGGTCAAGCATGTGTTGGTGCGCCACGAGCAGGGCGCAACCCACATGGCCGATGGCTATGCGCGTGCGACGGGTAAGGTCGGTGTGGTGCTGGTTACCTCCGGCCCCGGTGCGACCAATGCCGTAACCGGAATTGCTACGGCGAATATGGACTCCATTCCGATGGTGGTGTTCACCGGCCAAGTCCCGACGCACATGATTGGCAACGATGCCTTCCAAGAAGTGGATAACGTGGGTATCACCCGCCCGTGCGTCAAACACAATTTCCTCGTGAAAGATGTGCGCGATATGGCGGCCACCATTAAGAAAGCGTTCTACATTGCCAGTACGGGTCGCCCGGGGCCTGTGTTGGTGGATATTCCTAAGGATGTGACCGATCCGAAAATCAAGATTCCCTTCGAGTACCCAAAAGACGTGGCGCTGCGCTCCTATAACCCCGTGTTGAAGGGCGATGAGGGGCAAATCAAGAAGGCGGTCGATCTGATTTTGTCGGCCAAGCGTCCGATGCTTTATACCGGCGGTGGCGTGGTGCTCGGTGGCGCGTCGGAGCAACTCACACGCTTTACGCGCATGCTCAACTACCCGATTACCAATACCTTGATGGGGCTGGGTGGTTTTCCAGCGAGCGATCGTCAGTTTGTTGGCATGTTGGGGATGCACGGCACGTATGAAGCCAATATGGGTATGCACCATTGCGACGTGCTGATTGCGATTGGCTCGCGCTTTGATGACCGTGTGACCGGTAATTTGGCCAAATTCTGCCCCACGGCCAAAATCGTGCATGTGGACATTGACCCTGCGTCGATTTCCAAAAACGTCAAGGTCGATGTGCCGATTGTGGGTCAAGTTGGCGATGTGCTGAATGCCATGATGCAAATCATGGAGCATGAAGGCCGTAAGCCTGATGCGGCGGCGATTGCTGCGTGGTGGTCGCAAATTGAAGAATGGCGCGGCTTGGATTGCATGAAGTACGCATGGAGCGATGAAACCATCAAGCCGCAATATGTGGTGCAAAAGCTTTGGGAAGTGACTGGCGGCGATGCGTATATCACCACCGATGTCGGTCAGCATCAAATGTGGGCGGCGCAGTATTATCCGTTTGATAAGCCCAACCGCTGGATTAACTCCGGCGGCCTAGGCACGATGGGCTTTGGCTTGCCTGCCGCTTTGGGCGTAAAAGCCGCGTTCCCGGATGCCGAAGTCGCCTGCGTGACTGGAGATGGCAGTATCCAAATGAACATTCAGGAGCTATCCACGGCGCTGCAATACCATTTGCCGGTGAAGGTGATTAGCCTCAATAACCGCTATTTAGGCATGGTGCGGCAGTGGCAGGAGTTCTTTTACGCCGGTCGCTACGCCATGAGTTACATGGAAGCCTTGCCGGATTTTGTGAAGCTTGCTGAAGCCTACGGGCATGTCGGGATGCTTATCGACAAGCCTGCGGATGTGGAAGGTGCTTTGCGCGAGGCCTTTAAGCTCAAGGATCGTCTAGTGTTTATGGATTTTAGAACCGAACCGACCGAAAACGTCTATCCGATGGTTCCGGCGGGCGCAGGTCTTAACGAAATGATTTTGGTGTAAAACTTGCGGCATATCATCTCTTTACTGATGGAAAACGAAGCCGGCGCGCTGT
>JBFXGB010000061.1:0-12153 GCA_050178405.1 Halothiobacillaceae bacterium
TAAATGCGGTTCGAGCAGCTCCCAATGTCTGTCTGATATATCGTGTCGATGAGTGGCTTCTGGCATTTGATTTTGGGGTTGTTACGATGTCTACCGTTTATTATATCTTGTGACGACACTATCTAGCTCTCCCCCATCAAGGAGGAGGATGTAAAACGATCACTCTGAGTTAGCCCTAGTAATATCTAGTAAATATTGATATAGTGACTTTGATGTGACTAGTGCAAGTCCAAACTAAAATTAAATTCACAAAAATCAATCAACTTGCATCAAGAACCAAATCATGCACGCATCCATCGTTTATTTACTTACCCTGCTCGGTGTCAGTCTAGGGATTGCCTTAGCAGGCATCATGGGAGGCGTAGTTGGTGGCGTAGGCTTTTTCCTGCTCCACCGCGTTTATACTCTGTCAAAGCGTCTGGTTGCCATTGACGAGCATCTGCGTCATCTCGATACGCTTATCGATACCGCGCCCGTAGCGCCCCTGCCCCCCGAACTGGGCACTCCTGCGGCGACATCTACCATTCCCGAACCTCAGAGGCCTGCTTCACCCCCCACCCCCCGCCCTGAGCCGACAGAACCGGATCCAATTGTCGCCCTGAACACGACGCTACAAGCCCTGCTTCCGGCCTTAAAAGCTCTTAAATCAACTGCGCCAGTGCCAGAACCCGCTTGCCCTACACACGCCGAGCCTACGCTCGCAAAGACCGAGCGCACCGAGACACGACACGAACCATCAGCAGACATCGAAGCTGCCGCACGATCCGAAGCGATGGCAGCTGCCATGGCTATTGAACATGTTCTGCTGAATGCCTTACGCAATTCTGAACTTGGCACAGCTTCCATGTACCCACCTCCTGACAAGTCCCTTCCACTCGTCCATCAAGCCCCAATCGAAGCACCCGAGCCTACAGCACATGAAAACACAACGCATGAAAACATGCCTACAGCGGACAGTGGCAGCCAAAATCCAGCTCTTCCTCCCTTGTCCAATGATCTTGAACATCTGCGCGACGAGCTCACCGCACTAATGAGCGATATTTCCGCCGAACGGGCACGTCAGGCCAGGGGCACAACCAAAGCACCGGTGGACGAAAATCCCGCCGACGCCATGGTCTTGCAGGAACTTCTGACCGAGCTGCGGCGACTCACAGCAAAAATGCCGCCTCCTCCCCAGCACTAAGGCAGGCAGCATGTCTACCTTACCCAGCACACTACATGACACATGGAAACGACTGCAGGCCAGTCTCCCTTCGCTCGTTTACAGCGAGCTCCTGCTTTGGAGCGCACTTTTTGTTTTCTTCATGTACGCTGCCTCTACACCACTGGCCACGGCCACACAATCCATTCTGGCTTGGTCTCTGGTGCTGGTGCTGTACCTTTTGCAAGCCAACTTCGAGTACATTGAGCGCCATGCCGGCTCCTACCTGAAGCTGATACGCATCGTGGTGATTTTTCTTGCGGTATTCATCACCCTGCGCTACATCATCTGGCGCATGACCAACACCATCAGCTATCACGACCCCTTTAGTCTGCTGGGTGCTTTTCTTCTGCTGGGCGCTGAACTCTACGGTATCGGCATCTATTTTCTTGGTGCCTTCGTCAACGCCTTCCCCATTCACCGCAAACCCGCCCCTCTGCCCAACGATCCTAACCTGTGGCCGACCGTGGATATTCTTGTACCCAGCTACAACGAAGATGCCGAGATGCTGGAAATCACTTTGCTGGCCGCGACGCAGATTCGCTACCCCAAGCACCGCTTCAAGGTGTATCTGTGTGATGACGGCGGCACCGTGCAACGACGCAACCGCCCGGATATTTCGGAGCAATCATGGGCGCGTTTTCACGAATTGAACGCCTTGTGCGAACGCGTTGGCGCAATTTATGTCACCCGCGAAAAAAACCTGCACGCCAAGGCAGGCAATCTCAACTCGGCACTGCAAGACTATTGCCACGGTGAGCTGGTACTGATTCTGGATGCCGACCATGTCCCCACCACGGACTTTCTCGAAAACACGGTCGGCTTCTTCCTGCAAGACCCCAAGCTGTTTCTGGTACAAACGCCGCACCATTTCATCAATCCCGATCCGGTGGAGCGCAATTTGCGCACCTATGAGCACATGCCTAGCGAAAACGAGATGTTTTACTCGATTATCCAGCATGGCCTAGACTTTTGGGGTGCGTCCTTTTTTTGCGGCTCAGCGGCTGTTTTGCGCCGTTCGCATATTGACCTGGTAGGCGGCGTAGCGGGTGAAACCATTACTGAAGACGCAGAAACGGCGATGGGATTGCACGGTCTCGGTTATCACAGCGTGTACTTCGGCAAACCCATGGTGGCCGGCCTCCAACCGGAAACCTTTTCCGGCTTCACCATCCAGCGCATGCGCTGGGCGCAGGGCATGGTGCAGATTTTTCTGCTCAAAAACCCTTGGACTCAACCCAACATGGGGATCGAACAGCGCATTGCCTATACCGCCTCAGTTTTTTTCTGGTTTTTCCCGCTCGCGCGCGCCATTTTCCTCATCGTGCCGGGCTTGTATTTAATCTTCGGCCTGAAAATCTACGACGCAACGCTCGACCAGTTTGTGGCTTACGCCCTGCCACATGTGCTGGCTGCCATCCTGCTCTCCAACGTCCTCTATGGCAAAACGCGCTGGCCATTTATTTCCGAACTGTACGAAACAGTACAGGCACTGTTCTCCCTGCCAGCCATTATCGAGGTCATTAAAAGCCCACGCTCACCCTCGTTCGCCGTGACCCCCAAGGGCGAAACGCTTAACGACGACTTCATTTCCCAACTGGTAACGCCGTTCTATGTCCTGCTCGGACTCAACTTGCTTTTCGTCGTCGCCGGGGTTATCCGCCTGATCTTTCTGCCCGAGCAAACCGACGTCATTATCATTACCCTGATCTGGACGGGCATCAATCTGATCTTCCTGTTTGCAGCCATTGGCGTGATGCTGGAAAAAGCGCAGCGCCGGGCAGCCAATCGTATCCAGACCCGCGAAATCATTAGCCAGTGCCAACTTGAGGTTGCAGGCCAGATGCAGACCGCCACCATGTTGAATGTAAGTCACAGCGGCGCCGCGCTGCTGGTGGATCGAAAAATCCGACCCAACACGGATCTCGCCCTGCATGTCCAACTGCGGGAGCTTGGGCGCACAAGCCGCATTCCCGCGCGCGCCGTGTCCTTGCGAACTCACAATGACAACCTAGGGAAACGGGTGTTGGCCATTGAGTTTGAACCGACAACCCAAACCGAAATGCGCGAGATCGTGAGCCTCATGTATGGCTCCAGCGATTTGTACGACATTAACCAGCGCAGTCGCCAGCACCGCATTAGCCCGCTCGAAGGCTTGCTCTACCTATTCAGCACGGCAAGCTATCACGCTTGGGAGCACGTTGTTTACCTCAATATAATGGCATGGAGCAAACTCAAATCGGCTATAAGCACCCGCTTGCAGGTTTTGCACCAACAGGCACGCGATATTCAGCGTGTTATGTTTAAATAAATGGCTTCATTCAACACTGCTCACTCAATCAACTCTTTGGAATACCCCCATGCACGCACGTCCGACTCCATGCGCAGCTCATCCGAGTACCCACAGACCACTGCGCCTGACTTGGAGCTTGAGCACACTCGTCATTACTCTGTTCGCCTCGTGTCTCGCCTTTGCCGTCGAACCGACACTTGATGTATCCCAAAACGAAGGAGAGTATGTCATCCCATTAGGCTTCCTGACGGGCGACTCCAAACCCATCGAATTGCGTGGCGCGTCTGCCGAACAACTCATTTCCGTGCCGGTGTCGCCGCGCCTGAAAATCCATGAAGCCCTGCTGGATGTCACTTACACCAACTCGATCAGCTTGATACCGCGCTCACAATTGGCCGTCACCCTCGACAAACGCGTGCTCGCCCAATTCCCCATTCGCGCCACCCAGCCAGACAACGCCGCCCGCCTGACCCTGCCCGTAGACAGCCTCTATCCGGGCTATCGCAGCCTGGGCTTTCGCGTCGCGCAGCACTACACCAATGAATGCGAGGACGGCGGCGCGCCCGAGCTCTATTCCCAGGTTGATGCCAAACGCTCAGCACTGCGCATCAAGGCCTCTCGCCGCCCGGTTCAACCTTCACTGGCACGTCTCGACGAAGTTTTCGACAAACGTTTGTGGACCAACCAGTTCAGTCTGAACATTCTCTCTGCAGAAGCCAATGTCAGCCCCGAGCTGCTGGATGCCGCGAGTCTAGTGACGCAAGGCGCTGCCTTGCATCTTGATTTTCTGCCCATGCGCGTGGCCTATGCCAAAGCCCAGCACACGGACAAGACCGAGGCAGCCAGCGGCAACGGCAAGGCGAACCTGCCTGGGTTGAGCTTGCCACCAGGCGAGGGTGACGTGATCCTTATCGGCACGCGCGACAGTCTGGCACCCCTGCTTTCCGACGCGCTGCTCCAGCGCATCAACGGTGGCTATATCGGCATCTTCCCGGCGGACAGCGATCCGACACGCGCCGTACTGGTCGTGTCAGGTATGAACATGGCTCAACTCAAGCAAGCCGCCACAGTTTTAGCACTGCGCAATGTCGCCATGCCCGAGCGCAGCGATGTCAGCATTGCCGAACTGAACATGCCTGAGGGTTTTCGCCGCACCATCTTGAGCGAGTGCGAGGATCCGGATTGCATCCGTTTTTCCGAGCTGAAGTTCAAAAACACCACCATGCGCGGCATGTATCCCAAGCCGGTCGAAATGAACTTCTGGGCTTTCCCCGAAATGTTCAGTCCGCAACAACACACTTTCAACGCCCAACTAAACTATGCCTATGGTGCCGGTTTCGACAAGAAATCTTCGCTCAATGTCATGCTCAATGGCCAGTTCATTCAGGCCTTTCATCTTGGCGAGATCGCCGGTGATCAGGTGCGCGGAGCCAAACTTGGAATCCCCGTTGCCGCACTGCAACAGGGGCGCAACGTACTGAGCTTCGAGCCAACCGTTATTGGCCAGGACGTGGGTGGCGCGTGCGTTCCCATTTTCACCGAACACCTTTTTGTCAGCATCCTCAATGACTCGCGTATTGAACTACCAAAAATGGACGGGTTTATCCGTCTGCCGGACCTCAACATATTCTCACGCGCCGTGTTGCCCTATACCCAGAAAACCGACGGACTAGGCACAGCCCTGCTGTTCCTGAATCAGGATGAGCACACCATTTCAGCCGCACTCACCCTGATGGGCAAACTGGCACAAATCAACGAATCCGCGCTGAGCGGCATCAAGTCCATCACCGACCAGAACACTCTGGGGGGCATCAAGGACATGATCGTGGTCGGCGCAGCCACCAACCTCACGGCATCATTCAGGGATGAGGTCAGCGCCTTCCTGCCCAAGGTGCACTGGCAAACAACACAACTGGGGGCAGCCTCGGACGACATTCAGAGCGGATTGCTGGACTGGCTCAAAGACCCGACCCAAGGGGCATTGCAAATGGTGCAACAGCGACCGGTTAGCGCCGAGGTCAAGCTTAGCGAGGGACTGGGACAAAGCAGCGCCGCCGTGCAGTTCCAGTCCACACGCACCAAAGGCACAATCACCCTGTTTACCGCCGCCGACAGCAGTCTGTTGCAGGCCGGACTGGATCGCCTCGTCCACCACTCGACTTGGGCCGAGCTGGAAGGCAACGGTATGCTCTGGGATTCGACGGGCAACACCATCGGCACCAGCTATCCCTCAACCCACTACCTGCTGGGCAATGCACCCAAATCGGCACGTCTGCCACTCTTCCTTGGCGACCGCACTTGGCTGACCGTGAGTCTGGCGCTGTTTGCCATTTTTGCCTTGGCACTGGTGACTTGGCTCATTCTGCGCCGCCGCGCGGCACGCATGGGAGTTTCGTGAATCATGCGCGCGCCGGGTTTCGCTCTCGTGCTGCTGAGTCTGCTCGGTCTGCTGCTTACCTCATGCAGCCGCCCCGTACCACCGCCGATGGCTGATCTGGATCCTGCACTCTGGCACGATTATCGCGAGGCATTCATAACCGGTGACGGGCGAGTTATTGATGTGGGCAATGGCGGCGTCAGCCATACCGAGGGCCAGGGCTATGGCATGCTGCTGGCCGTGGCGGCCAATGATCGCGCCACCTTTGATCGTCTGTGGGGCTGGACACGCACGCATCTGAGCCGACCGAACGACCCTTTTTTCTCTTTTCGCTGGAATGATGCAAGCACACCGCCCATTCCCGATATCAACAACGCCAGTGATGGCGAGGTGCTGATTGCATGGGCGCTGGCGCGCGCTGACCAGCGCTGGCATGACGAAGCATACAGAAAGGAGGCCATTATTTTGGCCAGTGCCATCCGTGCGCTACTTCTGCGCCAAAGCGCCATAGGAACCGTGCTGCTCCCCGGTATGGAGGGCTTCGAGCACCCCACCCATATCACCGTCAACCCTTCGTACTGGATCTTTCCGGCCTTCCGCGCGCTTGATCGCATCGACCCTTCGCGGCAATGGGACGAGCTGAGTGAAAGCGGACAGGCGCTGCTCAGCGAGGGGCGCTTTGGAGCAGCGGGACTCCCTCCCGACTGGGTGAACATCACCGCCGATGGTGAGCTTGAACTGGGCAGCGCAGAGTATTCACGCTTCAGCTTCGATGCCGTGCGCGTTCCGCTGTACAGTTGCTGGGCGGGGATGGAAGATCGCCAATTGCTCGAAGCCATTGCCACCCAGTGGAGCGACCCCACGCTTCCCGCCTGGATCAATCTCAAAACCGGCCACAGTGCACCTTATTCACTCAGCCCAACCCAAAATGTCATGAACCACATCCTACTCAATTGCCTGGGGCGCAAAAACGCGTCACAGACAGAACTCACCCTTCGTGTCATCAAAGACGATTACTATGCCAGTACGCTGGCCTTGCTGGGCGAGCTTGCCTTGAAGGAGCGCAAACTATGAACGATGAAATCGTTGTTTTTTTGACCAGGAAGCAAATTGCCATGGAAAGAATCTCAAATGCATCAATTCGCAAGAATTAATCCAACGATAACGACATCATGACCGTGAACCCAACGCAACAGATCAATTCCTCGCAAACGGCATACAAACTCTTGTGCCGGCTGAGTTTGGTCAGTGTCATACTGGCAACACAGGCTTGCAGCTTGATGCCCGCCGAGCCTCAGAGCGAGCCGCGCGTGCAGGAACCTGCTATCAGCAAAAGCAAGCCGGAAGCGCGCATTCCCGCCAACAGCGACATGAAACCCCTGACTGCACCCACCCCTGCAGCACCTGCTGCAGAACCCAGACTCAAGGCCGGCGAGTGCTGGGCACCAACGGTCATTTTGCCGCGCCGCATTTCTACTGCGCTGGAAATCGTTACCCGGGACGCAGTCAATGACATTCAGGTGCGTCCGGCCACCATCAAACCTGAGCAGCGCACCCGCATTGTCCGTGAAGGAACCCAGACTTACCGGGTCGAACCACCGGTATTCAAAAAGGTCACAAAAAAAATTCTGGTACGTGAAGAGGTACGCCGCAGCATCGTTGAGCCTGCCACCTTCGAGACACGCGAAGAGAAAATTGAAATCGAAGCCGCGCACGATGCACTTGTACCCTGTCGCGTCCCAGGTTCCATCAACACAGGCTCAGGCCAAGCACTCTGCGTCAAGGCCATGCCCGCACGTTACAAGACCATCACGCGTAAAATACTGCTCAAGCCCGAAACCACGCGCGAGGAAGTTGAGCCCGCCATCTACCGGGAAGTCAGCACATGGGTCGTAGAAACACCTGCGCGCACTGTGCCGATCGATCTTCCCGAAAAAACCCGTTCCTACACTGTGCTGGCCATATCGACCCCCGAGCAGATTGACGAAACACAGCAACCACCGACGATCGTCAATATAAACAGCACACGCTACGATGGCACGCCTACCCCGGTATGGCGACAGACACCCTGTGCTGAGGATCTTTCACCTGAACTTATCCAGCGACTGCAAACCGCGCTCAATAAGGCGGGTTTCCAGGTTGGCCCGGTGGATGGCAAGCTCGGAGACCGCACCTCGCGTGCCGTGCAGTCCTATCAAAACCAACATGGACTGGCGAGTGGAGCACTGACATTGGAAACCATGCACCATCTTGGCGTGCTTGAAGCTGATCAAACGAAAGTTCGCTGAGGGTGCAAAAAAAAATCGTGCCACGCAGTCAACCCGTCCAGCAACGATACTTGCGTCACCGTATTGACTTAAGTTGCTGACAACGTCATTGGCGAGCACTTAACCCGGCGGCGCAAGACTCTCTTTCTAGTTACTGAAGGTGGGTATGAGTTCAAATCTGGCTGGTCACCGTTCGATTAACACTTAAACTCGCCGTTGTGATTCATTCAAAGCTATCGTCTGCTAATCTCCCGACTTGGATATTTTGAACCTTACCTGCAAATCAAACTATATCAATTCACCGCAGGCATAATTGCTTGCGTAGCGTTAACGCCGTCTAGGAGGCCAGAACTTGATTCACAACAGCATAGCCAAAAAAGCTTGGATGCAGCTCCTCATACCCCAAATGACTCTCGTCGTTATTTTGACTGCTGCAGTGTGGGCGGCAAACGTCATGCTCCCCAAGCAAGAGCTTGCCACATGGGTCTCCCCTCTGAATCTAACACTGGTATTTCTTGCTCTCGAAGCTGTCGTTTTGGGTTTTCAAGCCCTCTTGTTTGCAACTCGCTTTCGCACCTTGGGACATGCACTGAACACCATTGCACTCAAGCCCGATGAAGAAATCACCCTCCCATGGCAAGACAAACAAGGCGAACTCGGTCAACTCAGCAATGTCCTAAAGCGCCTACGCTCAGCCATGCGCAGCAAGGAATCCTTGACGCAAGCGTACAACGAAACCAAGCGTAAGCTCGAAACCGAAAGCCAAGCACGTCTTGATGCGGAGAACGCACAACAGCTCACCGGCGCGCTTTTTAGCCATGTTCGTGCGGGTGTGTTTTTTTGCAGTCCCCAAGGCATCATTAACCAAATCAACCCCGGCTACACCCAATTACTCGGCCACACCGAGGCTCTCTCGGTCGGCCGCAACTGGCAAGAGCTTCTCTTACCCGAGCAGACCGAGCTCTATCAACGCATCATGGGAGCGTTGATGTGTGATGGTCAGTGGGACGGCCTTGCCTCGCTGCAGCGCGCCGATAGCAGCAGTGTCATGACACGTTTTTCTGCCTGTTCTATTATGGACTCACAAAATCGCCTCAAGCAGGTTTTGTGCATCCTGCAAGACGTCAGCGAACAGAAAAAAGCAGAACAGACCTTAACCCAGCTGACCCAATACGACCCGCTCACGGGACTATTGAATCGCGCGAGCTTCCTCCAAAAACTTAATACCGCGCTCGCCCTAACTGGCGCTGAGCGTTCGTTGATTTTATTGCACTTTGGTATTGACCACCTCAAAACCATCAATGACACCCTAGGTCACGCCACGGGCGACCAAGTGCTGCGCACAATCACCCAGCGGGTGCGCTCGATTTTGCGCGAAAATGATGTCTTGGCACGCTTATCGGGCGACGAATTCGCCGTGTTATTACCCGTCAATTACGACATCACACGCGCCGCAAGCATGGCACCCACGTTAAGTGAAAAAGTCCTGAATGTATTGCGTCAACCCGTGCCACTCGATGGCGGCGAAATGCACATGAAAGTCACCGCAAGCTTAGGACTCGCCTTAGCTCCGCGTGATGGCGACAACAGCGACACCCTGATGCAGGCCGCCGACATGGCTCTGCATGGCGCCAAGCGCGCCGGACGCGACCGCGCCCTCATTTACACCCCCGCACTCGCCCAAGAAGCTGCCATGCGCTTCGATATCGAACAAGGCTTACGCAAAGCTTTAGAAAACAAAGAATTTGAAGTCTTTATGCAGCCGCTCGTCGAAGCGGGCTCTGCCGAGCTTAAAGGCTTCGAATGCTTGCTGCGCTGGAAACGCGATGGTTCACGCCCCGTCTCGCCCGCCGTATTTATCCCTATTGCCGAAGACATCGGCATGATTGAACGCATTACCGAGTGGATTTTCATCGAAGCCATGCCGCATCTTGCCATGTGGCGGCGCGCCACCCAGCGCGATTTATTCTTTTCAATCAACCTTAGCCCACGGCATTTATTGCGCGACGATCTCGTGCATAAGCTACGCGAAGCCGCACGAGCGCACAGCGTTCCGCCAAGTGCCATTATTGTGGAAATTACCGAAGGCGGCTTGGTCGGTGGTTTGGATTTTGTGCGTGAACGCATTCAACAACTGGTCATGCAAGGCTTTCTGATTGCCATTGACGATTTCGGTACGGGGCAATCTACCCTAGGCGTGCTCACTGAATTGCCGATTGACAAGCTCAAAATCGACCAAAGCTTTATCCGCGACCGCATTCCAGACAACCCCGAAGCCGTTAAAGTCCTCGAAGCCATGCTGGCGCTTACCCACGGCCTGCAGCTGCATGTCGTGGTCGAAGGCGTAGAAACCGTGGAACAAGCGCGCTTTATCCGCGCCCGCAACCCCCATGCCCTACTGCAAGGCTATTACTTCGACCGACCACAGGCCGCCATGGATTGGGATGCGCGCCTGATTCATGGGCAATTGCCCAAATATGAGATTTGATTAGGGTAGAACTGTAGCCCGGATGAAGCGAAGCGAGAATCCGGGAAGCCGCGCCCGTTGCAGCGCCTGCCCCGGATTGACATCCGGGCTACACAACCACCCACAGGCTCAAGCCCACATTCAAAGCCCAAAAAAAAGCGCCTTGCGGCGCTTAAAAACTTTTCCTCAATCCACGGGCCTCGCGTTCCTGCGATTTAGCGTGCTCCCCCAACACAGGGTTAAGCTCTTAGTAAGGGCTCGCTTGCGAAAGTTCAATGTGCCTCGCCCCAGTTTTTACCGATACCCACATCCACCACCAAAGGCACGGCTAAATCCGCAGCCGCTGCCATGCGCGCTTGAATCTCCCCTGCTAGCTCATCGGCGCGCTCAAGCGGCACTTCAAACACCAATTCATCATGCACCTGCATGACCATTTTGGCCGGAAAAGCACTCGCGAGCAGCCATGCGTCGATATCCAGCATGGCACGCTTGATAATATCGGCTGCCGTGCCCTGCATCGGCGCGTTAATCGCTACACGCTCGGCTTGCTGGCGGCGGCGCACATCTCGCGCCTTAATCTCCGGCAAGAGTAAACGCCGCCCGAACAGCGTTTCGGCATAACCTAGCTCACGCGCCTTCTCACGCGCCTCCTCCATGTAACGGCGCACGCCGGGATAGCGCGCAAAATACAAATCCACATAGGCCTGCGCCTCGGCACGGGACACGGATAATTGCCGCGCCAAGCCGAAGGCCGACATGCCGTAAATCAAGCCGAAGTTAATCGCCTTGGCCGCACGGCGTTGCAAATCCGTGACCGCATCGAGCGCCACACCAAACACCTCTGCCGCCGTGGCGCGGTGAATATCCTGCCCCTCGGCAAAAGCCTTGAGCAAGCCCGCATCCGCCGACAAATGCGCCATGATGCGCAGCTCAATTTGCGAATAGTCCGCCGACAAAATCACCATGCCTGCGGGCGCAGTAAACGCCTGACGAATCCGCCGGCCCTCCTCACTTCGTGCCGGAATGTTCTGTAAATTCGGCTCGGTGGACGACAAGCGCCCGGTGGAGGCCACCGCTTGTTGGTACATGGTATGCACCCGTCCGGTGCGAGGGTTGATGGCCTCAGGCAGTTTGTCCGCGTAGGTGTTTTTCAGCTTGGCAAGCATCCGGTGCTCTAAAATCACACGCGGCAACTCGTGCTGATCGGCCAGTTGCTCCAACACCTCCTCATTGGTCGAAGGCTGTCCGGTGGGCGTTTTATTCACCACCGGCAATTTTAGGCGCTCGAATAAAATCTCCTGCAACTGCTTAGGCGAGGCCAAATTAAACGCCCCGCCCGCGAGTTCATGCGCCTGTTTTTCTAGGCTCATCATGCGCATGGATAGCTCATGGCTGACTTGCTTGAGCAACGGCACATCAATCTGCACCCCGTTGCGCTCAATGCGCGCCAGCACGGGTAGCAAGGGCATTTCGATATTCGTATAAACATCCTGCACACCCTTGATCGCCTGAATACGCGGCCACAACACATGATGCAAACGCAAGCAA
>JBFXGB010000062.1:0-12026 GCA_050178405.1 Halothiobacillaceae bacterium
GGTGTATTGCAAACACGGCAGGGTTCGCCGCTTCGCCCATAGACATTGAGGGTTTGTTGAAAGTATCCGGGGCGGCCTTCGGGGCTGATGAAGTCGCGTAAGGTCGTGCCGCCTGGTTGAATGGATAGTTGCAGCAGATGTTTGATATGCACGACGAGGCGTTGATAGTCGGCAAGGTTCAGGCTCATGCAGGGGCGGCGTGGGTCGATGCCACTTAAAAACAGCGCTTCGTTGGCGTAGATGTTGCCGATGCCAACAACGATATGCGCGTTCATTAAAGCGGGTTTAATCGGGGTTTTGCGGCTCTTGAGTAGGCTGTGCAGCATGTCGCCGGTGAAGGCTTCGTCCAGCGGTTCGATGCCTAAGTTTTTGAGCAGGGGGTGCTCCCTTGGGGCGTTTTCTGTCCAAAGCACTGCACCGAATCGACGAGGATCGTGCAGGCGCAAATTCAAGCCACTGGCAAGCTCGCACTCAAGATGGTCATGTTTCAGGCGGGGTGTGCCGCGTTCAACCAAGCGTAGGCTACCCGACATACCAAGATGCAGAATTAAACTGCCATGGGCAAAATGCAGCAGAATGTATTTGGCGCGGCGTTCGATATTTTCTGCTGCTTGATGATGCAGTTTTTGCGCTAAATCAGCATCCATCGGCCAGCGTAATTTAGGCTGATAAATGTGGGTGTGGAGAATTTTTTGACCCAAGAGATGCGGTTCAATGCCGCGTTTAGTGGTTTCAACTTCGGGGAGTTCGGGCATGAGTTTGACCTGAAGACATATTTTTTTAGCCACAGAGAACACAGAGGGCACAGAGAAATGAGAGTAGGTCTAAAAGCCGTCTTTGCGAGGAGCGAAGCGACGGGGCAATCCAAAAGAGCTTCAACAAAACAGCAAAGTTTGGATGGCTGCGCTGCGCTCGCAAAGACGATTCAGAAGAGCTTTTTAGAAGTTTACTTTACGCTTGACATCTTCGCATGATGAGCGCCTCTGTGAACTCTGTGTTCTCTGTGGCTAATTTGTAAGGAAATTTATGGTAATTGGTCGGTTTGCGCCTACACCGAGTGGTGGTCTGCATTTTGGGTCATTGGTGGCTGCTTTGGCGAGTTTTTTGCACGCGCGTCTCCAAGGCGGGCGCTGGCTGGTGCGCATGGAAGATGTGGATGCGCCGCGTTGCGAGAAAGGGGCGGATGCGCTGATTTTGCGCCAGCTTGAGTGGTATGGGCTGCATTGGGATGGCGAGGTTTTGTATCAGTCCACCCGCCATGAGGCGTATCGTGCGGCGCGGGATGCGTTGCTAGATAAGGGTTTGGCGTATGTCTGTCGATGCTCAAGGGCGCAGGTGCGTGACCGAGCCATACGTTTTGGCAGTGAGGGGGCGATTTATCCGGGAACGTGTCGGGGCTTAGGTTTGCAGCTTGGTCAAGGATTAGCCGTGCGATTGGATACGCAGCGTGTACAAGGGCCAAGTGCGGTGCATTTTGTGGACGCATTGCATGGCATGATTGAGCACGATGTGGCTGCCGATTTTGGCGATTTTGTGCTTTGGCGGGTGGAGGATATGGCGGCGTATCACTTGGCGGTGGTGGTGGATGATGCGTATCAAGAGATTACCGAGGTGGTGCGCGGCAGTGATTTGCTGGATTCGACCCCGCGACAAATTTTGCTGCAAAAGGCTTTAGGGTTGCCTACGCCGCATTATGCGCATGTGCCATTGGCCTTGGCGGCGAATGGGCAAAAGTTGTCAAAGCAAAACCGTGCGCCGTGTTTGCCGATTAAAACAGTAGCGGAAGATGTGTGGGATGCGTTGGTGTTTTTGGGTATGGCACCGCCGGTTGAGTTGTTTGGTGCCAAGCCTTTGGAGTTATTGGCTTGGGCTTTGAGTCAGCATGCTTGGGTGGGGGATGTTTAATATCGGCACATCGCTTTGGGTGTCTTGCCCTTCGCGCACCACGAGTAAGGTTTTTCCATCGGTGCTAAAGCTTAAGCCCTCGTATTGGCGTGCGCTGGGTAGGTCGATAACCTGCGGCGCGCTTTGGAGTGCATCAAGCCAGCTTTGTTGGGGCTTGCGTGCATAGAGGTAGATGTGTGCGTAGCTGAGTAAAGCCACTTCGCTGCGGTCGGGGGCAAACGCCATATCCGTGGGCTGATGACTGTAGGGCAGAACGCGCCAGTCGCCGGGCTCGGTGGTGTTGATGGGGGCGTTGAGCGGTGGAATGCTGCCTAGAAGTCGCAGCATTTGGCTGCTGTTACGCTTATTGGGAAGTTCGGCGCTGTAGAGTTGTGGGCTGTTGTCGCGCTTGCTTAGGATGTAAATGGTATTGTCGTGGGTATCTACTGCCATGGCTTCGGCATCGCGCGCGCCATCGGGGTAGCGTAATTCGAGCGTCCATGCGGGTTTTTGTGTGCTTTTTGCTGCAATGGTTTGCGGTTCTTTGATGGCGTAAAGGCGTATGCCGCGTGATCGCTTGGCGCGGTTGTCGCCAATATCGGCAATCAGTAAATAGCTTTGTCCATGCTGTTGAAAGTGGCTTATGGCTTCCCAGTCGTAGGGTTTAATGCCTTCGAGCCACAGCTCGCCGTGCAGTTGTCCTTGAGCATCCACGGCGAAAAGCGCGGGTTCGGTGGGGGTGGGGTCAAAATAATTGCGGCTGTCGTTATGCGTCCAATATATGCCAGGGTGTTGGGTGGATGGGGTGAGTCCACTGGCTTCGTCGATACGTGTCGGTGCAGGTTTTAGCGAATTGGCATCGGCATGTTGCGCGGCGTTGAGCAATACAATGCAGCTAAGAACAAGGACGCTTGCTTGGAGTCGCCACGACGTTAGCTTCTTTGCGATGGCGAATTTTTGGTGCGCTCTCAAGTAAGCTGTGTGCGTCGCTTGGTTTTGTTTGGACACTTTGGAGTAAGTTCTTGAATAATTCAGTAACAACGATTAGTTGAATCTTTTTCAAGCTCAAAATACAAAAAATGAATAATTCAATCACCCATTGATGCGGTGGTATTTAATCATTAATTCATCGTGGGTTTCTTTGTTGTTTGGGTCGAGCGGGATGCAATCCACGGGGCAGACTTCGACGCATTGCGGGGTGTCGTAATGCCCCACGCATTCGGTACATAGGTTCGGGTCAATGACATAGATTTCATCGCCTTGCGAGATTGCGCCGTTGGGGCATTCGGGTTCGCAGACATCGCAGTTGATACATTCGTCGGTAATCATCAGGGACATAAAGGTTCTCTATTTGAAGATTCAATGCGGGAATTCATTCGGGTGTGTGATATTAGCGAAACTTGGTGCGCAACGCAGCAACAACATTCTCAGGGACAAACTCGCTGACCTCGCCGCCTAGGCGTGCGATTTCACGCACCAGGGTGGAGGAGAGGAAGTTTAAGTTTTCGGCGGGGGTCATGAACACGGTTTCAATGCGGGCATCCAAGCGGCGGTTAATCGCAGCAAGCTGCATTTCGTATTCAAAATCGGACACCGCTCGCAGGCCACGAATGACCGTGCGCGCCTCATGCTGGGCTGCAAAATCAATCAACAGGCCACTGAAACTTTCCACCCGCACACCTGCCACGGCTTGCAGAGCTGTGCGCGCCATGTCGGTGCGCTCAGTAAGGCTGAACACGCTGTTTTTGCTGCTATTTTCAGCCACGGCGACGATAACATGGCCAAACAGCCTTGCGGCGCGTTGAATGACATCGATATGCCCGAAGGTAATCGGGTCGAAGGTTCCGGGGTAGATGACGCTTTGCATGGGTTTAGCTCGTGGCTTGGTAGAGGCTATAACTTACCTCACCTGCGCTGCCTTGGCGTAGTTTTTCCCAAGTAAACTCGTTGCCTTCAAGCAAAGCAGGCGGGGCACTATGAGACGAGTGCTCAATAAAAATCTTGGCATTAAGCGCAAGCCAACCGGGGTGATTTAAGAGTGGTAGAGCCTTGGAAAGTAGTTCGCTTGCATAGGGCGGGTCGAGAAAAACCACATCATAAGGCAGGCTGGGAGCCTGCTTGAGAAACTCCAGAGCATCTTGGCGTGCAAGTTTGGCGCGGGGTTTGATGCGCAAAAGCTCGATGTTCTGTTTAATCAAGCTCGCAGCCGCTGGGTCTTTTTCAACAAAATCGCACCAAGCGGCACCGCGCGAAAGCGCCTCAAAGCCTAGCGCGCCGCTGCCGGCAAAACTATCCAGCACGCGCGCGCCGGAAATATCGGCCGCCAGCCAGTTGAATAAGGTTTCTCGCACCCGATCCGGCGTCGGGCGTAAACCGGGACGGTCGAGGACTTTGAGTTGGCGACTCCGATGTTCGCCGCCGATAATGCGGATCATGTTGTTTGCTGCTTGTTTTATTCAAAGTGCGTCCACTTAAAATTGCTGAGCCTCGGTTTCTATTGGTGGCAGTTGCCAAGAAAAGAAACTGGGATCATCCAAAAAAACTCGCCATAGATGATTGGCGAGAGAATCATGCGCAAAAATGGGTGGGGCGCTTAAGCTAGGCGCTTAGGTACGGGATGTGCGCTCAAGTTTGTCAAAGGCAAACAAATAATCGTGAACCGGTGTTTTTTGCAGGCCAACTACACCACCCGTCTCTCTGCTTAGACGTTGAACAAGAAATTCAACACATCGCCATCTTTGACCACATAGTCTTTGCCTTCGGCGCGCATTTTGCCGGCTTCTTTCGCGCCTTGTTCGCCTTTGTATTGGATGAAGTCCTCATAAGCAATGGTTTGGGCGCGGATAAAGCCGCGTTCAAAGTCGGTGTGAATCACGCCGGCGGCTTGTGGGGCGGTGTCGCCTTTATGAATCGTCCAAGCGCGCACTTCTTTTACGCCAGCGGTGAAGTAGGTTTGTAGGCCGAGTAGGTCGTAACCGGCGCGAATGACGCGGTTGAGACCAGGTTCGCTTAGTCCCATGCTCTCCAGAAACTCAGCTTTGTCGGCATCATCGAGTTCGGAGATGTCAGCTTCAATCACCGCGCAGACAGGTACGACGACTGCACCTTCGGTTTGAGCATGGGCGCGCACACGATCAAGATAAGGGTTGTTTTCAAAGCCGTCTTCGTTGACGTTGGCGATGTACATAATTGGCTTGATGGTGAGCAGGTGCAGATCGCGCAAAGCGAGTTTTTCTTCAGCACTCATTTCCAGACTGCGTGCGCTTTTGACTTCGTTGAGGTGCGCTGCCATGCGCTCCAATACGTCTTTTTTTACTAGCGCGTCTTTGTTGCCGGACTTGGAGGCTTTGATGGCGCGCTCTAAATTACGCTCGACGGTGTCCATGTCAGCAAGAATCAATTCGGTGTTGATGACCTCGATGTCGTCCAGCGGATCAACGCGCCCGGCAACGTGAATCACATCGTCGTTATCGAAGCAGCGCACGACTTGGGCAATGGCATCGGTTTCGCGGATGGTGGCGAGGAATTTGTTGCCCAAGCCTTCGCCTTTGGATGCGCCTTTGACTAAGCCTGCAATGTCCACAAATTCCATGGTGGTGGGCAGGATACGTTCCGGTTTGACGATAGCGGCGAGCGCATCCAAGCGCGGGTCGGGCATGGGCACCATGCCGACGTTGGGTTCAATGGTGCAGAACGGGTAGTTGGCGGCTTGGATGCCTGCCTTGGTTAGCGCATTGAATAGGGTGGATTTGCCCACGTTGGGCAGGCCGACGATGCCACATTTGAAACCCATGACCGACTCCTTAATGTTTTGGAAGCTTTATTTAAGGCTGTGTAAATGATTCATTACGCTGGCTGCTTCGCCGCGCATGAGGGCGGGGAGTTGGCGGCAGGCCTCGTCGATGATCCCGTCGATTTTTTGGCGATCAACTTTGGATGGCGCGTGCAGCACGTAGTCTACAACAAGGTCTTTACTGCCCGGATGATCAACACCAAGACGCAGTCGCCAATAATTTGGCGTGCCCAAATGGGCATGTAGGTCGCGCAGGCCGTTGTGGCCGCCATGACCGCCCGCGTATTTGAGCTTGACCTGCCCCACGGGAAGGTCGATTTCATCGTGGGCGATGAGAATTTGCTCGGGGGCGATTTTGTAAAAGCGGGCAAGTGCGGATACCGCTTGCCCACTCCGATTCATAAATGTGGTTGGCTCTAACAGCCAGAATTCATGCGAATTAAGCATGACACGGGCTGCCAAGCCATGAAAACGGGGTTCGGGACGAAGGGTCGCGCCCGTAATACGGGCGACTTCGTCCACAAACCAAAAACCCGCATTGTGGCGGGTGTCTGCATACTGCGCCCCCGGGTTGCCGAGGCCAACGATCAGTCGAATGTCGCATGGGGGGGCGCTGTGATTAGACATATTGAGCTTCGCTTAAAAATTAAGCCTCAGCGGTATCGTCACTCGCAGAACCCTTAGGCATGTGGATGACCACAATGCCAAGGTCGTTGTTGTGTGCACTTAGTTCAAAGAAGCTCACTCCCTTGGGTGCAACCAAGTCGGACAGGTGCAGGGTGTGATCCACGTCAAGCTTGGCAAGATCAACTTCGACAAATTCCGGCAGATCAGCAGGCAAGCAGGTGATTTCCACTTCGGTAGCAAGGTGGCTAATCATGCCGCCTTTTTTCGCACCGACGCTTGTGGTTTCGTTGATGAAGTGCAATGGCACGGTGGCGTGCATCACTTCATCGGCGGAAACACGTTGGAAATCGGCGTGCATGACGATGGACTTGTAAGGGTGACGTTGCAGGTCACGCAGAACCACTTTTTCCACCTTGCCGTCGATTTCAAGATTGAGGATGCTGGAATAAAAAGCTTCGTTTTCCAAGCTGTGCCACAAATCTTTGTGCAGCAGGGTCAGGGAAACAGGCTCGGCATGGCCGCCGTAAACGACGGCAGGCACTTGACCGGCATGACGTAGGCGGCGGCTCGCACCTTTCCCCAGATCATCACGACGGGTGGCCTTCACGGTGAAGGAATTGCTCATGTTAAAACTCCAAATCTAATCAAACAAAAACCCGCCTTGGGGCGGGGGAGGCGACCGGGGCGCGACCAACCCGGTCGTTTTGCTGCCCTTGGGTATCAAGCCCAAAGAACAACGAAAACTTAAATGACTTCTAAGAACCTGTTCAAAGTCTCGCTGAACGGCGCATTGCGGCGCAAAAATCGCCCTCAAAATGCTCACATAGTCATCTATGCTCCGCTTTTTCGGTCGATTTTCGCTTGCACTGCATCCGTTGATCAATACTTTGAACACGTTCTAAAAACCGTCATCGCGAGGAGCGCAGCGACGTGGCGATCCAAAAGAGCCTCAACAAAACAACCCGATATGGATTGCTTCGCTGCGCTCGCAAAGACGACATGGAGGTTTTAGAAGTACCCCTTAGTCCTGATACAGCGAACTTACAGACTCATCGGTGTGAATGCGGCGTATGGTTTCGGCCAACATGCCTGCCACCGATAGAACACGAATGCGCGAGCACGCTTTGGCAGCGGCGCTTAAGGGGATACTGTCAGTCACCACCACTTCGTCAATCTCGGAACCATTGATGTTTTCAATCGCTTTGCCAGAAAGTACGGCATGGGTGGCGTAGGCAATGACTTTGCTTGCACCGTGTTTTTTCAGGGCTTCGGCGGCTTTGCACAAGGTTCCGGCGGTATCCACGATGTCATCAATAATGACGCAGCTACGGTCTTTGACTTCACCGATAATGTGCATGACTTCGGCGACGTTCGCCTTGGGGCGGCGTTTGTCGATAATGGCGAGATCCACATCGTCCAGACGCTTGGCCAAGGCACGGGCGCGCACAACACCGCCGACATCGGGGGAAACAATAGTCAGGTTTTTGTGCGCTTGTCGCCAAATATCACCAAGTTGAATCGGCGAGGCGTAAATGTTGTCTACGGGGATATCGAAGAAACCTTGCACTTGCTCGGCGTGCAGGTCGATGGTTAATACACGATCAAAACCTACGCCTTGGAGCATATTTGCCACGACTTTGGCGGTAATAGGCACGCGGGCGGAGCGCACGCGGCGATCTTGGCGCGAGTAACCGTAGTAGGGGATGACTGCTGTGATACGACCAGCGGAGGCGCGACGCAAGGCATCGGCCATGACCATCAGTTCCATCAGATTGTCATTGCAGGGGTGGCTGGTGGGTTGGATGATGAAAACATCGCGTCCGCGCACGTTTTCTAAAATTTCAACGTAAGTTTCACCATCGCTAAAGCGGGTGCTTGTTGCTTGACCTAGGGGCAGGTCAAGGTTTTCAGCGACGCGCTGGGCGAGTTCGGGATTGGCAGTCCCTGCGAAGACCATCAGCATGGGAGGTTCCACTTCGTCGAGATTTGAGATAAGAATTTGGCTGGGCCGCTAGGGATCGAACCTAGGAATGCCGGAATCAAAATCCGGTGCCTTAACCACTTGGCGACGGCCCAATTGAGGTTGCGCATTATAGGGATTGAACGACTTTGTGCAAGTTTTTTTGATGACGGGGTGCCTGTTTTGCTGTTTGCATGGCTAGCATGGCATGGAGCGGTGAGGTGTTAAGTCCTTGTGCAATAAAGTACTTAAGATGTTTAGGCAGGGCGCATGCAGCGTGTTCAATGCTTGGGTCATTGGGCGCAAAGGCACAAAAAACAGCCGCGCCTGAACCGGTGAGTTGCGGTGTGCCATAGCGTGCAAGTTGCTCAAAGAGCGCGTCAATGTCGTGGCTGCGGGCTCGAGCGACGGCGGTAAAGGCATTTCCTCGTTCGCCTTGATCGAAGTCTTGGCGGCGGATGGGGGGTTGCTGACGCGCAAGCAAGGGGTCGGCAAACATGCTGGCGGTGCTAAGGTGAACCGGGGGGCAGACGACAAGATACTGTGTGGCAGGTAAGTTTATCGGCGTGAGCCTTTCGCCAATGCCTTCGGCCCAGGCGCTGTGTCCGCGCACAAAGACGGGGACATCGGCACCGAGTGTTGCGCCTAGGGCTGCGAGGGTGTCGATGTCTAAATGGCACGCCCAAAGCTGATTGAGCACGAGCAAGGTGGTGGCGGCATCGGAACTGCCTCCGCCTAGGCCGCTGCCCATTGGGATGCGTTTGTCGAGGTCGATATCGACACCTAAATCAACGCCGCAGGTTTGTTGCAAGAGTTTCGCGGCGCGCGTGGCGAGGCCGTCTTTTATGCCTACGTCGTGTAGAGGGGTTTTTTTAATGATTTTGCCATCATCACGCAGCTCAAACGCCAGCTTGTCGCCATAATCCAAAAGCTGGAATACCGTTTGTAATTCGTGATAACCATCGCTGCGTTGCCCGGTAATGCGCAGCATCAGATTGAGTTTGGCGGGGGCAGGCCACCAAGTCTTGCTGTTGCTTAGAGTGTCCATCGGTCGATCACAAGGCGCAGGGTCATTTCACTGCGGCGCAGCTCAAATTTGCTGGGCAGGCTTATGCTTACGCCTAGGTGGTTCATGTCGCTGTAGCGTTTGTATTCAATGCTCCAGCCTTGGCTTTCGAGAGTGAGCAGGCGGCCTTGGGCATCGAGGGTGTAAGAATCATCCTCTGTGGCGGTGAGCCCCAAAAGCCAAGCGCGCAGCGACTCAAACGGTACGCTCCAGCCGAGGGCCTCATTGAGCATGGCTTCACCGTCGTCGCCTTGGGTGACTTGCCCTTCTTGGTCGATGAGGGTAACACCGCCAGGGTTGATGGTAAGCTGCATGGCGTTTTGCCCCAGCGGGGTTTTGATGTTCAGCACTTGGTTTTGGGGGGTGTAGAGCCAGTCAAAGCTAATTTGCCCACCGCCATTTTGCGCGATGATGGCGGCGCGGCCTTCAGAGCGCCATGTGTTGAGTTTTTGCATCTCACCTTGCCGTGCAAGCCACAAATCAAGACGTTGTGCGTCACGATCTAATGCGACTTCGGTGCTAGGTACGGTGCTGCTATCGGGCGTTTCGGGTAGGGATGCGCAGCCGCCTAATGCCAATAGGCTGAGCAACAAAAGCATGCCGCTGGATAAGAAGGAGCCTTTGAAAACCGTCATCGCGAGGAGCGAAGCGACGTGGCGATCTAAATGAGCTTCGACAAAACAACGAGATGTAGATTGCTTCGCTGCGCTCGCAAAGACGATGATGGGGTTTTTGGAGGTTCCTAAGCGCTTGAAGGGCATGGGGCAAAGCATCACGGTTGCAAGGGCTTTTCTGCACGCAAGCGCGCATCCAGTTTGAGGAGGTACTTATCTTGCGGATCACGTTTAAGTGCTTCGTCGAGCAGTTGGCGTGCCTCGCTGGTGCGTTGTTGTGCCATAAGAACTTCGGCTAAATGCCCGACAATTTCTGCATCTTGGTTGAGTGCAAAGGCTTGGCGCAAATACTGTTCGGCTTCGCTAAGTTTGCCTAGGCGATAGTACACCCAGCCCATGCTGTCCATGGTGGCCGCGCTTTTGGGGTCAAGTTTGAGTGATTGACTAATCAGGGCGTAGGCTTCGTCAAGTTTGATATTGCGCTCGGCAAGGGTGAAGCCCAAGGCATTCAGTGCTTCGGGGTTTTGCGGGTCTTGCGCCAAAATGGCGCGCAGGTCGGCCTCGGACTCTGCAAACAGGCCAAGTTGCTCCGCAATCAGGGCGCGCGAGTAGAGCAGGTCGGGCTCGCCCTGGACTTCCAGAAGAGCCTGATTGGTCAACGCATAGGCTTCTTGTAGGCGTTCGGCCTGGCGCAAAATTTGCACTTCAAGCAGATAAAAACGCACGCGTTCTTCGTCAGTTGTACTTAAGGCGCGGGCTTGAGCAAGACGCCTTTGGGCTTGGGGTAGCCGCCCGGCCTGTATGTCGATTTGCGCCATGCGCAACAGGGCTTCATTGGCAAATTCACTGTTTTGCGTTTGTTCATACCAGCGTATCGCGGCATCCATCTGACCGCGTTGTTCGTCCAGTCGCCCCAAATAATAGGCGGCGTTGGCGGCACGGTCTTTTTGACGATACAGGGTTTTGAGTTCGCGTTCGGCGCTTGTGTAATCGCCGCTTTCCAAGGCCATGAGTGCGACGGCATAGCGCAGGTCTTGATCTTTGGGGTTTTTTTGCAGCATTTTGCTTAATAAATCGCGAGCTTCTTGCGTGCGTCCCGCTTCATGCAGGGCGCGCGCATAGGTCAAGCGTAGGCGCTGATCGTCGGGAAACTGCTGCACCATGTCGCGCAATACATCGACACCTGCAGTCATGTCTTTTTGGCTGAAATAGCTATCGGCGAGCAAGAGGTAGGCTTCTTTGCGCGTCGGGTCGAGGTGGATGGTTTTGCGCAAGGCGGCGCGCGCTGTGTCGTAGTCCTTAAAGTTTAGGGCGGCTTGCGCTAGCGTAAACCACGCTTCGGCCTCCGTCGCTTGGGTTTGTGCGAGTTGATGGAAAAGCGGCAGGATGCCTTGGCCTTCATGAATCAGCATGGTGAGCAGTTGTTGGTAGCTCTCTTTGCGTTCATCCGCTTTGGCAGGGAGATTTTGGGTGATGAGTTTGAGCGCCAGAGCATCATTTTGTTGGCGTACTGCTGCGATGACTTCCATCGGCCAGCGGGTATTGTTTTGTGGCTCAAGCTCAACCCACAGCGCCAGTGCTTGATTGCTCGTCTCGATGTCGCGTGCGAGCAGGGCGATTTTGGTGGCGCGCTCGGCGATGCGCGGGTCGCGGCCTTGTTTTGCGGCGTGTAAATAAAGCCGCCCTGCCTCGGCGACATTGCCTTTTTGCCCCGCGAGTTCGGCTTGCATCAGCAGATAAAAAACCTGCGCACGCTGATTATTTTCACTACCCAAGCCTGTGCTGGCTGGAATAATGGTCAGCGTTTCACCCGCGCTGGATTTTTGAGTGTTTGAGGTGTCGTCCTGCGCGGCAGTATCAGTATGCTCAGGGCTGCCGGTTATTTGATTGGCACAAGCACTTAAACCCATGCCCGCGCTAAGACCGAGTAAAACAACAATGGAGAGAGATAAAGCACTAGGTTTGAGCATGGAAATTCCTCTTTGGGCTTGTGCATTCTAGCAGCATGTTGGGTTTCGGTTAGGGCGTAGGCTACCGGTATATGCCTTTTCCACGTCGAGAATGGGGTTGTTGGCTTGTCAA
>JBFXGB010000063.1:0-11961 GCA_050178405.1 Halothiobacillaceae bacterium
AAGTCGTCCGATTCAATCCGCTCTTGGGTGATTTCAACAGCACGCTTTTTTTAGCCATATCCGATTTTCATTCAAATCGAACCATTATCACAAAAATCGCTTAACTTAATGGCAGTGACGCTGGAGCGTGGGAACGATCAACGCGCCCCACACTCACGCTAATCAGCCAACTCAACCCTGACCCAGGTTTGATTGGATTGGCTTTGTGAGCTTGTTTTCCCGTTGATTTGTTGCTGCTCCCGGCTATCAACGCCACCTAGGGGAACCCATTGACCCAAGGGCACGCGCACGCGGGTGGACAGGCTTTGCACATCGGTGCTGCGCGGGTGTTGCGGGTTGATCTGTGCAGATTCCGGCTGAATGTCCAGCAGCACTTGTTCGCCCTGAAGCGTTGGCGCGACATTCAGCCAACGTCCGGTTTCGCGGATGGCGGTGGCGGGGACGCGCTGCATACCGTTGGGCGTTTCAACCCATACCGGTTGCGCGTATGGAGTTTCCCTCCCCACACGCAAGCGCGCCGGACTGCCCTCAAGCACGCGAATCTGCTGCGTCGCCGAGTTGTCCTGGCTGCTGCGGCTGGACTCGATGCGTCCATTCACGCTCACACTTTCGGGACGCACGATCACGCGTCCTTCCACGCCCTCACGCGCCGCACGCATTTCGTCATCACTGCGCACGCTAATCACCAAGTTGCGCGGAGTGCGATCCAGTCCTTGCAAGATTTGTTTGACCTGCGCATGGGTGGCGGGCGAGGCGCGCAGAATCAGCTGTGAACCGCTGCCGCTGATGGCATCGCTGGGTTGGAGCATGGGTTGAATGAGTGGGATGACATCTTCAGCCATGCGGTTTTGCAGGGTGATGAGTTCGATGCTGTCGGCGAGGGCGGTGCCGTGCATTAGGCCGATGAATCCGGCGGTGAGTATGGATTTCAGCATGGTGATGGTTTTTCGTGATTATGTTGAAGCGAAGGTTTGTTGGGCGCAGCTTGCGCACGCAGTGCGCGGTTTTGGTTTTCATCCCCCTTGGTTCCGCCATGCCGTCATGCTGAACGATGGGGTGAAATGCCCATGGATGGGCATTTCAGGCTCTGCGCGACATGGATGTCGCGTTGAGCCGACCCCGGAGGGCAGCGTGACGGCATGGCTTGCCCCGCAGGGGCGGAACCTTGGGGGCGTGTTCTTTTGGTGACTTTTCTTGCACGAACAAGAAAAGTTACTCGCCCGTTGCCAACTTGATTTGCAACGGAGTCTATAAGTCAAGACGGGCGAAAAAGCCCACCAACCGTTCTAGGACGGTGGCATTGTTTCGCCCGTTTCCAGGGTGCAACTTCGCAAAAAGCATGTTTGATACGGGCGAGTAACTTTCTTTGCTTGCACAAAGAAAGTCACCAAAGAAATGCACCCCGTTGATGCCGCCCTTCGGGCAAGCCGTGAACCGACCTGCGTAAGCCGGGTCGTCTCAACGCGACATCCTGTCGCGGAGAGACTAAAAGCGCCATCCATGGCGCTTTTACCCAACTTACGCAGGCCAGTTCACGGCGGCATCAAAGGGGGAGGAAAACGCAAACCCCGGCACTTGCTAAAGTGCTCAGCCCCCTAAAACGGAACCTCACTCGTATGCAGCATCCACTCGCCTCGCGTCGGATGGGTAAAGCCGAGCTCGGCGGCGTGGAGCAATAAACGCGGCGCGGCGGCGAAAACTCCTTCTGGAGCGTAGAGGCCATCGCCGAGCATGGGATGGCCGATGTACAGCATATGCACGCGCAATTGATGGGAGCGTCCGGTCACGGGCTTGAGTTCCACACGACTGTTTTCACCCTCAAAACCAAGGCAACGCCAGTGGGTGAGCGAAGGCCGTCCTTCTGGGCTGACCATCTGCCGTGGTTTGTCATTCCAGTTGGCGGCAAGCGGCGCGTCCACGCTACCTTGCGCAGTAGCAAGATGCCCATGAACTACGGCGATGTAAGTTTTTGCGGTTTGGCGTTCTTGGAACTGGATGGACAAGGCGCGATGACTTGCGGCATTGAGGGCAATGACCATTAGCCCAGAGGTTTCCCAATCGAGCCGATGCACGATGCGCGCTGTTGGATAGATAAGATTGAGGCGGGTAATCAGGCTGTCTTTCTTGTCAATGCCGACACCGGGCTGGCTTAACAGGCGCGTCGGTTTGTCCACGACGAGCAGCTCGTGATCGCTATAGACGATGCGGATGTCGGTTGATACGGAACTCTCAAGCATCAGGTTTTAATCCGCATGGCGTAATGCAAATGTTAGTTGTTCTTCAAGTTGCTGTTTTTGTTGACTATTTAATGGGTTCAACGCGCCGCTCTGAGGATTACGCATGGAGACATACAAGGTGTCGTGCGCTTTTTCTCCTAGGGTGTTGATGGTCGCTCCTTGCAAGTTCATGCCAAGTTCGACAAGCACACTGCTAATCAAAGCCAAGAGGCCGGGGCGGTCGCCAGTTTCAATTTGCACCTGGGTGTTGTCGCCATGGGCAGAGGTTTCCATTTCTATCCGCGTGGGGCAGTCAAAATGACGCAACAACGGCGAGGCGCGCCGCACATGGCGTGGAGCAATTTTGCCTTGGTTGATCGCAAGCTCTAATTGATGCAGCAAATCGGCCTGGATCCACGCATCGCGCAGGGGGCATCCGTTGGCATCCAGAAACAGAATATCGTCCAGCACCATGCCATTTAAGGTGCTGGTGAGGTAGGCGCTTTGAATATTTAGATTCAGGCGATCCAGCGTGGCGGCAATCATGGCAAACAGATGCGGCTGCTCTTGGGTGTAGATAAACAGCTCGCCGATTTGGCGGTGCTTATCTTCGCGCAAACCCAACCAACTGGGGTGTTCGGCTTGCAGAATGCCACACAAGCGCCATACAAGTTCATCCGGCTCGTGGCGTAAAAGATAGCGTCCGGGCAGAGTATCGAGCAGTGCTTTGGCTTGATGCCAATGCTTTTCCGTATGCAGCGCACAGGCTTTTGCTAGGCTGGCCAAAGCTTCGGCACGCCGAGTTTGCACATCAATGATGTTCTGACCCTTGTCCAAAACTGTGCATGTTTTGCTGTACAAATCACGCAGCAACGCGGCGCGCCACTCGCTCCACAAGGTAGGGTTCGTGGCATGAATATCCGCGACGGTCAGTAAGAACAGAGCATCCAGCTTACGGCGTGTGCCCACCCAATAGCTAAATTCTTCGATGACTTGGGAGTCATCCAAATCACGTCGTTGTGCCACAAAAGAGAGGTGCAAATGCTCGCGTACCAGCCACTCCACGAGCGCAGTATCCGCTTTAGGTAATTGATGTAACTCACAGAATTTTCTTGCTTTTTCTGCGCCAATAATTTCATGTTGCCCGCCCATGCCTTTGGCAATATCGTGAAACAAGGCGGCGAGAATGAGTAACTCGGGCTTATCAAAGCGCGTCATAATGGTGTGCGCTAATGGGCTTTCTGCCTGCCCCTGTGGGGTAGAAAAACGGCGCAAATTTCGAACAACTAATAGCGTGTGGGCATCGACGGTATACAGATGAAACAAATCAAACTGCATCCGTCCCACAATGTTTTCAAAATCTGGCAAATAAGCGGCAAGCAGACCAAGACGGTTCATCTGCTTTAACGCATCAAACACGCCACGCGGTTGACGCAAAATAGTCAAAAACAGAGCGCGTGCATGGGGGTTCTGGCGCATTTCGGCGCGCATAAGTCCGACATGGCTTTGCAGTTGGCGGAGTGTGCTGGCGCGAATGTGCAGCGGTTCGGGGTGTTGTTGCACTAACAAAAACAGCTCCAGCATGGCGCTGGGGGTGCGCAAAAAAACCTGCGCATGGGCGGTCTCAATAAGTTTTCCACGGATATTAAAACGCGGATTGAGCGCGACAAGCTCGCCTTCAATGGGAAAAAGGCGCTCCTCGAATTGCTGCATCACTAAGTGATTGATGCGCTCCAAACCCAACACGGCGCGGAAATAGCGCTGCATAAAGGCTTCGACATGCAGGTTTTGTGTGCTTGGGTCATCCGGCACGGGGGCGGGCGTATCGAGGGTGCAATACAGTGCGGCCAGCGTTTTTTGGTGCAGCAAAAGCAGGCGATCTTCATGCCGGTCGGTCAAAAGGTGCAGGGTATAGCGCAAACGGTAGAGAAACTCGATACGCTCAAGCAGCTCGTCCTGCTCGTGCTCGGTAAGCAAGCCTTCAATCACCAGTTGCGGCGTAGCATCGTGATGAAAAATGCGACAGCTCAACCAGCGCAGGGTATGCCAATCGCGCAGGCCGCCGGGGCTTTCTTTGATATTCGGTTCGATTTTGTACGCCGAATCATCAAAACGCTGATGCCTTGCGTCTTGTTCGGCTTGTTTGCCGCGAAAAAAAGCTTGGGCAGGCCAAATCGTACTCTCGCTAGAAAAAAGCTCAGCGATCACGCATTCCCACAAATCAAGCCGTCCAACCAGCCAACGGCCTTCGAGCACGCTGGTCATAATGCTCAAATCGCTGGCCGCAAGCGCCAAACATTCGGACACCGTGCGCGTGCTGTGTCCAAGATGTAACCCCGTATCCCATAATTGGCTAATGAAAGACTCGACTTGAACCACCGCCGTTGCAGGAGCGTCGTCCGCCATCAGCAGCAGAATGTCGATATCCGAATGCGGAAAAAGCTCGCCACGCCCGTAGCCGCCGACGGCAACCACGCAGGCATGGCGCTCATCGAGACCGGTGTGTGCAAAAAGAGCCACAATCAGCGCATCCACAAGCGCACTGCGCGTGCGGAACAACTCACTGACGGGCGTGCCTTGTTTGAGCTGCTCAAGCTCACGTTCACGCAAAACCTGCAATGCTGCGCTGAACTCTGTGCGCAATTCAGTCGCGACCTGCGCCGTCATATCAGCTCGCAGCCGGCTCGGAGTGCTGCGCCGGCGACAAAGTCAGAATTTCGCAGCCCTGCTCACCAAGGTACACGGTATGCTCCCATTGCGCCGAGAGCGAATGATCCTTGGTGACCACCGTCCAACCATCGCCCAGCACTTTGACTTGGCGCTTGCCCGCGTTAATCATCGGCTCGATGGTGAATGTCATGCCCACTTCCATGCGCGGGCCTTCATGCGCCTGCCCGTAATGCAGCACCTGCGGGTCTTCGTGGAAGGCTTGCCCAATGCCATGCCCGCAATACTCACGCACCACGGAAAAGCCGTTTTTCTCCGCATGTTTTTGAATCACCTGCCCAATCATGCCGAGATTCATGCCCGGTTTAACCGTTTCAATCGCCATATCCATGCACTCGCGGGTCACCCGAATCAGACGTTTCGCCAAAATGGAGACTTCGCCCAGCTCATACATGCGGCTGGTGTCGCCAAAATAACCATCCTTAATCACGGTGACGTCAATGTTGATAATATCGCCGCGTTTCAACACCTTATCACCGGGAATGCCGTGGCAAATCTGATGATTGATCGACGTGCAAATCGACTTAGGAAAACCCTGATAGCCCAAGGTGGCCGGTATCGTTCCCTGGACATTGACCATGTAATCATGCGCCAAACGATCCAGCTCCCCCGTCGTCACCCCAGGCTGCACAAACGGCGCGAGATAATCGAGCACTTCGGCGGCCAAACGGCCAGCAATGCGCATTTTGGCAAGGTCTTCGGGGGTTTTCAGAATGATATTCATGCGTACATCGTTAAGGTGCGAGAAAAAACAAGGCTTGCATTCTAACAGCACCCCGGCTTGTTTTTACCGCCCCCGACAGTGTTAAAAGTGCTTGACATTTGGGCTTCACAAAACCATCATGCGCGGCCTTGGAAGCGTGGCAGAGCGGTTGAATGCAACGGTCTTGAAAACCGTCGAAGGTGTGAGCCTTCCGTGAGTTCGAATCTCACCGCTTCCGCCAAATCCTAAAAAAAGCTATCGCATTGTGCGGTGGCTTTTTTTTTGCTTAAAGTTAATTCTTTCGGTCGTGATTTCAGGAGTAGATCATGCTCACCACGTTCGTTATTGTCTATTTGGCACTGTCCATGTTGATTGGCTTGCTCGCGGCGCGGCATGTGCGTAGTTCGGGGGATTTTGTGACCGCCGGGCGTAGCCTGCCGTTTTTTATTGTGATGGCGATGGTGTTTGCGACGTGGTTTGGGGCGGAGGCGGTGCTGGGGACTCCAGCGACTTTTTTAAGTGAGGATTTGGGCGGGCTGATTTCTGACCCGTTCGGTGCGGCGTTTTGTCTAATTTTTTTTGGTATGTTTTTCGCGCGCAAGCTCTACGCCATGAATTTGATGACGATTGGCGATTTTTACCGCCAGCGTTATGGGCGCAAGGTTGAGGTGGTTACGGCGATGGCGATTGCGTTGTCGTATCTGGGCTGGGTTTCGGCGCAAGTGATGGCGTTGGGGGTGGTGTTTAATGTGCTCTCAGACGGCGCGATTTCGACTGAGATGGGGATTTTGCTCGGCGCGGGGATTGTGTTTTTTTACACCGTGCTTGGCGGTATGTGGTCGGTGGCGTTGACGACGGCGTTTCAGATGGTGGTGATTGTGCTGGGGCTGATTTTTATTGCCTATCTAGCGAGCACCATGACCGGCGGGGTGATGCCCGTGGTTGAGCACGCGGTGCAGCATGACAAGTTCAATTTTTGGCCGGAGTTGAATGCGATCGCCATGCTGGGGTTTTTGTCGTCTTTTTTGACGCTGGCGTTGGGTTCGATTTCGCAACAGGATGTTTTCCAGCGTGCCAATTCGGCTAAAAGCGCCAATATCGCGGTGTGGGGCACGATGATCGGCGGGGTGATTTATCTGGCGTTTGCCGTGGTGCCGCTGTTTTTGACCTATTCGGCTCAGTTGATTGATCCGGCGTTGGTGGCGCGTTTGTTGGCCGATAATCCGGATGGTCTGTTACCTGCGCTGATTAAAGGGCATTTCCCGCTGTATGCGCAGGTGATTTTTTACGGTGCGCTTTTGGCGGTGATTATGAGTACCGCGTCGGGGACGTTGCTTGCGCCTTCGGTGACGCTGGCGGAAAACGTGATTAAGGGTTGGTTGGTGAAAAACCCCAGCGACAAGCAGATGCTCTGGCTGTTGCGTGCGGTGATTAGCGTTTTTACGCTGCTGGTGGTGGTTTATACGCTTTGGTCGCTTGAACATGAGACTGGGATTCACGCCATGGTCGAGGCGGCGTACAAGGTGACGCTGGTGGTGGCGTTTGTGCCCTTGGTGGCGGGACTGTATTGGACACGCGCTAATACCTTGGGGGCGTATTTCTCCATAGGTTTGGGGGTGCTGGTGTGGATTCCGTTGGAGCTTATTGCACCAGATGCGGAGATTTCGCCGCATTTCTGGGGCTTTTTGGCGAGTATTGTAGGGATGCTTGTCGGCTCACTTTGGCCGCAGAAGCGCGACGTTAAAGAGGTCAATCTGAATCTGCGTTGAGTTTGCTCTCGTCACGGGTACGTTCGAGCTTGCGGGTTTTGATGTGTAGGGCGGCTTTGGCCATGAGATGGGCGCTGACGGGCGCAGTGATGAACAAAAATAGGGTAATCAGCACTTCATGCAGGCTCAAGCCTTCACCACGCAGACTAAAGTAGATGGCCGAGGCGATTAAAATTGCGCCCACGCCTAGGGTGGTGGCCTTGGTGGGTCCATGCAGGCGCATGTAAAAATCAGGCAGGCGCAGCAGGCCGAGTGAGCCGACGAGGGTAAAAAAGCCGCCAATCAAGACCAATATCGCAAGTAAAATTTCTAGCATGGGTTTATTCCATAATGTCGCCGCGCAGCAGGTATTTGCTGAGCGCAACGGTGCCGACAAAGCCCATGACGGCAATGAGTAGGGCGGCTTCAAAGTACAGAGCGCTTTGAGTGCTTAGGCCAAACAAAATCAGCAGGGCAATGGCGTTGATGTACAAGGTATCCAAAGCCAAAATGCGGTCGGGAATGTCTGGTCCTAAAAGCAGGCGTACAAACGAGAATGCAAGCGCAAGGCTTACTAAGGCGATTGAAACGTTAAGCGCATAGGTGAGAATCTGCGGGGCGAGGCTTTCCATTAACCAAATACCTCTTTTAACGGGGCTTCGTAGCGGCTTTTAATTTGAGCGATTTCGGCGGCGGCATCATCCAAATGCAGGGCATGGACGAGCAGGCTTTTCTTATCGGCGGATAAATCGCAGCTCACCGTGCCGGGGGTTAAGGATATGGTGTTCGCCAAGAGGCTGATGGTCATGGGGGATTGACTATCCAGCGGCACAAGGATGAAGCCGGGGTGCAGGCGATCGGGTGAACCGAGAATGCGCATGGCAACAATGACATTGGCAATCAGAATGTCCCAGAACACAACACCTAGAAAGCGCAGCAGTATCAGCGGCTTGCGGATGGTGATGTGTTCGGGGAAGAAGGCTTGGGTGAGCATGGGAATAATGAGTGCGAGGATGCCGCCGAGCACCATCTGCCCAAAGCTAAAACTATTGTTGAGCAATAGCCATATAAACAGCAGGCTTGCGCTTAACCAAGGGTGAGGGAGAAATCGTTTCATGGTGTTCCCTTATACGCTTGCAGGTGCATCACCGCGTCAATGTAGGCACGATGATTAAGAATTTGCTGCGCGCTGTCATCCAGCCAAGCCGTGAGCGGTTGGGCAAAAAGCACCATCAGCGGCGCAGCAAGCAGCAGGGCGAACATGACAGCAAAGGCGAGCGCGGGCGTTGCGGCATTGGCTTGGTGTGACTTAAATTCGGACTCAAATTCTGCGGAAATATCGCCCTTGCTGCGATAAAACAGCGTACTGCCGCTACGCGCCAGTGCCACCACAATCATAAAGCTCGTCACCAAAACAACCGCCAAATGCACTGGATACTGCGCGGTGTCCATGCCCGCAGAAAGAATCAAAAGCTTGCCAATAAAGCCGGAGAGTGGCGGCATACCGCTAAGAGCCACGGCAAAGGCAAAAAACAGACTGCCAAGCCACACGGCTTTGGGGAAATGATACGACTCCTCAAAACGGTCTTCGGACTGTCCACGCGCACGGCGCACAATATCCGCCAGCAGGAAAAAGCCGCCCGCAAGCAAGGTGGAATGAATCATGTAATACAGCGAAGCCGACAACGAGGCCGCGCTTGCCATGCTCAAACCAATCGCCAACATACCGATGGATGCGATGACAAGATAGCTAATCTGCTCACGCAAAAAGCGCGCCGCCATCACGCCAAACGCTGCCATAATGAGGGTAATCCAGCCTAAGCCTTGCAACCACGGGTCAATAAGCCCCGACAAATCGCCAGCCTCCGCGCCAAACAGTGTGCCGTGGATACGCACAATCGCGTACAAACCAACCTTGGTCATAATGGCAAACAGGGCGGCAATGGCGGCGCTGGTTTGTGCATACGCCTGCGGTAGCCACAAATACAGCGGGAAAATGGCGGCTTTGAGGGCGAACACGGCAAACAGCAACAAGCCCGCCCCGGCAATCACGCCATGATCTTCTGCCGGTGCCTTGGCAATGCGCTCGGCCATGTCGGCAAGATTCAGGCTACCTAGCACACCATACAGCGCACCGACAGCAAACAAAAACAGTGTCGAACCCACAAGATTGATGACCACAAAATGCAGCCCAGCCTTGGTGCGTAAGCGCCCGCCGCCATAAAGCAACAGGCCGTAGGACGCCAGAAGCAGCACCTCAAAGAACACAAACAGGTTGAACACATCGCCCGTCAAAAACGCGCCATGCAGACCAAATAATTGCAGCATGAACAGTGGGTGAAAGTGCTCGCCCTTGCGGTCTTCACCCATAAATACCGCATACAACAGGGCGGCAAGGGCAATGACATCGGTGAGCACCAGCATCAAGGCGCTGAAACGATCCAGCACCAGCACAATGCCATACGGCGCAACCCAGTTGCCGAGCGCATACACGCGATGGCTGTCGTCGCTGCTCATCATCAAAAGGCCTATAGAGAGCGCAAGCATGGTTATCATGCTTATCACGCTCAAAACGCGCACCGCCTGCACACGTTGCAAGCTACCTAAGATGAGCAACACCACGCCCATAACCAAGGGCAATAGCAGCGGGGCAATGACCCAATGATTAACTAATTGATTGGCCAAAAGATTCATGCCTTATCCTCCGGCTGCGGGGCATGTTTTTTCGCATGGGGATGCTCAATATGCGTGCCATCCACATGGTCATTGCCCATTTCCACCAGAGCGCGCAAGGAGAGCACAATCACAAACGCCGTCATGCCAAAGGCAATCACAATCGCGGTCAAAACCAAGGCTTGCGGGAGCGGATCAGCATAGGCCGTGGCGGCGGCGTCAACGACCGCAGGATGTCCAATCAACACGCGCCCCATGACAAATAAAAACAGATTGACCGCATACGAGAGCATGGTCAGCCCCAGCACTACGGAAAAGGTGTGCGCACGCAGGCTTAAATACACGCCCGAGGCCGTCAGTACGCCGATCACAATGGCGAGCATCAGTTCCATGTTTTGCCTCCTTGCGCATGAGTGGCTTTATGGTTGAGCTTGTCTTCTTCGCGGCTCAAGCGTCCAAGACGCACCAGCATCAATACGCTAGAACCCACCACCACCAAGTAAACACCCAAATCAAAAGCAATCGCGCTAGCAAGCTCAAAATCACCCACCAGCGGCGCATGGACATGCGTAAAGGCCGTGGTGAGGAAAGGATAATTTAGCAGCATCGACACGAGTCCCGTAAGCGTGGCAATACCCAGACCCGCAGCAATCAGTAGATGCTTGTCAAAACGCATACGCGCATCCGTCCACGCAATGCCGCTTGCCATGTATTGCACAATCAAGGCCACGGCGGTAATCAGCCCGGCAATAAAACCCCCGCCCGGCAGATTGTGACCGCGCAGGAAGATAAACACCGACACCATAAGCATCAAGGGCAAGAGCAAGCGGGTGAGGGTAGCCATAATCGGCGGATGCACATCTTTGCTCCACGCAAGACCTTGGGCATTGTGGCGCGGGGAGGGCAGTTGCAGCCCAAACAGCATGGAGACCACACCTAAGCCCGCCAGCGCCAGCACGGTAATCTCGCCCAAGGTATCGAAACCACGGAAATCCACCAAAATCACATTGACCACATTGGTGCCGCCGCCACCCGGCAGCGCATTATCAAGGAAGTAACCGGCAATCGTTTCATACGGACGGGTCAAGACTGCAAGCGTGAGTAGCGTTGCACCCATGCCCGCCACACTCGCCAGCAACACGTCACGCCCGATACGTAAGCGACAGGTCTCAGCAGGAGATTGTTGTGGCAGGAAATACAGCGCCAGCAACAGCAGCACCACCGTAACCACTTCCACCGACAGTTGGGTGAGCGCAAGATCAGGTGCGGAAAACTTGACGAACGTTAACGAGACAATCAAACCCACCACGCCCATCACAATCAAGGCGGTCAGGCGTTGGCGATGCCACACGGTCAAGAGCACGCTTGCAATAATTATCGTGATACCTGCCGTCAAGCTCACGCCATCCAAGGCCGTCATGCTTGAAGCCAATGAACCAAGCAGCGGGCTAGTTTGGTTCATAAAGCCCGCCGTGCCAAAAATCAGTGCAGCAACCAGCGTCCAAAGCACAATGTTTTGCAGGCTGCTGCGATCAAATGCGCGGGTCACACGCCGCGCAAGAGCAAGTAGCCCGTCCATAATGGCGTTGTACGGCACGCGTGCGTCAAGATGATGCAGCGCACGCTCGTAAAAACCAAACAGCGGGCGACGGAAAATGTACAGGCTTACACCCAGCACCATTGCCAATATCGACATCACAAGCGGCGCATTAAAGCCATGCCATAACGCAAGGCTGTAATACGGTGCGGCGGTTTGCAGTGTGCCTTGCACGGCGACAAGTAGAAGCGGCCCCACGGTGAGCGCAGGGAAAATGCCCACCGCGATGCACACAATGACCAAAATATCGACGGGAATACGCATAAAACGCGGCGCTTCATGCGGGGTTTTGGGGTG
>JBFXGB010000064.1:0-11508 GCA_050178405.1 Halothiobacillaceae bacterium
CATTTGCTGGGCATGGAAGCGCGTCAACAGTGGGAAGAAACCGAAGCCTCACGCGCCAAACTGATGGCGCATGTGGATGAGGCTAAAGAAGCGAGCGGCGAGGCTCTTGATAAGCTTGCGGATGCGGCTCAAGCGTTAAAGAACGATTTGATTGAGCGTTACAAGCGTTTGACGAAGGACGTTTGATGTCTCAAGCCAAGCTGTGGTGGCTGGCGAGTGGGCTGGCTACCTTGATATTGGGCGGTGTGTTGCTGCTGGATTTTTCCAGTCTGCGCGCGCCGCCCGCTGTTTTTTCGGGGGCGGTGGTGAGTTTGCCGTCTCCGTCGGCGGATTGTAATCCGGTGGTAAGCACGGCTTCTCCCGCAGGGTGCGGTGTAGCCAATGGTGCACGTGGCTTAACGCTGAAGATGATTGGGGATGTGCGCCCTTTGCGGCCTTTTGAGTTGCGCTTGAGTTTGCCGCAAGAGGTGCGGGGCGATGCGATTGAGGCCAGCGTGAATTTTATTATGGTGGGCATGGATATGGGCATCAATCGCTTTGCCTTGCTCAAGCAGGCTGATGGTGATTTTGTGGGCAAGGTAATTCTGCCCGTGTGCAGTATCGGGCGCAGTGATTGGGTGGCGCAGTTGAGCGTGGTGTTGAATCTGCCATCAGGTGAGCAGGAGATGTGGACGGCGGATATGCCGTTTACGGCAGAGGCTTCTGTGGTGGAGCATGATTGAGTAGGGGCTTTTGGGGGAATTGACAGTCTTGGCCGATTGCGCGGCTTTGGATTTTCTGCCCCCGTTTGGGGTCGCCGTGAACGAAGTGCTGTAGGCAAGGTAAACAGGCCAAGGATGGCCTGTTTAGTCCCTTCGCAACATGGATGTTGCGTGGGGACGGCCTTGCCGTAAGTGCTGCGTTCATGGCTTGCCCGAAGGGCGACCCCTTGGGGCGTGTTCTTTTGGTGACTTTTCTTGCACGAGCAAGAAAAGTTACTCGCCCGTATCAAACATGCTTTTTGCGAAGTTGCACCCTGGAAACGGGCGAAACAATGCCACCGTCTTTGAACGGTTGGTGGGCTTTTTCGCCCGTCTTAATGTTGCACGCTGCACACAACGTGATTGATACGGGCGAGTAACTTTCTTTGCTTGCACTTCGAGCGTCACCAAAGAAATGCACCCCGTAGATGCCGCCCTTCGGGCAAGCCGTGGCCTAACCTGCGTAAGCCGGGTCGTCTCAACGCGACATCCTGTCGCGGAGAGACTAAAAGCGCCATCCATGGCGCTTTTACCCAACTTACGCAGGTTAGTCCACGGCGGCATCAAAAGGGGGAGAGAAAACCAAATCCGCGCCTTTGACGCAAGTTTCCGTTAAAACTTGATCTCGCGCATGATCAATTAAGGCGCGGCGCGCAAAAGCACATAGACCGCACCTTGCCCACCATCGTTGGGACGCGCCGTGCAAAACGCCAGCACGCGCTCGCTTTGCGGTAGCCAAATCGCAAGCAAGCGTTTGATTTTGCCGATGCCTTGCGGTGAGTTGTAGCCTATGCCATGCACGATGCGCACGCAAAGCGGCTCACCGGGGTAGCGTCCGCTTGCCGGTTGTTGCAACAACCAAGCGACGCGCTGGCGGGCTTCTTCGACGGGGCAACCATGTAAGTCGAGGTTGGCTTCGATACGCAGTTTGCCTTGGCGCAGGCGGCGCAGTGTGGGTGCTGGGAGGGAGGCGCGGTGAAATTCGGTTCGCGGGTGCAGCGGGTTCTCAATTTCGTGTGTAGGCGCTGCGTAAGGGTCGTGGTCGCTGAAATAGGGCAGCTTCGCAGGTGAGTTGTTCTGATGTTTGCTGCGGCTTTGTAACTTGGCGGCGGGCTTTTTTGCGGAGTGCACGACCTTGCCATGATGAGCTATACGACGTACTTCGCCGCGTGTTGCGCCTATGGCTTCAAGAAAAAACTGGATGTCGTCGTGATTCATGGTGTTTGTGTGGTGTAAAACTTGGTTTCAGGTTGCTGCATTTGGGGCGCTTAGGGCAAGATACTTGCGCTCATTCTTTCCTCTCTTATTAAGTTGCATTCAATACCATGAATATCCTGATTTCCAATGATGATGGCGTCTATGCGCCGGGCATTCGTGCTTTGGCCGAGGCGATGCAATCGCTTGGGCGAGTGATGATTGTGGCACCGGATCGTGATCGCAGTGGCGCGAGTAATTCCTTAACCTTGGCGAACCCTTTGCGCCCACGCATGATTGAGCCGGATGTGTGGTCGGTGGACGGCACACCAACGGATTGCGTGCATTTGGCGCTCACGGGCTTGTTGGATTTTAAGCCGGATATTGTGATTTCGGGCATCAATCATGGTGCGAATATGGGCGATGATGTGCTGTATTCCGGCACGGTGGCGGCTGCAACCGAGGGGCGCTCTTTGGGCTTGCCCGCGATTGCCGTGTCGATGGATGCGCATGAGCCGCAGCATTTGGAAAGTGCAGGGCGGGCGGCACAAATTCTGGTGCAGAGCATTGTTTCGCATCCCTTGCCTCCCAATACCTTGTTGAGTGTGAATGTGCCGGATCGGCCTTGGAACGAGATTAGGGGCTTGCGTGCAACCCGTTTGGGCAAGCGCCACCCTTCGGCGCCGATGGTGCCGAGCCTCGATCCACGCGGTAAGCCGATTTATTGGGTAGGGCCTGCGGGGGCAGCATCGGATGAAGGCGAGGGAACGGATTTTGCGGCGGTGCGCGAGGGCTGGGTGTCGGTCACGCCGATTCATTTTGATATGACGCGTTACGAAGCGCTGACAGGACTTGCGGAGTGGTTGCCTGATGTCACAGCGCGCTGATTTGGCAAGTGCATTATCTTTGCGCGGTAGCGGCCTGACCTCGCCGCGTAGTCGTGAGCGTTTGATTGAGCGCTTGCAGGCGATGGGGATTAGCAACAAACATGTGCTGGAGGCCGTGCGCCATGTGCCGCGTCATTTGTTTGTGGATGAGGCGTTTGCAGGGCGAGCCTATGAAGATACGGCCTTGCCGATAGGCTTGGGACAGACCATTTCGCAGCCTTACATGGTGGCGCGAATGAGCGAAGCCATTGTGCAAGATGGCGCACCGCAGAAAGTGTTGGAAATTGGCACCGGTTCGGGCTATCAAACGGCGGTTTTGGCGCGTTTATGTGGGCGGGTGTATAGCGTGGAGCGTATCGGCAGTTTGCTTGAGCAGGCGCGGGAGCGTTTTAAGCGTGTGGATATTCACAATGTGGCTTTACGCCATGCGGACGGTACGCAGGGTTGGTCGGCACATGCGCCTTACGATGCCATTGTGGTCACTGCCGCGCCGGATGACATTCCGCCGCGTTTGCTTGAGCAACTCGCCGAAGGGGGGCGCATGGTCATTCCCGTGGGCGCGCAGGGTGGCGCTCAGCATTTGTTGATGATTCGTCGCGTGCAGGGTGAATTAACTGAGCAATTTTTGGAAGATGTGGCCTTCGTGCCTCTTATTCGTGGAGCCTTGGCATGAAGTTGTTTGGTGGGTTGTATGACAAGGTGATTGGCTGGAGTAAGCATCCGCGTGCGCCCTGGTTTTTGGGTGGATTAAGTTTTGCGGAATCTTCATTTTTCCCGATTCCACCCGATGTATTACTCGCGCCGATGTGTATTGCGCGGCCAGAAAAATGGTGGCGCTTGGCCTTGTTAACGACGTTAATGTCAGTTGCGGGTGGTTTATTCGGTTATGTATTAGGCGCGATGTTTTTTGAAATGTTAACCCCATGGATTGAGCGTATGGGTTATGCGCCGAAAATGGAAATGGCAAAGCAGTGGTTTACTGAATGGGGCTTTTGGGCGGTATTCCTCGCGGGCTTTTCACCGATTCCCTATAAAGCGTTCACCATTACGGCGGGTGCCATGGGTATGCCGATGATTCCGTTCATATTGGCCTCAATCTTTGGGCGCGGTGGGCGGTTCTTTCTTGTGGCATGGTTAATGGCAAAATTCGGTGCATCGTTTGAGAGCCGTTTGCGACCCTTTATGGAATGGTTGGGTTGGGGGCTGGTTGCCGTGGTGGTCGTGGCGTATTTGGTGATGAGTCATTAAATGAAAAGATTACTTGCCTTTTGGTTAGTCACATCTTTTTTAATTATCACAGGCTGTAGCTCAATACCAATGCGCGATATGCCAGCCAATGGGGTGCATGTGGTGCAAAAAGGCGAGTTTATTAGCCAGATTGCGCAAAGCTATGGTTTGGAATGGGAGGAACTTGCGCGAATCAATGACATTAAACCGCCGTATATCTTGCACATTGGGCAGCGTTTACGTTTAACCCCGGGGGCGGATTTGAGCGCGCGTGCGTCCAGTACATCCGACGGTTCTAAAGGGACTGCTGCCGAAGTTGATACGGGCGAGCCGATTGGCAATATTCCATGGATTTGGCCGACAGAAGGGCGTGTGGTGAGTACGTTCAAAGCCAAGGATGCGACGCGCAAAGGCATTGATATTGCCGGAACGGTGGGTCAAAAGGTTTTGGCCGCAGCGGATGGCGAAGTGGTTTATAGCGGTTCAGGTTTGGCGGGTTATGGCAAGCTCATTATTATCAAGCATGATGCGCGCTTTTTAAGTGCGTATGGATATAACGAAAAATTACTCGTAAGCGAAGGGCAAAAGGTTAAATCAGGGCAAGTGATTGCGCATATGGGTTTGGAGTCGGTGGGTAAACCGCGTTTACATTTCGAGATACGATTTAATGGGCAGCCGATCAATCCTTTGCGTCAATTGCCACAGAGAAAATAAGTCGCAGTAGTATATTGTTGCGCATGGTGTAATCTAGAGGTAGTATGCAAAAGTAGGTGTACATAAAATAAATTACAATGAATGTGCAGGCAGGGCAGTATGACGAAGACACATGACATGGATGAATCTCTAGAATTGGCTGCGCCTCAATGCGGGGAGCTGGATGACGATTTTGACGAAGCACAGCAAGATGCCGAGCTTACTGCCGAGCAAGAAAGTGAGCCTCAGGTTATTTATGATCGTGGTGAGCGCGCCGATATTACCCGTCTGTACCTGCATGATGTCGAATGCCACACCTTGCTTTCCCCTGAAGAAGAGCAGCATTATGCTCGTTTGGCTCTAAAAGGCGATCCTGCGGCGCGTGAGCGCATGATTGTGTGCAATTTGCGCTTGGTGGTGAAAATTGCGCGCCGATACATGTACCGTGGCTTGGAGTTGGCCGATTTAATCGAAGAAGGCAACCTTGGTTTGTTGCGTGCAGTAGAAAAATTTGACCCCGAAAGGGGTTTTCGTTTTTCAACGTATGGCACATGGTGGATCCGCCAAACCATCGAACGGGCGTTGATGAATCAGGGACGCACGGTGCGTTTGCCGATTCATATTGCCAAGGAGCTAAATGCCTACAAGCGTGCGGCGCGCAAAATCACTCAGAATCAGCACCATGAAGCAAGTGCAGGCGAGATTGCTGAAGTGCTTGAGCGTGATGTGGGCGATGTGCAACGCCACATGCGTTATGGCGAGCGCATCACCTCGATGAGCACGCCCTTGCATGATGACCCTGAGCATTCGTTGCTAGAGATGATTCCGGATGAAAATAACATCGACCCGGCGGAGTTATTGCAGGGCGAATTGCTCAATGGGCGTATTGGCAACTGGTTGCAGCAGCTTGATACCAAACAGCGTGAGGTGATTGAACGCCGCTTTGGTTTGCGCGGTCATGAGCCGCATACCTTGGAAGCCATTGGCGAATGGCTCGGCGTCACCCGTGAGCGGGTGCGTCAGATTCAAATTGAAGCGTTAGGTCGCTTGCGCCGTATGATGCTTGATGAAGGGCAGACGGTGGATGTGTTGTTGGATGCATAGAGCGTCTTGGTTTTGTCTTATGCATGATTTACGCAGAAAGATAATTTAGCCTTTGGGGCGAGGGATTGAAAATCGAGCTTAAGCGTAAGTTTTAGGAAACAAACAACGGGGTCAATGACCCCGTTGTTCTGCCCGTTGTATTGGGTGTTAAGAGCTTGTTTAAAGTCTCGCTGAGCGGCTCAAAAATCGTACTCAATGCTCTCGTAGTCCGGGTGTCAACCCGGAGCAGCTTTAAGCATCGGCACGGCTTCCCCGGATTCTCGCTTCGCTTCATCCGGGCTACAGGGTCAAAAAGACTTTGAACAGCTGCTAAGTGCTCATTACACGCTGACAATACGGCGGTTGCCTTGGCCGGGGAGTACCTTCAGTGCCTTGTCCTTGATTAAGGTATAGGTTTTGGACTTGACCGTGCTGACCATTGTCCATTCTGCGGTGGCGGCCTGCGGCGTAACATCCAGCACCATGTAGCCACGCTGGTAGGTGTTGGCGTATTTCAGCGTGGGGACGATCTGTTGCACACTTGCGGCGAGTTCAAGTGGGTTTTGGCCAGGGATGTACTCCTCAAGGCCGGGTGAGGATACGCCGGGGGTGGCAAATTCTACGCCAATCGGGTTGCCACTGATGTCATCTAAGTTGTTTGCCCATGCGTTGTGGGTGTCGCCGGAGATGACGACAAGGTTTTTGTCCAGCGCTTTGACTATGCCGTACACGGTTTGGCGTGGTGCTTCGTAGCCGTCCCAGGCATCCAGGTTATAGGGGATGGCGGGTGCATTGATAATGGCTTGGTTTTGCGGGTCGGCCACAATCGCCAGTTGCTCGGCTGTCATGCCCGCGTTGAGGTAATCGCTTGGTGTGGGCGCGATATTGCCGGCGGCAGCAAGCTGTTGGGTGATGGTCTGGTAGGTAATGAAGGCGGTGGCAATTTTGCCGTATTCAGCAAAACTGACGCTGGGGTTTTGCGGCGTGGGGGTCAAAAGGGGTGAGGGCAGGTACATTTTGCCCATCAGGATTTGCTGACCCAAGACTTGCCAAGTGGCCGTGGAGGCGACAAGTTGGCCTTGGAGCCATTGGGTTTGTGCTGCGCCTAGCAGTTGGCGATTTGGATTGCCCATGGCTTGAGCAAAGGTCGTTGTGTCAAACTCGCCGGTGTTCGTGCTGATGAAACTGGCGTAGTTGAGCTGCAAATCGCGCCCGACAAGTCGGGTATCGAGCATGTGCAAGCTCATCAGGTTGCCAAAATCGAATGAACGGTAGATGCGAAGCGGGTTGGCAGGATCAGGCTGACGGATAGGAAGCCACTCGTAATAAGCTTGCAGTGCAGCGCTGCGGCGGGCGGTAAAGCTGCCTTCTTTACTTGGGTCGTGGTTTTCGGCACCGTCTTTCCACGCATCGTTGGCGACTTCATGGTCGTCCCACACGCAGATGAAGGGCAGTTTGGCGTGCAGGGTTTGCAAATCGGCATCGCTGCGGTATTGCGCGTAGCGGGTGCGGTAGTCGGTAAGGGTCAGAAGCTCATTCGCCGGCAGGGAGACGCGGCCAAGTTTGGCGGCATCTTCCGAGGCGTAACCATCTTTGGCATATTCATAAATGTAGTCACCAAGGTGGATAACAGCGTCTAAATCGCTGCGCTTGGCAGCTTCGGCATACACATTAAAAAAGCCTGCAGGAAAGTTGGCGCAGGAGAATACGCCGAGTTTGACTTGGGCGACGTTGCCGGTGGGCAAGGTGCGAGTGCGACCGATGCTAGATGTGGTGCTGCCGTGCTTGAAACGGTAAAAATAGCTTGTGCCAGGCTTGAGGCCACTGGCATCGACTTTAACGGTGTAGTCTTTGCTCGCCTCCGTCGTGGTGCTGCCTTTGCTGACAATGCTGGTGAAGGCTTCGTCACTGGCGATTTCCCAGTCGATGTTTGGGGTGAAGGTCTCGCTTGGGGTGGCGCGTGTCCAGATCATCACGCGATCACTCAAAGGATCGCCACTTGCGACACCGTAATCAAAACGCACGCTGGGCGTGGCCGGAATAGCGGCTGCATCATCGTCACCGCCGCAACCGCTGAGGCTTAATCCAGCGGTGGCTGCGGTCGAAGCGATGGCGACGTGTTGCAAAAATTGACGGCGTGAATCATTAACATTCGACATGTGGCGTGCTCAGGGTTATGGGAAAACCTTGTCAGCCTAGACGTTAATTTTTTCATCACGGTGACATACGCCACACCATCACACACAAGAGGGCTATTTTGTCGTTCGTTCCGAGCGTGTTTCTTCCAGAATGTTGCTCATTGACTTAAAAAAAGCGCGGTAAAACGCAGGTTCGCTAATGGTCTCATCCGTGGTTTTGACCATGGAGTCGGCACTCTGACCGATGGGTACGGAGAGTGAGCCAAATACACTGACCCCGACGCTTGCGGAGGTGGAGGATTTTTTCATCTCATACGCTGTACGCAAGCCATTGGCATACACCGTACTGGTGCCATCGTTGTTGGCTAAACAGCTAATGGTCATGTCCACCACGCTGCCCTGTTCGCTGTTGGTGCGAAAGGATTTGCGACCCTTGAGCTGCTCTGCGCTGAGAGTTTCCACTAAATAACCATCGCCCAGCAGGGCACGGTGCGCGGCTTTGCAACTGGTCACGCTGTCTTCAACAAAGTCCTTTTGAAAAGGGCGTTCAGCCACCGGATTGACGGCGCTGTTTGTTTTCGGAGTAGCACAGGCTGAAAGGCTCGCGACCAGCACAAGTGCGAATGGGTAACGCAGCACACAAGCCATCCGTTAGCCCTCCAAACGCTTGTATTTCAATCGCTTGGGTTGATCGGCATCTGTGCCGAGGCGCTTGTGGCGGTCGGCTTCGTAGTCTTGGAAGTTGCCTTCGACGAAGACCACGCTGCCGTCGTCTTCAAACGCGAGGATGTGGGAAGCGATGCGATCCAAAAACCAGCGGTCATGCGAAATCACCAGCACACAGCCTGGGAAGTCCAAAATCGCTTGTTCAAGCGCACGCAGGGTTTCCAAGTCTAAATCGTTGGTCGGTTCGTCGAGCAGCAGCACATTGCCGCCGGATTTGAGCAGTTTGGCCAGATGCACACGGTTGCGCTCGCCGCCGGATAGGTCTTTGATGAACTTCTGCTGCGACTCGCCCTTGAAGTTGAAGCGGCCAAGATAGGCGCGTGAGGGCATGTTGAAATTGCCGACTTGAATCGTGTCCAGCCCGTCGGAGACTTCCTGCCACACGGTGTTTTTGTCATTTAGTGCATCGCGGCTTTGATCGACAAAGGCCAGTTGCACGGTCTCGCCAAGGGTAATGCTGCCGGAGTCCGGTTTTTCGTCTCCAATCATCATGCGGAACAAGGTGGATTTGCCCACGCCATTCGCGCCGATAATGCCCACCACCGCGCCCTTGGGCACGGAAAACGACATGCCTTGATACAGCACGCGCTCGCCGAAGCTTTTGGATAGGTTTTCGACTTCGATGACCTTATCCCCTAAGCGTGGCCCTGGCGGAATGTATAACTCATTGGTTTCAGAGCGTTTTTGGAACTCGATCGACTGCATTTCTTCAAAGCGTGCAAGGCGTGCCTTGGACTTGGTTTGGCGGGCTTTGGCACCTTGGCGCACCCATTCCAGTTCTTGTGCCATGGCTTTGTGGCGGGCGGACTCGGTTTTTTCTTCTTGCGCGAGGCGCTTTTCCTTAGCATCGAGCCACTCTGAATAATTGCCTTCAAACGGAATGCCCTGACCACGGTCGAGCTCCAAAATCCAGCCCGCGACATTGTCGAGGAAGTAGCGATCATGCGTGACAGCAACCACCGTGCCAGCAAAGTCTTGCAAGAAGCGCTCCAGCCAAGCCACCGATTCGGCATCCAGATGGTTGGTGGGTTCGTCCAGAATCAGCATATCGGGGTTGGATAGCAGCAGGCGGCACAAGGCCACGCGGCGTTTTTCGCCTCCGGAGAGATGGTTGACATCGGCCTCCCAGGGCGGCAAGCGCAGCGCATCGGCGGCGATTTCTAGCTTGCGCTCCAAATCCCAGCCACCTGCGGCATCAATTTTGTCCTGTAATTCGGCTTGTTCAGCCAAGAGCTTTTCAAAGTCGGCTTCCGGGTCGGCAAAGGCATCGCTAATGGCGTTGAAGCGTTGCAGAATTTCGGCAATATCGCCTAGGCCTTCCATCACATTGCCGCGCACATCCTTATCAGGATTAAGCTGCGGTTCTTGCGGCAGGTAGCCGATTTTGATGCCCGGCTGCGGACGCGCTTCGCCGACAATATCGGTATCCACGCCCGCCATAATGCGCAGTAGGGTGGATTTACCGGAGCCGTTGTAGCCGAGCACGCCGATTTTCGCGCCGGGGAAAAAGTTAAGGTAAATATCTTTGAGGATGAATTTTTTTGGCGGGACGATTTTGCCCACGCCGTTCATGGTGAAAATGTATTGAGCCATGTTGAATTACTTTTTACCGCTGCCGAAAACGTAAAGATTAAGATTGGACACGTCCTCGCTTGCGCGACGGAACAGCTGATCAAGGCTGATGATGGCGTATTCGAGCAGGTTCACCGCAATGTAGGGGTGCTCAATACGCATGCGTTTGTACATCGGGCGGGTGAGCTTGAACAGACGATCACGCGAAGTGGCGGCCTTGAGACGCACCTGACGCGGCTTGCGGTCGAAAAAGCTCATTTCGCCCATCAATTCGCCGCTGTGAACGCGCCCGACTTCAACCTCGGATGCAGTACTGCCGGTAACGAGCGCAACCTCGCCCTCAACGACAAAGTACAAGGCCTCGCCGACTTCACCAATATCAGCAATGGTTTCGCCCTCGCGGAATTCAACCAGCTCGCAGTACTCAAGAAAAGTGGCGTATTCACTGGTTTTCATGGTTTCACTGTTCCATTGGGTGCGCAGTTGTTCCACCAGTTCGGGATGTTCGTTCACGGAAATCATGGCTGTGTTCCTATTCAATGAGTTATCTTGAGGCTTAGTTTAACCGAGATGGGGCTGGGACAAAGGGTTCAAAGCGTAGGGTGCGCTGCGCGCGCCACAGCCTAGAGCCTGTTCATGGTCTCGCTGAATGTGCATTGTAGCCCGGGTGTCAACCCGGGGCAGGCTTCGCTACGGGCAGGGCTTCCCCGGATTCCCGCTTCGCTTCATCCGGGCTACAGGGGCAAAAAACTTTGAGCAGGTTTTTACAAGCGCCGCACTTCATCTAATCCGCTGACGGTGTGCAGACGTTCAATGAGGGGCTGTAAATTGTCTAGGCTTGGCAGTTCAAGTTTGATGCGCATTTGCACGCTGTGGCCGCGTTTGTCGCGAGTGCTGTCGATGGCGTTGACGCGGGCTTTGAAGATGGAAAGGACGTGGCTGACGTCGCTTAAAAAATCAACACGGTCTTCGCCAATAACCAGTAATTCGGCGCGTACGGCCATGCCCGCAAGGTAGGGCCATTCCACGTCGATCAGGCGTTCGGGCTGGGTGCGGCGCAGGTTGACGAGGTTGTGGCAATCGGTGCGATGCAGGCGCAGGCCTTGGCCACGGGTGATAAAGCCTCACTGCCATTAAGTTAAGGAAAAGTCATTCAAAAACAATGTTTTTTCTGTCGTTTATGGAAGCTCAACAACGCCCTCGCTGAAGTGTTTTTCCGTGGTGGGTTGCGGTGGCTCCGCTCTAGGC
>JBFXGB010000065.1:0-11193 GCA_050178405.1 Halothiobacillaceae bacterium
CGGCGCGTGCAGAAAGCGGCAAGCTTGATCCGGTGATTGGGCGCGATGAGGAGATTCGCCGCTGCATCCAGATTTTGCAACGCCGCACCAAGAACAACCCCGTGCTGATTGGTGAGCCGGGTGTAGGTAAGACCGCGATTGTCGAAGGCTTGGCGCAGCGCGTGGTCAATGGCGAAGTCCCGGAAGATCTGAAGGGCAAGCGTGTGTTGTCCTTGGATATGGGTTCGCTGCTTGCTGGGGCGAAGTTTCGCGGCGAGTTTGAGGAGCGTTTGAAGGCCGTTTTGAATGATGTGTCCAAGGCCGAGGGGCAGATTATTCTGTTCATCGACGAGATTCACACCATGGTCGGCGCGGGCAAGGGCGAGGGCGCGATGGATGCAGGCAATATGCTCAAGCCTGCCTTGGCGCGCGGCGAGCTGCATTGCATCGGCGCGACCACGTTGGATGAGTATCGCCAGTACATCGAAAAAGATGCCGCGTTGGAGCGCCGTTTCCAGCAGGTGATTGTCGATGAGCCGTCCGTGGAGGACACGATTGCCATTTTGCGCGGGCTGAAAGAGCGTTACGAAGTGCATCACAAGGTCGATATTACTGACCCAGCGATTATTGCCGCCGCCACGCTCTCGCACCGTTACATCACCAGCCGCCAGTTGCCAGACAAAGCGATTGACCTGATTGACGAGGCGGCGAGCCGCATTCGCATGGAAATCGACTCCAAGCCGGAGGCGATGGATCGGCTGGAGCGCCGACTGATTCAGTTGCGCATGGAGCAAGAGGCGCTGAAAAAAGAAACCGATGAGGCGAGCAAAAAGCGTCTGGCGCTGCTTGGCGAGGAGGTGCTGCGCCTGCAAACCGAATTTGACGGCATGGATGAAGAGTGGAAGCGCGAGAAGTTCTCCTTGGAGGGCGCGTCCAAAATCAAGGAAGAGCTAGATCGCATCCGTGTCGAATTTGAAGCGGCGCGGCGTGCGGGCGATTTGGCGCGCATGTCCGAACTGCAATACGGGCGCATTCCTGAGTTAGAAAAACGCCTGATTGAAGCGCAAAACGTCGATCAAACGGCGTTCAAATTGCTGCGTACTGAGGTCGGCGAGGAGGAAATTGCCGAAGTGGTGGCCCGCTGGACAGGCATTCCGGTGAGCAAAATGCTCGAAGGCGAGCGCGACAAATTGTTGCGCATGGAAGAAGAACTGGGCAAGCGTGTGGTCGGGCAGCGCGAGGCAGTCAAGGCGGTGTCGGATGCCATTCGCCGCTCGCGTGCGGGCTTGTCGGATCCGAACCGCCCCAATGGTTCGTTCCTCTTTTTGGGGCCGACGGGCGTGGGCAAAACCGAGCTGGCCAAGGCGTTGGCGGGCTTTTTGTTCGACACCGAAGAAGCCATTGTGCGCATGGATATGTCCGAGTTCATGGAGAAACATTCCGTGGCGCGCTTGATTGGTGCGCCGCCGGGCTATGTCGGTTACGAGGAAGGCGGTTATTTGACCGAAGCGGTGCGCCGCAAGCCGTATTCGGTGGTACTCATGGACGAGGTGGAGAAAGCGCATCCGGACGTGTTCAACGTGCTGTTGCAGGTGCTGGATGACGGGCGCTTGACCGATGGTCAGGGGCGCACGGTGGACTTTCGTAATACCGTGATTGTGATGACCTCGAACCTAGGCTCGCATCGCATTCAGGAATTGGCCGGTGAGGCGAATTATGCACTGATGAAAAAAGAGGTGATGGAGGTTGTTGGCGGGCATTTCCGTCCGGAATTCATCAACCGCATTGATGAGGCCGTGGTGTTCCATCCGCTGGATCGCACGCAGATTCGCGCCATTGTGGATATTCAAACCGCCAATCTGCGTAAACGTTTGCAGGAGCGCGATATGCGTTTGGAATTGAGCGAAGCGGCGCTTGATTTGCTCGGTGAGGCAGGCTTTGATCCAGTGTATGGCGCACGCCCGCTCAAGCGCGCCATTCAAAGCAAGCTGGAAAACAGCTTGGCGCAAGCTATCTTGCGCGGCGAGTTCGCCCCGGGCGATGTGATTCGTGTGGAAGTGGACGGCGAGGTTTTGAAGCTCACCAAGGCTTAATCAGGTACAAAAAACCGCGTTCAGTCCGCAAGACTGACGCGGTTTTTTGCTGCCTAGTGTTTTTTCAACAGAGGCAACATGCGCGGTAAGGTGTTGTCTTTCATCACAAAGTGATGATAGAGCGCAGCAAGTGCATGCAGTCCAATCAGACCGTAGCCAATGTTGGCGACTGTTTCATGCACCTCTTTGATTTGCTTGCTTAACGCCTTGTCAACGCCGATAAGCGGAGGCAGCTCTAGGCCGAAAAAAGGAATCGGCTTGCCAGCGGCGCTAAGTATGGCCCACCCCGCAAGTGGAAGGCCAATCATAATGACATACAGCATCCCATGCACCAGCTTGGAGAGCGCTTCTTGCCATGCGGGAATCGGCGGCTCAATCGCGGGCGCATGATGCCAAATCGCCTTCATCGACAACCGCAGAACAGTAATGAGAAGTACGCTCAGACCAAGCATAAAATGCCAAGACTTCATTGCGGCATGGAGCGGGTCATCTTTGGGGAAAATGTCACGCAGTTCAATCGTTGCATAGACGGCAATCACTAACAGCAGAGTGAGCCAGTGTAGAAAAATGATGGGACTCGGGTAACGGCTAGCGGACTTATTCATGTAGCGACTCTTTTTAGCGAGGATGATTGCACAAAGTATACGTGTAGCTATCGTTGCAGACAATCGCCCGTAAGGAGCTGACCAATCTGCTACCATGCGCGCATGAAAAATACGCCCCAAAAAACAGAGACAAGCGCCATGCGTGACGATGAATTTGACGACGACATGGCGCTGGAGAGCGACGCGGTTTCAAGCGAGCACGATGAAGCTAATGAGAGCCTAAGCTCCCGCGCAGTGTTGCCTCATGATTCGCGCGGGATGCGCATGGATCAGGCCATTGCCCAAGCCTTTCCGGACTATTCGCGCTCGCGCCTCACCGCTTGGCTCAAAGACGGCAAAATCAGCGTCAATGGCGCAACCTGCGTGCCGCAGCGTACCCCGGTCGAAGGCGGCGAAGTGGTCGAGCTGCTGGTCGAGCCGGAGCGTCAGACCGAGGCCGCGCCGGAAAATATCCCGCTGAACGTGGTCTATAGCGACGAGCACATTATCGTCATCAACAAACCTGCGGGATTGGTGGTGCACCCAGGCGCAGGCAACGCTACGGGTACTTTGATGAACGCGCTGCTGTTTCATTTTCCCGAACTGCGCCTGCTGCCGCGCGCGGGCATTGTGCATCGTCTGGACAAAGATACCTCCGGCTTGCTGGTCATTGCGCGCACATTACCGGCGCATAAAAACCTCATCGAAGCGCTGTCTGATCGTGACATGCACCGCGAATACATGGCCGTGGCGCAAGGCTTGCTGGTCGCAGGCGGCATGGTCGATTTGCCGATTGGTCGCCACCCACGCGAGCGCACGCGCATGGCGGTGACGGAAAACGGACGCGAAGCGATTACCCACTACCGCGTGGCGGAAAAATTCCGCCAACACACCTTGCTGCGTGTGCAACTCGAAACCGGGCGCACGCACCAGATTCGCGTACACATGTCGCACCTCAAATTGCCGCTGGTCGGCGACCCCGACTACGGTGGCCGCCTGCGCCTGCCCAAAGGCGCATCCACAGAATTGGTCGAAACCCTGCGCGGCTTCCGCCGTCAGGCACTGCACGCGGCGCGGCTGGAGCTTGAACACCCCGCCACGGGTGAATTGATGGCTTGGGAAGCGCCGATTCCTGAAGATATGCAGGCGCTGATTGAATTGCTGCGTGAAGATTTGCGTTTGAATCCCGGCCGCGATTGAGTTGAAGGCCGGAATGCGTTTTGAGCGCCGCCTCTGGCTCATGCTGCCCTTGGGCTTTGCCTCCGGCCTGCCTTTGCCGCTTTCATCCAGCACCATTCAGGCGTGGCTGACGGTGGAAAACATTTCCATTCTGACCATCGGCTGGTTTGCGCTGACCGGTTTGCCGTACACGCTTAAATTCCTCTGGGCACCGCTTGTTGATCGTTTTGTGCCGATTCCGCTCGGGCGGCGGCGGGCGTGGTTGTTGCTTACGCAAACCCTGCTGGCGCTGATGATGGCGGGGCTGTCGCAGCTTGATCCGCACAATAATCTTTTGATGATTGCGGGTTTTGCCTTGATGCTCGCCTTTTTATCCGCCACGCAGGACATCGCGTTTGATGCGCTGCGTACCGATATTCTCAAGCCGCAGGAACGCGGTTTGGGGGCGGCGTTTTCGGTCACGGGCTATCGTTTGGCGATGCTTGTCGGCGGCGCGGGGGCGCTGATTTTGGGCGATCACTGGGGCTGGGCGAACACCTTTTTGCTGATGGCGGGGTTGATGGCCACAAGCCTCATCGTGACGCTGGCCACGCCGGAGCCGCAGACGGAGTACGCGCCGCGCACCTTGGGCGAGGCTGTTTTTGGCCCTTTGCGCGCCTTTTTTAGCCGTCCGGAGGCTTGGGGCTTAATCGCCTTGGTCATTCTTTATAAGGTGGGCGATGCCTTTGCCGGAAGTTTGACCACGGCGTTTCTGATTCGCGGTGCGGGCTTTACGCCGACGGATGTGGGCGTGGTGAACAAGGGTTTGGGGCTGGTGGCGACTTTGTTGGGCGCGTTGGTGGGCGGGTTGTGGTTGATGCGCCTAGGTTTGTATCGCTCTTTGATGCTGTTTGGTTTGTTGCAGGCGGTGACGAACCTTGGCTTTTTTGCGCTCTCGCTTGCGGGGCACAACTATCTGTTGATGGTCGCGGTGGTGGGGTTAGAAAACTTGGCGGGGGGCATGGGCACGGCGGCGTTTGTGGCGCTGCTGATGGGCTTGTGTGACATTCGCTATTCCGCCACGCAGTTTGCGTTGTTGTCGGCCTTGGCTTCGCTGGGGCGGGTATTTTTGGGGCCAGTGGCGGGCGGCGTAGTCGCATGGCTGGATTGGCCGCTGTTTTTTGTGTTGACCGTGCTGGCGGCGCTGCCGGGGCTGTGGATGTTGCATAAAATGCGTCATGTGGTGGATGCAGCGCACAAGAATAATCATGCTCCGGCGGCTGAGTCGTGAATACTCGATTGAAAGTCGCTTAAAAGCCGTGGGCGCATGGGTTTTTAAGCGTAGCCTGTTAAACTCGCCACGCCCTACTTAGATGTTGGCTTTTTTGTTTTTGTTTTGAGATTTTTGATGGACAACCTGCATTCTGCGGCCAAGGCCGATACCCCGCTTGATTCTGTGTCTGAAATGCTTGATGCAGAGGTTTTAGCCTCTGAAGAGGCGAGCGTCGTTGAGCTTGCTGTCGATGCAGACACGGCCTCGGATGAAGAAACCTCATCCGAGGCCCCCAAGGTCAAGTCGCTGCACCCACGCGCTGTGTTGAACATCCTTGCGGATCGTTATCCTGCGGCTTTTCATGCCGATGGGCGTTTGGTGCGTCCTTTGGCCATCGGCGTGTTGCAGGAGTTGCGCGCCGCGCGTGAGGGGGAGAATCCTTTACCGGTGTCCATGCAGGACTTGCGTCGTGCGTTGCGTTATTACACCCAAGGCGCGGCCTACCATCGCGCGGTGGCGCGGGGCGATGCGCGTATTAGCCTAATGGGCGAGGTGGTGGCCGAGGTCACGGAAGAGCAAAAAGCGCACTCGGCGGCCAAACTTTTGGAGCTTGAGCCGAAGCTACCCAAACGCCCTGAACGTGCGCCGCGCCCTGCGATGGTGGGGGATAGCGCTGAAGCAGGTGCGGAAGGTGCAGCCAGCGAACATGCAGGACGCGAGGGCGCGGAGGAGCGTCCACGTCGCCCGCGTAATCCGTTGGATAAACGTCCGGCGGGGCGTACCCCTCGGCGCGAGGGCGCACGCAATGACAAGCGCAATCGCCCGCCGCGTGAAGATAAGCCTGCCGCTATGGCGCAAGACGCTGCAGCCTCCAAGGATGAAGCTCCAGCGGTTGCGCTCGATATGAATGACAAGCTCAGTCTGCTGGTGGCTAAGTTCGGGCGTTAATGGCTCTGCATAAAGATCGTGGCAGGGTTTCCACGGCAATCCCTCGCCTTGACGCAGCTTATGTAGCCCGGATGGAGCGCAGCGGGAATCCGGGGTGGTCGTACCCGTAGCAAGACCTTTCCCGGGTTGGCACCCGGGCTACACAAGCTTTTGAGGCCAATTTTCGTGTCGCAATGCGCTCATCATCATCACACACAGGTTCTTATCGTTGGCTACGGTGACATCGGGCAGCGTGTGGCCGCGCTGGGTTTGAGCTTGGGCTGGCGGATTCGTGCTTTGGTGCGTTCAATGCGCCCGTTGACGGGCGTTGAGCCGATGTTAGGCGATTTGGATCACGCTGAATCTTTGCAGCATCTAGGCAAGTGTGATGTGTTGTTGCACTTTGCGCCGCCCGCGCCTCATGGTGAAAATGACAGCCGTACCGCAAATCTTCTTGCCGCCCTGGAACACGCGCCGCCACGCCGGATTGTGTATATCTCCACTTCGGGCGTGTATGGCGATTGTGGCGGTGCGTGGGTGGATGAAACCCGCCCGCTTCATCCTGACAATGCACGCTCGCGCCGGCGTGTCGATGCCGAGCAGCAGCTGCATGACTTTGCTCGTCGCCATGCGATTGATTTGGTGGTGTTGCGTGTCCCTGGTATTTACGGCGCGGGTCGTTATCCGCTGGAGCGTCTCAAGCGTGGTGATCCGGTGGTGTGTCCCGAGGATGCGCCGTGGAGCAATCGCATTCATCAGGATGATCTTGCTGCGATAGCGCTGCGTGCGGCACAAGATGATGCGCCGCCTGGCATTTATAACGCCAGTGACGATGCGCCGAGCAGCATGAGCGATTATTTCTACCGCGTGGCGGATGCGGCGGGTATCGTGCGCCCGCCTTGCGTGAGCTTGGAAGAAGCAAAACGCAGCTTTTCATCAGGGTTATTGGAGTATTTGAACGAGTCGCGGCGTTTGGATAATCGGCGGATGAAAGAGGTGTTGGGTATCAAATTGCGCTATCCGTGCCTTGCGGACGGGTTGCGTCAAAGCACCCTCACCCCGCCCCTCTCCCGCAAGCGGGAGAGGGAGTAAAAACGAAGCTTGTGCGTAAGCCTCATTAACCCAAGCAACCTATGTAGCCCGGATGGAGCGTAGCGGGAATCCGGGGGCTGTGCCGATGGTCGAGTCTGCCCCGGGTTGACACCCGGGCTACAGAGGCTCGTCACCTGCAAGTCCTAATTAACCCAGCGTATCGCGCGTATCTTGGCTGTAGTCTTTGCGCTGCAGGCCTTCAAGTTGGGCAGTGGCTCTGGCAATCGCCAGCAATTCATCCAGTGGACGCACGGGGCGTGCAACATCAAAAAGCGCGAGTGAGCGCAACACGGCATGGCGGCGCAGCAAGGTAATGTAGTCTCTACCTGAGAGGTGTTGCGCAAGGCGTTTTTCGGCGGCATCGAGCCAGAGCCAGGCGCCTTTTTGCCGGCGTGCCAGCATGACTTGGCCGGTGATGAGTTCGACGGCGGCGCGTTGCACCTCATTGTCCGCCTCGTTCCACAACACATCACGCTGCATTTCGCTCGGCAGACCGAGCATCAGCCGCAGGTGCAAGGCTTCGAGGCGTTCGTGCCAGAGGCTTGCCATGCGTAAGACGGCGAGCCGCGTCTCGGCATCGGGCAGGGGTTCGGCGTGCCATGCGCCAAGATTCGGAAGCAGATCAGTCATCCGCGTGCATGTTTTGGCAAATGGATGAGGTGTCCGGGTTTTCCACTGCGTCACAGATTTTAGCCACCAGTTGCCCCACCTCATCGGGTGAAAGCACGCTTAAAATGCGGCGCATCATGTTGGGATCGACACGCGCGAGGGACTGGCGACCGTCGCTAAGATGCACCACGATGCCGACGGCGGAGAGGCGTACATCATCCATGCTATCTGCCCAATTTTGGCTTTCTTCGTCGAGTTGTTGCGCCAAAGCCTCCAGTTCGGCCTCAATCTCTGGCGTGAGTCCCGCCTCGCTCACGCGCACGATGGTTGCGCCCGTGCCAATCGCATCCTCATGCCATGCCGCGTCCAGCCCGTGTTGGCGCGCAGCCGTGGTAAAGGTTTCATGGGCACCGGGGTGCATAAAGGCGAATTCGATAAAAGAAGGAGCAATAAAAGACATGGGTAGATTCCTATAGGCTCGTTACAATCTGTCTATGCTGAATCAGGAGATGCTTATGTTCAACCGCAATTTTTCGATGACCCGTATGCGCCGTATGCGCCGGGATGATTTTAGCCGCCGTTTGATGCGCGAAAACGTGCTGACCGCGAATGATTTGATTTTGCCGGTGTTTGTGTTGGAGGGCGAAGGCCGCACAGAAATGATTGCCTCCATGCCCGGTGTGGAGCGTCAATCCATCGACTTGCTGCTCAAAACAGCCGAGCGTGCCGTGGATTTAGGCATTCCCATGCTGGCGCTGTTTCCGGTCACACCAAGGGAGGCCAAGTCGCTGGATGCCGCCGAAGCGTGGAATGCGCAAGGCTTGGCGCAGCGTGCGGTGCGGGCGTTGAAAGAGCGCTTCCCAGAGCTTGGGGTGATGACCGACGTGGCGCTGGATCCGTTCACGACGCATGGGCAGGACGGGCTGATTGACGATGCGGGCTATGTGATGAACGATGAAACGGTCGAGGCGCTGGTGAAACAGGCGCTCTCGCACGCCCAAGCGGGCGCGGATGTGGTCGCGCCTAGCGACATGATGGACGGACGTATTGGCTTGATTCGTAAGGCGCTGGAAGCGAACGGGCATATTCATACGCGCATCATGGCGTATTCGGCCAAGTACGCTTCCAGCTTTTATGGTCCATTCCGCGATGCGGTGGGTTCGGCAGGCAATTTGGGCAAGAGCAACAAATTCACCTACCAGATGGACCCAAGCAACAGCAATGAGGCGCTGCACGAGGTGGCGCTGGATTTGCAAGAGGGCGCGGATATGGTCATGGTCAAGCCCGGCCTGCCGTATTTGGACATCGTGCGCCGTATTAAAGATGAGTTTCATGCGCCGACCTATGTGTACCAAGTCTCCGGCGAGTACGCCATGCTCAAAGCCGCCGCGCAAAACGGCTGGCTGGACTGGGAGAAGTGCATGATGGAGAGCTTGGTGTCGATGAAACGCGCTGGGGCGGATGGCATTCTGAGCTATGCGGCGCTGGAGGTGGCGGGGTGGTTGCGGCGTTGAGTGAAGTGGCCTTTGGGTTTGAAGATGGTCTTCTAAACAAGCTTTTGTAGCCCGGATGTTTATCCGGGGCAGGCTTTGCAATCGGAGCGGCTGCCCCGGATTCCCGCTGCGCTCCATCCGGGCTACATGGCTCGGTGTTCTCTGTGGCTTACTTGAGTTTTGCATCAATTATTAATTTGATTTTATTTAATAGTTTGTTGACACAAGACTAGGCGCGCACGCATGATCTGCGTAGAGTAATAGTTTTAGGACGTACGCAAAATCCTGATTTAACCCCCTCTCCCCTCGCGGGAGAGGGTTGGGGAGAGGGGGCGAGAGCATCTGCCAAATCATAGGCTTATGCCAGCTTTCCCACCCTCTCCCCAGCGACCCCCTCGCTACGCTCTCCCCCATCAAGGGGGAGGGAGTAAAACACCTATTCTGCGTAAAGTATTAGTTTGTGTTAACTCAATAATTAGCAGGCAGCGCATTGTGAAACTTCCGCTTTCTCCTCCCAATTTAGTTGAGCTGCTGAGCTCGACGCCGCCGTATGAACTGGTTCATGCCATGAGCCAGCAGGAGGGCGGTCTTGTGCATGGGGAATACATGCACTGGGATGAGCTGCGGCATCGTCCCGCGCCCGAGGGTGTGAGTCATCCAACATGGTGGCTCGCGGTGCGTATGGCGCGTCAGGGTTTGCTCAAGTCCTTGCCTTTGCTCGATAAGCATGATCAACCGATGGTGGTGGCTATGCCTGAGCCGGTGCTGCGCGATTTGCATCATATCGATCAGGATGCCGCAGGGCGGGTGAGTTTGCCGGGGCATGTGGTGAATTCGGCGGATCGGGATGATTACATTTTCAATTCTCTGATTGAGGAGGCGGTCACCTCCAGCCAGTTGGAGGGTGCATCCACCACGCGTCTGATGGCCGAGGAAATGCTGCGCGTAGGGCGTGCGCCTAGAGATCACAGCGAAAGAATGATCTTCAATAACTATCAGGCCATGGATTGGATTCGCTCCATCAAGGATCGTCCGCTGACTCCGGAGCTGGTGCTGGAGCTGCACCAACGCGTGACGCACGGCACGCTGGATGATCCTGACGAAGCCGGGCGATTGCGGCAGCGTGATGATGTGCGCGTGGTTGATAACCGCGATGGCACGGTGCTGCACGAGCCGCCGCTCGCGGCATCCTTGGCCGAGCGGCTTGAGCGTTTGTGTGTCTTCGCCAACGGCGGTGAGGGCGGGCAAGCGCGGGATAATCAGCCCTTTGTGCACCCTGTCGTGCGCTCGATTTTGCTGCATTTTATGATTGCTTACGATCATCCGTTTACCGATGGCAATGGGCGCACGGCGCGTGCCTTGTTTTATTGGAGCATGGCGCGGCAGGGTTATTGGCTGATGGAGTATCTCTCGATTTCGCGCATCATAAAATTAGCGCCCAAGCAGTATTCGCTGGCGTATTTGCACGCGGAAACCGATGACAACGACACAACGTATTTTGTGCTGCATCAGCTGCGGGTGGTGCGTCAGGCCATTGCCGCCCTGCATGAGTATTTGGCACGCAAGGGCGCGGAACAGCGCGGCACGGCGCGTTTATTGCAGACCTCGCCCGCTTTACGCGGCAAGCTCAATCTACGCCAAATTACGCTTTTGACCCATGCCCTGAAGCAGCCGGGGTTCGATTATGTCATCGAGGCGCATCAACGCTCGCAGGGGGTGTCGTATGCCACCGCCCGCTCCGATTTGCTTGGTCTTGCGGAGTTGGGGCTGTTGGAGCAAATCAAGCGCGGGCGGGCGTTTGTGTTTATTGCGCCGGATGATTTGCGCGCGCGGATTGAGTCGGCGCATACGGTGAAGGGCTAAGTTTATGGAGTGCAGCTATTTCAAAGCCGGGCTTTGCCGTTCGTGCTGCCTGATTGAACAGCCCTATGCGCAGCAGTTGGCGGATAAGCAGGCGGCGTGTGCGCGAGCTTTGCCGATGGTTG
>JBFXGB010000066.1:0-10981 GCA_050178405.1 Halothiobacillaceae bacterium
TGAACATCAGCGTGTTATCCGGATTATCCAAATACTCGCGTGCTGTGTTGGAGAGATATTCTGGCAACCCCGCCGCCCATAACAATAGATGGGTATCCAACAACACCTTCATGCCACGCCGCCAAACAAACGCTCAATTTCAGCCTCGCCCATGCGATCAAAATCATCCGGCACGCGTATTTCTCCCGTCATAAAACCAATGCGGCGCACAGCCTGAGCGCTAGGCGCGTCATAGCGCACCACTTTAACCATCGGTTTGCCTGCTTTGGCGATAATAAATTCATCGCCATTGACTGCGCGTTCCACCAACGCGGAAAGATGGGTTTTGGCTTCGTGCATGTTGACGCTTTGCATTGGAATCACGCCCTTAACTTGGTTGACTTAGTTTAGTTTAACTCAACCAAACAAAAAACTAAGCCGGAAACACGCCCGTGGACAAATAACGATCACCACGGTCACAGACGATGGTCACAATCACCGCGTCGCTCAAGTTTTCCGCAAGGCGTAACGCCGCCGCCAGCGTGCCGCCGGATGAAATGCCCGCCAAAATGCCTTCACGCGCCGCGAGTTGACGGGTCATCTCTTCGGCATCGCTTTGGCTGACATCCATAATCTGATCGACACGCTGCGGCTCGTAGATTTTGGGTAAATACGCGACAGGCCAGCGGCGGATGCCGGGAATGGATGTACCCTCGGCGGGCTGTACGCCGATAATTTGCACTGCGGAATTTTGCTCTTTTAGATAACGCGACGTTCCCATAATCGTACCCGTCGTGCCCATCGAACTCACAAAATGAGTCACGCGCCCTTGGGTGGCCTGCCAAATTTCCGGTCCCGTGCTGGTGTAATGCGCCAGCGGATTATCGGGATTGGCAAACTGATCGAGCACCCTGCCCTCGCCGCGCTGCTGCATGAGTAATGCCAAATCGCGCGCGCCTTCCATCCCTTGCGCTTGGGTCACCAAAATCAATTCCGCACCGTAAGCGCGCATGACTTGGCGGCGTTCGATGCTCAAATTATCGGGCATAATCAATACCATACGATAGCCTTTGATCGCCGCCGCCATTGCCAAAGCAATCCCGGTATTGCCGCTTGTAGCCTCAATCAAGGTGTCGCCTGGCTTGATTTCGCCGCGTTGTTCAGCGCGCTCAATCATCGACAAAGCTGGCCGATCTTTTACCGAGCCGGCGGGATTATTGCCCTCTAATTTTGCCAAAATGACATTACCGCGTCCGGCATGGATATGCTGCAAACGCACCAGCGGGGTTTGACCAACAGCATGGGCAAGGGTCGGAAAATCCATAAGTTGCGTCCTCGTTAGCGCGTCAAAATCACAAAAGCCACGGCAAAATCAGCCTCATCGCTGATGGAAAGATGCGATGCCTGCACGCCAAAATCTGCCGCTAATTCCGCTGCACGCTCATCAAAACGCAGCAAGGGTTTACCCAACGTATCATTCAACACAACGATATGACGCAGGCTTAAACCACTGCGAAAACCCGTGCCCAAGGCTTTGGCAGCGGCCTCTTTGGCGGCAAAACGCTTGGCTAAAAAACGCGCAGGTTCGTGGTGCTGGCTCATGGCTTGCAACTCGTCATCGGCCAGCAAACGCAAGGCTAACGCTTCGTCGTATTTATCCCAGAGGCGCACCATGCGGGCAATGGCGACAATATCCGTGCCGATGCCGTGAATCATGCTGTTAAAGCCACATTAGCCACAGAGATCACAGAGTACACAGAGCTAAAAACCAAATTGAACCTATGCAAATGTGCGATTCCCCTCTGTGACCTCTGTGACCTCTGTGACCTCTGTGACCACTGTGACCACTGTGACCACTGTGACCACTGTGACCACTGTGACCTCTGTGACCTCTGTGGCTTAAATTTCTTCTTAAATTTCAACACCCACGCACCTCAAGCATCAGCCGCTTCATTTCACGCACCGCCTCGCCTAAGCCCGAAAAAATCGCGCGCGCAATAATCGCATGACCAATATTGAGCTCGCGCATTTCAGGAATCGCCGCAATCGGCTGCACATTGTGATAATGCAAGCCATGCCCCGCGTTGACATGTAAACCTAAGCTCGCAGCGTACAACGCCGCCTCACGAATACGCGCAAGCTCAGCCTGCTGCGCCTCACCGCGTGCTGTCGCGTAATGCCCCGTGTGAATTTCAATCACCGGCGCGCCCACGCGCACCGCCGCCTCGATTTGCGCCTTGTCCGCATCAATAAACAAAGACACCCGCACCCCAGCCTCGCGCATCCGCGAGCAGGCATCCAGCATCCGCGCTTCTTGACCCAGTACATCCAAGCCACCTTCGGTGGTCAATTCCTCGCGCTTTTCCGGCACTAAACAACAATCCTGCGGCTTAATGCGCTCGGCAATGCCCAGCATTTCATCCGTGACCGCCATTTCCAAATTCATGCGCGTTTGCAATAAGCCGCGCAACACTTCGACATCGCGATCTTGAATATGACGACGGTCTTCACGCAAATGCAGCGTGATACTGTCCGCACCAAACTGCTCGGCAAGTAAGGCCGCATGAACCGGCTCAGGGTAAATTTCACCACGCGCCTGACGCACCGTGGCCACATGATCGATATTCAAGCCAAGTAAAAGTGTGTGCTGCATCAATTAAGCTCTCCATTCAAATCGCGGTCTAAGTTTCTGTCATACAACACAAAATCGTAGGATGTGTTAATCAATTATTTTCTAAAGACGGCACAAACCCCGCCCAATCCACGCCCCTATCCGCAAACACCAAAAATTCAGGATTGAGCAACGAGTCTTTGCCGTTGTAACGCATCCGCTCTCCAGTGGTGTCGGTCATGTGCCCGCCTGCTTCTTCGACCACACACTGCGCCGCCGCCGTGTCCCACTCGGACGTTAGCCCCAAACGCGGATACACATCCGCCGCGCCTTCGGCCACCAAACACGACTTAAGCGCACTGCCCAAGTACACACATTCTGCCTCGCCGTGAACAGCCTGCAACGCATCCAAATACGCCTGCATCCGCTTTGATCCATGCGAGCGACTAAGTGCAACGCGCAAGGGCGAACTCGCAGGGCGCGCCACGGCAATACGCGCCGGAGCATCCTCATCCCCGCTCCATTTCCACGCCCCAGCCCCGCGCCACGCCGCATATGTCACCCCAAGCGCAGGCGCATGCACCACGCCCAGCACCACCTCATGCCCATCGACCAGCGCGATATTGACGCTGAACTCGCCGTTGCGTTTAACAAACTCGCGCGTGCCATCCAGCGGATCAACCAACCAATAACGCTCCCAGCCTTGCCGCGTGGCAAACGGCACATCCGCCCCTTCCTCGGAAAGCACGGGCAAGTCAGGGCATAGCGCGATTAACCCCGCTTCAATCAAACAATGCGCCGCCAAATCCGCCTCGGTCAGTGGTGTTAAATCATCTTTCTTAGTCACCGCAAACTCACCGGCGTACACCTGCATAATCGCTTCGCCCGCACGCACGGCAAGCCTTCGCACCGCATCAAACAAGGCTTGATCGACCTTCATACTGCTTCCTCATGCGCCAAAAATTCGCGCGCCATAAACATCGCCGCCAAGGTACGCGCCTCACTGCATTCGGGCATCGTAATCAGCTCGCCCAAACGCGCCAAAGACCAAGGCACAAGCTCCAACGGCTCCGGCTCATCCCCAAGCAAAGGCGCAGCGTACAAATCCCGCGCCAACACCACATGCGTGCGCTGGCTGCTATAACCCGGCGCAAGAGTCAGCTCACCCAACACATCCAAACGCCGCGCCGCAAAACCCGTCTCCTCGCGCAACTCACGCAGCCCGGCTTGCACCGGCGTTTCCCCCGCCTCCATGCCCCCTTTGGGCAAACCAAGCTCATAACGGTGCAGCCCGACGGCATATTCACGCACCATCAAAACCTCGTTTTCCAAAGTGAGCGCCACCAGCAACACCGCCCCATGCGGACTGCCAAGAAGGCGCTCGTAGCGCGTTTCCACGCCATTACTAAAACGCAAATGAACTTCCTCGACCGCAAACAAACGTGTCTTAGCAATCAGCGTGCTCGATAGGATGGTTGGCTTTTTATCTGTCATGCCCGCATGATAAATCACCGACGCAAAACATTCTCCCCGCCACTTTGCCCATGAATCCATCCTCGCACCCCGCACCCCCGCCGCCCGCCAAAAAGTCATGGCGCTCGCGCATACTGCGCTGGAGCATCGAAATTGCCCTGGTGCTGGGTGTTTTTTTCCTCATTCAAGCCTGGAACGCCCCTAAGCTACCGGACAAAATCCTACCGCCACTCATTAGCCAAACGCTGGATGGAAAAATGTTTGATAGCCGCAAAACCCAAGGTCGCCCACTTGTCGTCCACATCTGGGCAGAATGGTGTCCCGTGTGTCGGCTTGAATTAGCGGGTATCGCCGAACTCGCAAAAGATGCACCCGTCATGAGCATTGCCTGGAAATCAGGTGACGATGCCGCCATGCGCCGTTTTCTTGCCCAAGAAAAAATCGATATGCCCGTCATCAACGACCCGCAAGGCGCACTCCTCGCCCCACTCGGCATCAAAGCCGTACCGCTGCATTTGATTGTCGATGCCACGGGCCGCATCCATTTCGTCGAAACCGGCTACATCACCCCTTGGGGGCTGCGCGCCCGCCTTTGGTGGGTAGAGCATTTTGCGGGTGCCATGCCCGTCAACGGAAGCTAATCATGCGCTTACGCGGCACGATCTTCTTTTGGACACTCCTCGCCACCGGCTTGCCCTTGTTAGCGCTGACCTTTGTCTTGCTCCAATGGGGTGAACAGCGTCATCTGCACGATATGGACAGCGACATGGGGCGGCGGTTGAATGCGTTAGCCAGCGAAATCGACAACCGCCTGAATTACGAACGCGCCATGATTCGCGGTATTGCCCAATCCAGCCCCATGCAGGACTTTTTGCCCATCGCACGCGCCGCCAACGAAGGCGCGCGCCACCCAGAATATACCGCGCAAAAAAACCAACTCACCCAGTTTTTACTCAACCTACAACGTACCATTCCCAGTCTTGGCAGCTTGCGCGTACTCGATGGCGCGGGCAACACGTTAATTAAAGTCAGCGAAGGGCGCGCCCGTCCGGCGATTTACCCGAGTCTTGGCAATGTGGAATATGCCGAAGAAGACCTGCACGCGCCCGGATTTGCCCGCGCCATGCGCCTTGCGCCAAGCGGTGAAATTAGCTTTATGCCCCTGCCACAAAGCCGCTGGGACTTGCCCACCGGACAAACCCTGACCATGCTCACCGCGCTCGTCCCCTTGGGCGACAATGGGCGTATCGATGCGATTTTGGCCGTGAACACCTTTGGCGAGTACCTCGACCGCATTTTGCGTCTCGTACCACGCCCCAGTGGCACCGAACTCTTGATTGCCGAACGCAACCTAGACGACCCACAACGCAATGGCCTCTTGCTCTATCACGACCGCCTCGACACCCGTTTCAGCGCGCCCAAGCCGCACGAAGTCAAGCTACAAAGTCTCGACGGCGGCGAGCTTTGGCAACACCTGCAACAACGCCCCTACGGTCAATTTAATAGCAGCGATGGCAAATGGCGGGTGTATTACCAAGAGTTCCATCCTTATCCCAATCAACTCACCAGCTGGATTTTAGGTTTTGCCGTGCCCTACAGCACGCTGGACGCACCCTACGCCGGCTTGCGTCAAACCTTGTGGCTATTGGTCTTACTGGTTTTTATCGCCTCGGCACTGCTTGCCGTCCTCGGCGCACGACATATTGCCCGACCCATTTTGCAACTGCGTGCCGCACTGCATGACTTTGCACACGATGCCAGCCGCCGCGTTGAAGTCACAAGCCACACCCGTGAAATCCGCGAATTGGAAAACGACTTTAATGACATGGCCGAACGCCTACGCGCCGCCGAAGCCGAACGCCTGCGTACTGAACGCAAAATGCTGCAACAAGCCAAACTCGCCAGTATCGGCCAAATGGCGGCGGGCATTGGGCATGAAATCAATAATCCGCTCAACAATATCCTCTCTTACGCCACGCTGATTGAACGTGGAATAACCAATAAAAACATAGAATTAAGCAGCGATATAAATGAATTACGCGAAGAGACGCTGCGCGCCGGACGCATTGTGCGCGGGGTGATGAACTTTGCCCGCCAACTGCCGCCCGAGCATCGTCCGTTCAAAGTTTGCCCCTGGATTAAGCACACCCTGGAACTGATCGAACCCGAAGCCATGGCGAAAGATGTGGTGTTTGCCGTGCAGTCCTGCAACCCGGAATGCCAAGCGGATGCCGATGCCGACCAACTGCAACAGGTATTGCTCAATCTTTTACGCAACGCCTTGCACGCCACGCCGGACAATGGACACATCGAGCTTCGTGCAGCCTGCGAAAACCAGCGCTTGCGCATCAGCGTGCGTGACCATGGCAGCGGACTGTCCAGCGACGTACTCGAACATCTGTTCGATCCCTTCTTCACCACCAAAACCGTCGGCGAAGGCACGGGGCTTGGGCTATCCATCAGTCTTGGCATCGTCCAGTATCATGGCGGCGAACTGAATATCAGCAACCATGCGGAAGGGGGTGTCGTGGCAAGCTTTGAAATCCCGCTCACTCCAAGCGCACCGCGTATTCCTCTGCAACCGCTTCCAGGGTCCAACCCATGAACACACCCAAACCACGCATTATTTTTGTCGATGACGACCCGCGCGCCGGCGAACTTTTTAGCCGTTTTGCCCGCGGCGAAGCCTTTGAAGTGGACATCTTTCGCTCGCCTCAAGCCGCACTCGAACGCATCGAGCAACAGCCCGCTCCGGCGCTGGTCATCTCCGATTTGAAAATGCCAGGGCTTAGCGGCATCGAACTTCTGCAAGCGCTGCGCGCCCGTCACCCCAAAGTGCCCTTCATCCTGATTACTGGCTACTCGACCATGGACGACGCGATTGAAGCCCTGCGCTTGGGCGCAACCGACTTCATCAAAAAACCCTTCGACATGGACGAGCTACTTAAACTGGTGCGCGAACAGCTCGACCGCACGCCCAAGCCCAGCCTTCCCAGCCCGCGTTATGGCGGCATGTTGGGTGACTCCGCGCCGATTCGTGCCGTCTACAAAATCATCGAAAAAATCCACGATGTGCGCGTCAACGTGATGATTGAAGGCGAATCTGGCACGGGCAAAGAGCTTGCGGCACGCGCCGTGCATAATCTTTCCGACTTTGCCGACAAGCCTTTCGTGGTCATCGACTGCGGCGCGATTACCGGATCACTGTTAGAGAGTGAGCTGTTCGGCCACGAAAAAGGCGCATTCACCGGCGCACACCAAACCAAACGCGGCCTGCTCGAAGTCGCAAGTGGCGGCACGCTCTTTCTCGACGAAATCGGCAACATTTCCGATGCCATGCAAACCAAACTGCTGCGCGTGGTGCAAGAACAGCAAGTCACCCGCGTGGGCGGCATTACCCCCATCGACATTGACGTGCGCTTTGTGGTGGCCAGCAACCGCGAGCTCAGTCACCTTGTCGAACTCGGACAATTTCGCCACGATCTTTACCATCGCCTCAACGTAGTCAAACTGCGAATGCCGCCGCTACGCGAACGGCGCGAAGATATTTCCGATCTTGTGCAGCATTTTGTGCGTGAATTTGCCGAGCGCTACCACCGCAATGTGACGGGCTTTGATGCGAGCAGCATGGAACGCCTCGTTAGCGCCACGTGGCCGGGCAATGTGCGCGAGCTTAAAAACCTGATTGAGCGCCATGTCGCGTTGGCAGAACAACCCATCCTGCATCTTGAACCCACCCATCGCCAACCCGCGCTCAACAGCGCAAGCGAAGTAACGCACGCAGAACCCGACCGCATGAGTGCCTGCATTGACGCAGACACCCCAAGCCTCGAAGAACTTGAACGGCGCTACATTCTTAAAACCCTGCAACGCCATGATGGCAACCGCGAACAAACCGCACGCGCCTTAGGCATCAATAAATCAACTTTATGGCGCAAATTGCAAGGTTTCGACATTGAATAGTGCAATTTGCAACGTCCGGGCAGTGCAAGTTGCAATCATCCAACCACTCTGGCCAAAACAATCGACCTCAAAATCCCTATGAATCAATCGAAAGGCAGCGTCTAAAAACATCAAAATCATCTTTGCGAGCTCAGTGAAGCAATCTATAACTTGCTGTTTTGATAAGACTCTTTTGGACCACCATGTCGCAAGGCTACTCGCAATGGCGATTTTTAGAAGCTCCCAACAACCTCACCCAAGCCAAGTTGGCACAGGCCATGCAATACCTCTAAGCGTGTTCAACACACACAACTCTAAACATGAGGAGATCAACATGCAGAGCAATCGTCGTGTATTTTTGAAAGGCAGCCTCGCTGCCACTGCCGTAGGTATCGCTGTAGGCGCAGGTCTGTTGACCCCACGCGCTGTTTTCGCCGCATGGCCAGAAGCCGCTTTCAAGGCTAAGAGCATCGCTGATGCCCTGACTGCTATTATGGGCTCAGGCGCCACCACTGAAAGTGCTGACGTCACCGTCAAGGCTCCAGACATCGCTGAAAACGGCGCGGTTGTACCTGTTACCGTTGAAGGCAAAGGCGCTGCTGAAGCGATTGCCGTTCTGGTAGAAGGAAACGAAATGCCACTGGTCTGCAACTTCGTCATGACCGGCGCAACTGCATATCTTGCAACCCGTATCAAAATGGGCAAAACATCCAACGTGATCGGCGTTGTGAAGACTGGCGGCAAACTGTTGTCAGCCAAGAAAGAAGTTAAGGTCACCATCGGTGGTTGCGGCGGTTAATCCCCCCTTCCCTGTAGCCTAAATCATCTGACAAACTCGATAGGAGATATTTCAATGGCTGGTAGCATCAAAATTCGCGCCTCCCTCGCTGGTGACTTGGCTGAAGTCAAGTGCCTGATTACTCACCCAATGGAACCCGGTAACCGCAAGGACAAAACCACCGGCGCTGACATCGCCCCTAAGTTCATCACTGAAATTTCAGCTGATGTTGCAGGCAAGACCGTCATCGCAGGCAACATGTCCGCTGCTGTATCCAAGAACCCCTACCTGTCCTTCAAGGCTCCAGCCAAAGCAGGCGACATGGTTAAAGTGACTTGGAAAGACACCACCGGTGAAACCGACTCTGCTGAAGTTGCCATTGCCTAATTTTTAGGTTGGCGTAGGTTTGGCTGCTAGCAACCAAGCCTGACATTACAAGCAACAAAAACGGCTCCTATGCGAGCCGTTTTTTTGTGCGCGTGTATCAAGAATCTATTCACAATCGTCGTAGCCCGGATGAAGCGCAGCGAGAATCCGGGGCAACCGTGCTTGTTGCATAACCCACCCCGGATTGACATCCGGGCTACAAAAGCATTTTGCGACTGATTTTTAAGCCTCAATACACCAAGCTGCAAAATCCTCAACCAGTTCTAAACTGCATAAGAATCAAGCCCGTCGCCAGCGCGTAACCCCCGCCGCATCCTCCAACACCACGCCATTTTTAAGCAAAGCATCACGAATCTCATCCGACTTGGCAAAATTCTTCGCCGCACGCGCCGCCAAACGCTCATCCACAAGCGCCTGAATCGCAGCATCATCCAGCCCACCCTGCCCTGCTTCACCGCGCAAATAAGCCTCCGGCGACATCTGCAATAAACCCAACAGCCCAGCAAGATATTTCAAAGTTGCAGCGGCAGCATCGCGTGCCGTATCCGTTTGACGATGAATCTCACTCACCAAATCAAACAACACCGCAATCGCCATCGGCGTATTGAAATCATCATCCATAGCGACAAAAAAACGCTCCTCAAACCCACCCAAACGAGGCATATTTGAATAATCATCGCCCGCATCACGCAAGGCCGTATAAAGCCGCGTTAAACCCTGCCGTGCTGCTAACAATTGCGCGTCGGCATAATTTAATGGACTACGATAATGACTATTCAAAATAAAGAAACGAATTTCCTCAGCGCGAAAATCTTTTAATACCTCGCGCACCGTGAAAAAGTTATTCAACGATTTCGACATTTTTTCTTCATTGATACGCACAAAACCGTTGTGCATCCAATAATTCACATAATGACACCCGGTTGCGGCCTCACTTTGCGCGATTTCATTATCATGGTGCGGAAATTGTAAATCCATACCGCCGCCATGAATATCAAAACTATGCCCAAGGCAGGTGGTGGACATGGCCGAACATTCGATATGCCAACCGGGTCGCCCCGCCCCCCAAGGAGCATCCCATGCCGGCTCGCCGGGCTTGGCCGCCTTCCATAAGACAAAATCCAGCGGATCATGCTTGGATTCACCCACCTCGACCCGTTCGCCCGCGCGCAAATCCTCAATATTTTTACCCGACAAGCGACCATAACCCTCAAACTCGCTCACGTCGTAATACACATCGCCATTATCAGCGCGATACGCATAGCCCTTGTCGATTAAGGTACTAATCATTGCCAACATTTCAGGAATCGCCTCAGTCGCACGCGGCTCATGACTTGGGCGCAGGCATCCTAGCGCATCCGCATCCTCGTGCATGGCATCAATAAAGCGCTGCGTTAATACCTGAATTGGCTCGGCATTTTCCGCCGCACGCTTGATAATTTTGTCGTCAATATCGGTAATGTTGCGCACATACGTCGTCTCAAATCCAAGATGACGTAAATAGCGATACACCATATCAAACACCACCATCACCCGCGCGTGCCCTAAATGACAATAGTCATACACGGTCATGCCGCAGACATACATGCGCACTTTTCCTGCATCAATAGGAACAAAAAGTCGTTTTTCGCGCGCTTCGGTGGAATAAATATGGAGCATAAAAACCTTCAAAATATAAAAACAAAAAAGCCACACGATAAGGCATGGCTTTATACAAAATCATTCAAGCCATTAAATTTCTCTAATGGCTTGTTTCTAACTCAACATCAAATTACGCCACAAATAGGCGCAAAGATATGAAATTAGAAACG
>JBFXGB010000067.1:0-10847 GCA_050178405.1 Halothiobacillaceae bacterium
CTCATCCGATCTAGACAACAAAAAAAATCAATGGAGTAAAAAATACACAAAAAATGCTCATCGATGTACTCAGCAAAGTATTCGACAAACTCAAGCAAAACAACAACATCACGGATGTACTCAAGGAAGTCAACTACCAAGATAGTATCAATGTCACTTTAACGCGTTTTGAATCATTCTAACGCTTCATGCAACAAGCCATATAAACTTTATTTTGACATCTTTAGATGTTCAAACACCGATTTTTCAACAGCAGCGAGGGTTTTAATCATGGGTTGGCTTTCAGGTATTATTAGTTCAGTATCCAGCTTTTTATCAAGCGTGGTTGCACCGGCACTCAGTAAAGCCATTGATTTTGTTTTAGACAAAGGACTCAGCGTTTTAGAAAAGGTGTCCAATATCATTGTCAACGTCGGCAAAGCTTTTGGCTTAATTAAACCCGAAGAAAACCCCGAAGACTACGGTGACCGTGCGCTGTAAGCGGCTGAAAAAGGCATTAAACCGGAAAATTTTCCCAATCATCAAGAGTTCAAAAAGGAGTTTGATAACCTAGAACTCGACCCTGAAAAAAGTAAAAAATACACCATGCAAGAAAAACTTGCAGCCGCCACGAATACCGCTGCCATTGGCATTAGCGAGCTTAAAGATATTCCCTTAGAAAAACTTGGGCAAATGATGATGCTTAGCGCCATGAACAGCGAATATTTCAATTCAAGCCGAATGGTGGACATGATCGAAAAAGGCTCGCCCTTTATCAGCAGCGTGGTGGATTTATTTAACGATAAACTCGACCCTGACGAAATTCCGCAAGCCAAAAAAGACATCGTTGAAATGGAAAAAAGCACGCAAGCCGCACCCAGCAATGAGGGCACAATTTATGCCCAGTTGGACGATGCGCTACAAAAAGTACGCACCGAAAAATTCGGCGGAGGCAACGAATGAGCCTGTTAGTGCTTTGTTTACGCCACAAACAACTCTTAGCGGTACTGCGCACCCGCGAGGGTCAAGGACTCAACCTGCCGATCAATGGTGAATGGAACTGGGTACCCATCAAACATGCCGCCAGCCTCAAGGCGGCGCTGGAAGATGTGCGTCAACGGCTGGAGCTGCCTCCGCAAAGCGCCTTGGATGTCGGGCTGGTGTATGACCACGCCAGCGCCGAGCTTTTGCAAGGCTTTAGCCAATGGCGTGGCGACCCCCATTGGCAATGGCAATGGCTACGCTGGGAGCTGCGCCTGCCACGTCTAAGCCCCATCTTTGCGGGCGAACAGCCGCCTGCGCCCGAACGTGTGTTGGATGAGCTAGTGCCGGACATTGCGCCCTGTTTACTCGGCATGAGCGACGATGCAGCCGCGCCTGTGGTGCAACACGATGACACCGATTGGCGCCAAAGCGTAGCCGAGCTGGAAAAAACTAATCAAACCCTGCGCGCACGCTTGGACATGATGCAGCCGCTGGAAACAGAAAAGCTGCTCAGTTACCTGCCCGCGCTGTATCTGCATGTGTTTAGCGTGATTGGCGCGGCGGATTTGGCGTTGCTCGCGGGGCGGGTTGAGCCTTTGGCGATTCCCTCGCCCTATCCTGAACCTAGCGCGGAAACGCTGCATCGCAAACAGCGGGAATTTCGCCTTTTAAGCAAAGAGGAGCAAGCCCGCATCGTGCGCTTGGTGTCCGTGCATCACCATCGTCTGCAACCGCGTGCGGAAATGCAGACGCTGATGAGCGAATTGATGCAAGACCATCCCTAGCAAGGCGCGGATGGATTCGCCATCAAACCCCGTAGGAGCGGCCTTGGCCGCGAAAAATCGTGCCGAAGGTGACAAAAAACCTTCGCAGGCAAGCCCGCTCCTGCAGATGGAGACTTCTAAAAACCGTCATTGCGAGGAGCGAAGCGACGTGGCAATCCAAAAGAGTCTTGACAAAACAGCGAAGCTTGGATTGCTTCGCTGCGCTCGCAAAGACGATATTGAAGTTTTTAGACGTTCCCTTGCTTTTCTACCCCAACCTTAAATCCTAAAGCCTTCCATTATGAACAACGAAAAAACTAAATTACTTAATCAACTGCAACAGGTTCTGCTGCTCAAAATCGAAAAAACCTACCGCCAATACCCCCATTGGCTGGTTAAAAAAGGCAACACAACGCTATGGCATTTCGAGCGTAAAACCGGCCTGCGTTACCATTATCAAAAACGCCCCGAAGATGCGTTAGCCCAGTGGAATGAAAAGGTCAATGCGCAAGAATTTTGGCAACTGGATACAGATTACACCATTGCCAGTGGCCAATTAATTAAGCAACAAGGTAGATACGGCGCACTTATTTTACAAACCAGCAACTCACTAGTTTGGCATTGGTTTAGTGATTGGGATAAATGCAAACCAATTAATTCAACCCTTATAAAACTAGAAAATATTGAAGTAATTGGTATTAAACAATGGATACTACCATCATTATCTCAATTATCTTCATTTTATGGGCCAGAAAAAAATCCAGTAAAAACTTATGGCAAAGGAACTAAAAGTTATTATGCAACAATTTTTGATGAATGTTGGACGAAAAGTTGGATTATTATAGGAGGCTATGTTCAATTTGGCTATGAAAATAATCCACATTTTTCTAATACAATTTATGATGGATATGTCATCGCCTACAACACCCTTCCCGAAACCGACCCTTTAGCCTTTTGGCGCATTATGCGCAAACAAAATGTCAAGCTAGCCAATTTCTCCAGCAACACCTTGCTAGAAATTCCCGATTTAGATATTCAACCCAATACCGATTGGAAAAATTTAAGTTTTAGCGAACTTTGGGCAAGGCTTGCGGCGGAAGGTTTAAGCCTCGTGGCAGAAGATGCGCCCGAGGTGGTGATTTCGGTGGATGGGAACACGCATGAGAGTTTGCTCAATATCGACTACACCCCCTGCCGTTTGCCCCGCCTCGAGCCGGTGCAGTTAACTGACCCGAATAAAGGCTTGTGGGAGCTTTGGGGCGAGGATGACGCGGCTTTGTCGCGCCTTGAGCTGCGCGCGCGTGACCCGTCCAAGGATGTGCGCCATGAGTGGGTGGCGATTGACTTTGGTACCAGCAGCACCGTGGTGGCGGTGGCCACGCCGGAGGGGGGCAAAAAACTCTTGCGTGTGGGGGTGAGCGACTACGGTGCGCCGCCGCAGGCGCGGCAGTTTGAAAACCCCACCGTGCTGGAGTTTTTGGATTTTGATGCTTTGATGAATATCTGGCAGGCGCAGGTGTATCGCCCGCAACTGGATTGGGCTTGGGTGCGTGCCGCCAACGAAGCCTTGTTGGATTACCGCCGCGACGCCAATCTTCCGCAGACGGTGAATAGCGTGATGTTGTATCTCAAACGCTGGGCGCGTGAGTGCGATCAGGTGGTGGCGCGCATTGTCGATCAGTTTCATGGCAAAGAGCATGTGTTAGCCCCTCTAACCGAGCGCAATCCGGTACGCGGGCAGCCTATGCTTGCGGATGCGGATGCGCCGTTTGACCCGATTGAGCTGTACGCCTGGTATTTGGGCATGGTGATTAACTGGCGCAACCACGGTTTGTATTTGAAATATGCGCTGACCTTTCCGGTGAAATACGAAAACGCGGTGCGGCAAAAAATTCTGGCTTCGTTCCGCCGTGGCTTGCAGCGTAGTTTTCCTGCCTCGTTGGTGGATAACAGCGAGCTGTTCAATCAGTTCGAGGTGCGCGACATCGGTACCGAGCCAATGGCGTATGCGGCGGCGATGTTGCCGGAGCTTGGGCTTGCGCCCAGTTTGGAGGGCTTGAGTTATGCCGTGTTCGACTTTGGTGGCGGTACGACGGATTTTGACTTCGGACGCTGGCGCTTGCCCCTGCCAGATGAAGCCGATGAAGGCATTGAGAGCGTGCTGGAGCGCCTAGGCGCAGGCGGCGACCCCACCTTGGGCGGGGAGAATTTGCTGGCGCTAATGGCCTATCAGGTGTTTCAGGACAACTTGCAAGCCGTGCAAGCCGCCAAGCTGGTGTTTACGCGCCCCGCTTCGGAACCGGCTTTTGTCGGTGGCGAGGCGTTAATCGATCAAAGCAGTCTTGCGCAGGCGAATACGGCGGTGTTGATGCAGCGTTTGCGCCCGCTGTTGGAGAGTCCTGAAAACTTTGATGTGGAGCAGGTGAATCTAGATATGCGCGACCGTGGCGGCGCGGAGGTTTCCGTGCTTTTGCAGCTTCATGTCGAAGAGATTGAGGCCTTGTTGCGTCAGCGTGTGGCACGCGGTGTGCAGAGCTTTTTGTCGGAAATGCAGGCGGCGTTTAGCGAGGAGATGCCCGCCGAGCTGCATATTTTGCTGGCGGGCAATGCCAGCCTAAGTGCGCGGGTGCGCGAGGCGTTCGATGCGAGTGCGCCCCAATGGCAAGAATGGGTGGCAAGCTATTTCGGTGTTTATGCGCCACGGTTTGAGGTGCATTTCGCGCAGGCGGCAGATGAAAAGCAATTCTACAAACCCAGTTGCAAAACCGCCGTGGCCTTGGGTGCGCTGGATTTAGTGCCGGGCAGTCCTTTGGTGTGGCGCGATTTGCTGCATTCGCGCTCCGCAAGCAATGCGCCGTTCAATTTCTTTGCGGGCGGGCTGGTGCAGCAGGTGTTGCAGCCCGTGCTCACCCCCGGCTGCGCTTATGGCGAATGGCGTGAAATGGGGATTGTGCGCGAAGGGGTCTTTACCTTGGCATGGTCACTCAGCCCGCGTGCTCGCGGCGGTATGCGTCGTGGCGACCCAGAAATCGTGTTGCGTGATTTACGCTTCCCCGATGCAGGCAAAGGCTTCCGCTGCTTTGCACGGGTGGTGGCTCCGGCGGTGATTGAATTGACCGCTGCCGCTTCACGCGATGCGCTTGAGCACGCGGAATATGGTTCGGTGCAAACAGTAAGCTTGAGTGCAGCGAGGTGAGCATTATGAAAAAAGAGTTATCAGATCAACCTGTTGGGGCGACATTGCTAAGTGCAGAACAGCTCAAACCGCTTTTGCGCGAATGTTTGGAGGATGAGGACATGCTGAATTGGTTACGAAAGCTTTTGAATGCCAAGCCGACGGATGATCGTGATTCTAGAGCGCAGGCCGAGGTTATGCGTGTGCAGAAGATGCTGCGCGAGCAGGAAGCTGTTTTATTGCAAGCCCGCGCAAACCTGACGCAAAAGGATGGCGAGTTGACGCAGCTTAAAGAGCGCCTGCATCAAGCCGAACAACGTGAGCGCGAAACCAAGGCGCAGTTCGAGGCGTTGCGCAAACAAGGCGCTTTGCCCACGGATATTTCAGCCATCCTTCGACATGTACGCGCCGATGCGAGGCTGGTATCCCGTTTTGTGCTGGATATTCAAGCGGATGATGTGGCGCTGTTGGTGCAGGTTGTGGCGGTTTTATCTCAAGCGGAAAACTTCAAGCGTTTGTGGGAGCTTTACAAAACACGCTGCGTGGAGCGACGTGCGGCGCTAGAACCCGAAGATCGCAGCGTTTTACACGCGGCGCTGGCTTGGCATAACGCCAACTGGAAAGATGCGCCTTATACCTTTATCGAGCCTGCGCCAAATGAAGCGTACAACTACGAACAACACACCCGCCCACCAGCCATGGCTGGGGATAGAATCGCCGCCACATGGTTGCCAGGTGTACCACGCATGAAAATCATGCCGCTGGTTGAAACTAGGTAGTGGTTGGTGTTTTTTGGACAGAGTGCGGGTGGCACGCTTGGCTCAGATTGCAGCAATAAGGAACAAGGGATGAAATTCAAGGCGTTGATTAAAAACCTTAGCCCGAATATGCGTAACGGACAACGTGCGCAACATTTATTGAACAAAGCAGAGCATTCGCATGAGGTCAGGACTCTCATGGGACTTACGCAAAACACACTGCTCTCAGAGTCAATCGCTTGTGGGAGGCGCTCTTGAGCGGCGAATTTTGTGGGGGATGTCGCCCGTCAAGACGGCCTCCCACAAGGTATTGAGGAATGCTTATCCAACCGAGCGTTTTGAATTCGATGAGGCGGTTTTGCGTAAGTCCTATCTCAAAAAAGCACTTTATGGCGTTTCTAGAGGTGCTGGATGCCCAAGCAGCGCCGAACGTCGCGTTGATGCGTGCTCTTGCACGGCACACTAATTGAGTACACAGAGGTTAATCCATGGCCGTTATTTACCCCAGCATTGAGGGTGTTCATGCAAGTTCAGGCGGTCAGGCGCGTGAGTTGCAGGTGGTGCGGCTTTTGGCGGCGGAATTGCCGCATGACTTTGCCATTTTTCATGGTGCTTTGTTTTCGGCCATGCGTGGCGAGTATCAGATGTTTGGCGAGATTGATGTGATTGTGCTGGCGCCCAGTGCGGCTATGGCCATTTTGGAGGTGAAGGCAGGCTCTTTGGAGTTTTCGGGGACGGCAATCACTAAACGCTATGCGGATAAGGTCAAGGACATTACCCAGCAGGTCAAATTGCAATACAACCTGTTCCGTCAGCGGCTGAAGGAGGCCAAGCTGCGCACGCCTTTGGTGCAGTTTTTGGTTGCGCCGGACGCAAAGGTTGGCGTGGGCACGTTGGCTTATCCGCGTGAGCGCATTATTGATTGTGATGACATGAGTCGCATGACGGAGTACGTTTTGCACGCCTTGGGCAAAACGGCACTGGTTGAGCGCAAGGATGAATTGACCCGTGCAACGCATTTGCTGAATAACGTGTTTGAGCTTGCGGCCGATCCGAGTGCGCGCATCGGTTGGCTGCATACTTCGGTGAGGCAATTGAGCGAGGGGTTGGCCACGTGGGTGTTGCGCATTCGCTCGCCGAGCCAGCGTTATGTCATCCATGCGACGGCAGGTTCGGGCAAAACGCAGCTTGCCGTGCGCCTGTTTGCGGATGCCATTGCGAATGCACGCACGGTGCGTTACGTGTGTTTTAACCGCCCTCTGGCCGAGCACATGCGGCACACCTTGCAGGCCACACGCGATCAGGTGACGACGTTTCACGAGTTGGCCGTGGCTTGTCTGCGTCAAACCCAAGACGCTGCCTTGGATTTTTCTAACCCCGAAGTGTTTAAGCAAGCCGAACAATGTTTTTGCCAGCAGGTTTTGGACGATGCGGATTGGGATGTTGTGCTGATTGATGAGGCGCAGGACTTTAGCGCAGCCTGGGTGCAGGCGTTATTGCAGCGCGTGCGCTTAGGTGGTCAGGTGTATGTGTTGATGGATGAGGCGCAAGCCTTGTATCAACGTGCGCAAAATATCCGCGACATCTTGACTAATGCGGTCGAAATCAGCTCTTGGGACAATTTCCGCACCCCGCGTCGCGCCGTGCAAATCATGAACGCGTTGCGATTAACGGCGCAGCCCATTGTGGCACGCAGCCCGATTGATGGTCATATGCCCGCGTTTCACCCCTATCCGCCGGATGATCACGGGGGCATCAAGACCTTGGAGCGACTCTTACGCAAGCTGAATGACAAGGACATCGCGCTCGATCACATCGCCATCTTAAGTTTTGCCGGACGTGAGAGATCAGAGGTGCTCAAGCAGGAAACGCTCGCCGATTGGAAGCTGCGCCGTTTTACCGGTCAATACGATGCTCAAGGTTTAGCAATTTGGAGCGAAGGCGAGCTTTTGGCGGACACGCTGCATCGTTTCAAAGGGCAAGCAGCGCCCGTGGTTATTTTGTGCGAAGTGGACTTTACCGAGCTGGACGACAAGATGCGTCACCGCCTGTTTGTGGGCATGAGCCGTGCGCAATGGCGACTGGAAATTGTGTTAAGCCAACAGGCAGAAAAGGCTTTGGTTGCGGAGCTGAAAAGAGAGTGATGCCTTCATCACGCGCCCATGACCGAATCGACGTTTACCATAGTGCGTTTGGTGCGTTTCTGTCACGGCATATCCCATCAGTGCGGCAATCATTTCGGGCATAAGGTCGGCTGATTTGGCATCGGCAGCAAACTGGTGGCGGGCGCTGTATAAGGAAATCTTCTTTTTGCGCCGTGGCCATAACGCCCGCATCAGCTTCTTGGCATGTGTCGCAGGCGCTAACTCTTGCCTCTCCAATAGCTGCTTAGCGTAGTCGCTGAATCGCGTCTTCTTGGCGCTCTCTGTCGCATTTTGCGCACCGGGTTTGAGTCCTTTAGCAAGACTCTCACGGGCGGCTTCATGCGCTTTGCGGGCATCAGCAAGGCTCATGACTGGATATTGCCCCAGCGTTACCGTTCCGGCTTTGCCGTCATGGCTGAAGTCGTAGCGCCAGCTGATCGTCCCGGCTTTGGTGACGTAGGCATACAGTCCACCACCATCAGAAACCTTATAAGCGGCATCCTTGGGTTTGAGTTAGACATGCCTGCACTTGGTTTCTTTGTTTATCAATGACTTATTGACACCCATAGACAGCTAAAAACACGGCTTTGGTTTTTCTCCCTCGCACCAATCCTTAAAAGCAGCTCATGATTCGTTCTGAGCTGCTTTTTTTTTGCCCATCATTTGGGCGAATGCCTAGTCCTTGCGTACCGAGGCAATGCTGGCCTGAATAATGTTAAGCATGGCGTGCATCAGGCGCGGGTTGGCGGCGACAAGATTACCGTTGTGCATATAGCGGTCTGTACCGACAAAATCCACGACCATACCGCCCGCTTCGCGCACCAACAACACGCCTGCGGCCATGTCCCAAGGTTTGAGGCCAAACTCCCAGAAGCCATCCAAGCGACCGGCGGCCACATAAGCCAAATCCAGCGCAGCAGAACCCGCACGGCGTATGCCAGAAATTGGCCCGAGCATCCCGCGTAGTGTCGCCATAAATTCATCGACAGGCTGATCGTCGCGGAACGGAATACCCGTGCCCAGCAGCGCACCATCCAGCGTTTTCAGTCCCGTGACCCGCAAGCGTTGGCTATTTAAAAATGCACCACTGCCCCGGCTTGCGGTAAACAACTCGTCCTTGAAGGTGTCATAAATCACGCCATGTTCCATGCGCCCTTGGTATTCCAACCCAATCGACACTGCATAATGTGGCAAGCCGTGCAGGAAGTTGGTTGTGCCGTCTAAGGGGTCGATAATCCACAGGTATTCGCTATCTTCCTCGCCGCTCAAGCCACTTTCTTCGCCCAAAAAAGCATGCTGCGGATAGGCTTTGGCCAGAATATCGATAATTGCCGCTTCAGCCTGGCGATCGACTTCAGTGACATAATCGTTGCGTTGCTTGGTCTCAATGTTCAGGCTATCAAGACGCACGCTGGCACGAGAAATAACGGTACCGGCGGCGCGAGCAGCGCGCACAGCCGTATTGAGCATGGGGTGCATGGGCAATCATCCAAAGAGTTAAAGATACAAAAAAATGACTGCGAAATTTAGCACAAACCACGAATCCTGTCCTGAAAATACCATCGAAAGCAGCTTGCAACGGGTACGCGTGGTTCTCATTGGCACCACCCACGGCGGCAATATCGGTGCCAGCGCGCGCGCCATGAAAACCATGGGTTTATCTCGGCTTGTTCTGGTTCAGCCCAAAGCCAAACTTGATGCTGAAGCCTTCTCCATGGCTTCCAATGCGCTGGATGTGATGGATAACATCCAGCGTTTTGATGATTTGGATGCAGCACTGGCCGGCTGCCAGTGGGTGATTGGTGCCAGTGCGCGCCTGCGCGACAAGCCGCACGAATTGATGAGCACCCGCCAAATGGCCGAATATGCCCGCGCGCATTGGCTGTTGAACCCGCAGCATCCACACGCAGAAATCGCCTTGGTGTTTGGGCGCGAACACTCTGGGCTGACGAACATTGAACTCGGACGCTGCCACGCCCACATGATGATTCCAGCGAATTCGGCCTACAGTTCGCTCAACTTGGCGCAAGCGGTGCAAATTGCCTGCTACGAGCTACGCCAAGCCCTTTTGGGCGACAATCCGCTACCGCAAATGCTTGAAAGCCCCGCGCCTGCCACGCATGATGCCGTGGAAAATTTGCTCCAACACTGGCAAACCACCTTGCACGAACTCGAATTTTTAGACCCTAAACACCCGCGTCACATGATGCAAAAACTGCGTTTTTTATTGCAACGCGCAAAAATAACGCCGAACGAAGTGGATATTTTGCGCGGCATGTTGACGGCGGTGCAGCGTAAAACCAGCACAAAAGGACAGCATCAGGATGTTTAATCGAATGCGCGAAGACATTCGCAGCGTGTACGACCGTGACCCCGCAGCACGCAATGCGTTTGAAGTACTAACCACCTACCCCGGGCTGCACGCCGTCTGGCTGCACCGGCTTAGCCATGCCTTGTGGCAGCGCCGCGTACGTTGGCTAGCGCGTTGGCTTTCATCCCTAACGCGCTGGTTAACAGGTATTGAAATCCACCCCGGCGCAAAAATTGGGCGGCGCTTTTTTATCGACCACGGCATGGGCGTGGTGATTGGCGAAACCGCCGAAATTGGTGACGACTGCACGATTTACCACGGTGTCACCCTAGGCGGCACGAGCTGGAACGAAGGCAAGCGTCATCCAACCTTAGAAAACAACGTGGTCATTGGTGCGGGGGCAAAAATTCTTGGCCCGATAACCTTAGGAAATGCTTGCCGCGTGGGTTCGAATGCCGTGGTATTAAAAAACGTCGTCCCCGGCGACACCGTGGTTGGTATTCCTGGGCGTAGTGTCAAAACACGCAGCGAAAATGACAAACTACGCTCCGATATTGCGCAAAAGCTAGGCTTTGATGCCTACGGCGTAGCGCAAGACATGCCCGACCCCGTGGCACACGCCATTAACTGCATGTTGGATCATATTCAATTGCTGGACACCCGAATCGAGCAATTATCCAAACAGGTCAATCTTTTGGGTGGAGAAATTGAAACCCAAGACCTGCCCTCGCT
>JBFXGB010000068.1:0-10796 GCA_050178405.1 Halothiobacillaceae bacterium
TCAAGGCTTGCGCTGCTCTCAAAGTGATGGGTGCGCAGCACTTCGCTGATGCGCCCGTTGAAACGCTCCACCATGCCGTTCATGGAGGGGGTTCGGGGTGGAATCAAGCGGTGAATGATTTCAAGCTCGGCACAGGTGCGATCAAAGGCATGCTGTCCGCTGGGCTGGCGGTCTTTCTTACGGAAGCGATCGGTGAACTGCGTGCCGTTGTCGGTCAGGAGTTTGACGATTTTCACTGGGCAGGCTTCATGCAGGCGGCGCAGGAAGTCGGTGCTGCTGGCTTCGGTCTGGTCATCGTAAATCTTGGTGAATACCCAGCGCGTGCAGCGATCAATCGCCACAAACAAATAACGGCGTGAAGCCTCGCCCTCAAGCTTGGGCAAGTACTTGATATCCATGTGAATAAAGCCCGGCTCATAGTCCTTGAAGCCCTTACCAGGCGGGGTTTCACCGCGCTCTTTTTCGGCCATCGCCAAGGCTTTGAGTGAGGGCACCTTATGACGGCGCAGCATACGATCCAAGGCCGAACGCGACATCTTCGGCTCAATGAATTCTTTGACCACCGCCAAGAGATCATCCAGCCCAATGCGCAGCTTCTCACGAATCAACACCACCACGGCTTCTTGGGCGGGGCTCAGCGTCGCTTTGATGCGATGCGGACAATGCGAGCGATCATGAACGCCATCCTCGGCTTCTTTCCAACGCTTGGCCGTAGGAAATGAGATATTGAAACGCCGCGCAATTTCGGCGTTGGAGAGATGTTTGAGTGCTTGGATTTCAGCACGCACCGCAGGGCTGGTACGGGCTTTCACATGGAGCTTAATGTTCATGCGTGTCGTCTCTTTAGGTCTTCAAAAACAGCGCGTGCCATCAGGAGGGGGTAGCAGCGAGCGGTTATATAATCGCATGGGACGCCGCATGTAATCTACGTTCTGGCAGTCGGAGTCACTAAAATACGCCGCAGCATAAACAAGCCTAATAGCGCCATGGTCCATTCTGAACATGCTAGCGCGAGTGCCATGCCTGTTGAACCAAAAGCCGTAAGCTGCAATGCCGCAAAGCCCAGCGCAAGCAAACCGATGGACTCAACGATCACGCGTAGCCACGGGCGACCTTGGCTCATCAGCGCGTTACTAACGACATAACGGAGCGTTAAACCCGGTACGGCCAACGCGAGCCAGCGTAGGGTTTCAGTAAGCCCTGCAAATTGTTCGCCGAAAGGCCAAGCAACCCACGGCGCAAAAAACCAAAGCGCGACTGCAGCGAGCAGGCCATAACCCAAAGCAGCAAGTAGGCTTATACGCATGAGGTCATTGTTTTGTGCGCTGCCCCCGTGTTCGCGAAACAGGCGAGGCAGTGTTGAAAGCATCATGGCTAGCACGGGTAGGACAAGTGGCCCCATGACACGCGAGCCCACGGCATAAGTACTCGCATCTATAGGAGAGAGGACTTGCATGGCAATGGTTTTGTCAAGTTCATTAGGGGCGATCGCGGTCAGGTTCAGCGCAGCAAAGCCGCTGGTCTCGCGCCATTCGCTGCGTTTTGGTAAACGCCAGTCGCGTAAATGCGGCCAGTCTTGCTGCATCAACATCAAACCAAAGGGTAGGCTTGCAAGCGATGCAGCGGCGTAGGCCAGCGCAAGCATATTTAAGGTGTTGTCGGGTTGCCAAATCAGAATGAGCGCCACAGCTAGAAGACGCAGAGCTAAAGGAAGGGTAAGAAGTAATTGTGAGCGAGCAATTTGTCCCTGGCCTTGGAGCTTTGCGCTGGGGATTTGTAGCAAAGGCAAGGCAATGATGTCGGAGACTCCAATGGCGAGTAGTGCGAGCAGATTGATATTGTCCTGTTGTAGCCATTGTGAAGTAACAAATAGATAAATCGCTAGTAACAGACTGCCTGAGAATAGCGTTGTTCCAAGTGTCAGCGGCAATAGCTTAGCCGGCTGATTCGGCGGTGCGCAGGATGTTTCACGTAAAAGCAGAAAATGGGTGCCAAAAGTGGATAAAGTACCCAGAGTGACGGCGAGCGAGGCCATACCGACGAAGCTACTAAAACTTTCCGGTCCAAGCAGGTGGGCAAATAAAAGTAGTGAGCCCACTTGCGCAATCATGCGCAGCACGAGTACGGCGCTGGTGCTTATTGTTGCACGGGCTATCGAGTCGCGCGCGTGAGGTGCCTTCATGCACGCTTTTTGAACACAGCGGTGTAGCCTAGTGGCATAAAGCCTTCATCCGGAAGTAATCGAGCGAATAACCAGCCAGCAAGGTTTACGATAGGCACAAGCAGCACGACCAAGGGCAACAGCAATGCGCCGGGATGTTTGGTGCGCAGGCTCTCCAGTATGCCCTTGATCATTGCAAGGTTTGCCAATACGGCGGCAGTTTCCATTGGTTTGCTGTAATGCGTTAATTCAATGAGATCTACTGAGTGGCGAGCGGTGAATTGGCGCAACCCTTCGCCTGTCCAACGTTGAAAATCATGCGGCAGATCATGCAGAGGATAGAGAAAAGGCGTTTGGCTGACGAGGATGCCGCCGGGTTTGAGTACACGCACCATCTCCCTAAAAGCGGCCTCAGGGTTGGGTAGATGCTCCATGACATCTAGGATGCTGATGCTATCAAAGCTGGCATCTTTGAAGGGCAGGCACTGCCCATCGCCGAAGACATCCGCCTTACCGCTATAACCCTTAGCGACCGTGGGCGGATAGTCGAGGCCGATGTACTCTACAGCGTCGTCCAAGAATGGCATAAGTGGCTTTTCACCGCAGCCGATATCCAGCAGGCAACCTTGGATGTGTTGGGCAACGTGTTGTTTGTGCAGCTGCGCATTGCGAAAAACAAGCCATTGCGGGTGCAAGGGGGTATGTTTGAGTCCAGCGAACAGGCGGCGGATGTGTGGGGCAATCATGGGTGTTTGCGGCGCAAAAAATCAAGAACGAATGCAAACTCGCGCGCAATGAGCAAGCTGTACAGACGTGAAACATCGACGTTCATATAGTCATGCACGATTCGATTGCGCAGACCGATCAGGGCATTCCATTGCGCTAGGTCGTCTTGGGCAAGTTTGTGCTGCTGTGCCAGTGCGCGGAAAGCATCATAGGCGGAAACCGGAACAGGCAAACCATCGCTTTTGAGCCATTGTTTGGCTTTGCCAATGGCGTTTTCGACGAGAAGCTGCATGGCGTGGAGTACACCGTTGTTTTGCAGCAAAGTGAGGTTTTTTCCGCTGACAAGGATTTGCCTTGCCTCTTCCAGCACGGCTTCTTGTTCAGTAGCAATGCGCTCGGTTTCAGCCTGGTAAAGATCAAGCCGCATAGCATTGCTCCCAGTAGTATTCTTCCAGCTCGCGCCAGGTGCGACGCAAGAAGCGCGCCCAAGCGACGCTGTTTTCGCCGCACAGCACGACACCTTCTTCAGCGACCAGTGCACGCATAGCCAGATTGCTGTTGGCCAGGTCAATCAGGTCGATGTCGCTTTCCTGTGCGCTTATGGCTTGGGCAAGCTCACGGCGCAAGGTTTCGCCGCGTGCAATGCGCTGCATCCAGTCCATGTCCGTTTGCCAGTGCAGGGCGATATCCCAGTCGCTGTGTGCCTGGGCATTGCCATGAGCGCGACTGCCAACCAATACGGCAAAATCCAGCGCAGGTTGTTGGCGTAGATGCTCTTGCAGCTTCGCGATGGAGTTAAAGTCGGTCATCGACATCCTCCTTAGACAAAATCGACTTCACATCAAACAGTACGCCGTTGGGTGTGCATAAGGCGCGGAATGCGGCGGTGGGCATGGCTTTGAAGGCTTTGTGCGCCACGGCGATAATCACGGCGGCAAATTCGCCTTGGGGGAGTTGGCTTTCGATGCGCTCGGCGTATTCATGCTGCACTTCGTCGGGGTGGGCGATGGGGTCGTGAATCAGTACTTCCAGCCCGTAGTCGCGTAGCTCGTGGGCAATGTCAATCACGCGGGTGTTGCGGATGTCGGGGCAGTCTTCTTTGAAGGTCACGCCGAGAATTAGGGCGCGTGCGCCTTTGAGTTGAACGCCGCGTTGCCCCAAAAGTTTAATCACGCGTTGCGCCACATGTGCACCCATGCCGTCGTTGATGCGTCGTCCGGCGAGAATCATTTCTGGGTGGTAGCCGATTTGTTGCGCTTTGTAGGTCAAATAATACGGGTCCACGCCAATGCAATGCCCGCCAACCAAGCCAGGGCGGAAGGGCAAAAAATTCCATTTGCTGCCCGCTGCCGCCAGCACTTCGCTGGAGTCTAGGCCAAGGCGATGGAACAGAATGGCCAGTTCGTTAATCAGGGCAATGTTGACATCGCGCTGGGTGTTTTCGATGACTTTGGCGGCTTCGGCCACGCGGATGGAGCTGGCAAGATGCGTGCCGGCGTGGATGATTTGGCGGTACAAGGCATCGACAAATTGCGCCGCTTGGGGGGATGAGCCGGAGGTGACTTTGATGACATCCGCAAGGCGGCGTTGTTTGTCGCCGGGGTTGACGCGCTCGGGGCTGTAGCCTAGGGAAAAGTCTTCATGCAGGCGCAAGCCGGATTGCTGCTCAAGAATGGGCAGGCAGTATTCTTCGGTGCAACCGGGGTACACGGTGCTCTCAAAAATGACCACATCGCCTTTTTTCAGCACCCGCGCCACGGCAAGGCTGGCCTGTTGCAAGGGGTGTAAATCGGGGCGGCGGGCATCGTCCACCGGCGTGGGCACGGTGATGATGAATACATTGCAGGCGCGCAAGTCATCCTTGTTGGATGTGAGGGTTAGGTGCTGCGCCGCAGCCAATTCATCGCTGCTGGCCTCGCCGCTGGTGTCGCAATGCTGGCGCAGTTGTGCAATGCGCGTGGTGTTGATCTCCAGCCCCAGTGTGGGCAGGATGCGCCCGAAGGCAATGGCTAGGGGCAGGCCGACATAGCCTAAGCCGATAATGCCGATGTGGGGGTGTTGGGGGAGCATGGTCATGGTTGTTGCGTATGAGTAAGAGGGGAGGGCATGTAGTCCGCATTATTCTCTAGGATTGTAGGGTAGAACAGCCGAAACGGCGGAAACTCGATGTCTTGATACACCTCATGCACGGATAGATTCATCTCCAGGCACTCCAAATGCAATTCGCCTGAATTGAAAATTTCGGGCTGCCATTGATTCGAGCGCCGATAGATTTCGATCTGGGGTCGATCTTGCGCCACCAGCACATATTCCCGCAGGCTGGGCAGGGTTTGGTAACTCCAACGCTTTTCGCGCCGATCCACCCGCTCCGTGCTGGGGGAAAGAATCTCGATAATCAGGCAGGGGCGGTTGCGGATGTAAGTATCGCGATCCGTAGGGTCGCAGGCTAGCACTAGGTCGGGGTAGTAGAACACGGGTTGATTGGAAATCTCCAAATGCACTTTCATGTCTGCCACAAACAGCTGGCAACCTTTTTTGCGGGCATTCGGGGTCAGGGCAAAGGCCAGCGCGTTGGCAATCAATCCATGGCGACTGCTCGCCCCGCCCATGGCATACACCTTGCCGTCGATGTACTCATGCTTGGTTTGACTGGATAGCTCGCCCGCTAGATAGTCTTCGACTGAAATGAGCTCATCTTCGGCATATAAAACGCTCATGCTTTTACTCCTTTAATCCACCCACAAACCCGCTAACTCAATCGCTACGGCATCGAAGGGCTTGACCGCTACTGCATCCTCCTCGCCCCACACGCCGAGCAGCGTCCACATACCATCGCGGTTTTCAAACGCCTCTAGTGTGCGCACGTCCGGGTCAATCAGCCAGCAATGTTTGACGCCGTATTCGGCATATTTAGGCATTTTAAGCGCACGATCTTTGCGGGCGGTGCTGGGGGATAAAATTTCGGCCACCCAATCGGGCGCTTGTTCGAACCAAGCGGTTTGGGGCAATGATGGCATGGTTTCGCGCCGCCAGCCTGCTAAATCGGGGACTAACACATCCTGCCCCAAATGCAGCTCCGGCTCATCCAGAATCCACCAGCCACCGGGGCCGTTGCGACCACGATCAAACGCGCCAAAAAGCTCTGAGCCCATACCCGAACTGAAGCGCACATGCTTTGGCGCAGGGCGCGGCTGGGCGTACAACATGCCGCTAATGACTTCACCCACCTTGTAATCGGGCAGTGCCAGAATGTCATCGTAAGTTGCTGGTTTAAGTAAAGCCTTGCTCATAGGATTGTCTCGTATGCGGGTGGATGGGGTTGATTGTAGCTTGGATGCGGCAATGCGGAATCTTGGTTGTTGCGCTCTCTTCCACGTCATTGCAATCGCACAATTTGCGTCATTGCGAGCTCCCCCTCCGTCATTGCGAGCTCCCCCTCCGTCATTGCGAGCGTAGCGAAGCAATCTAGAGCCGTACCCACCGCCTCATGGATTGCCACGGCCTTTGGCCTCGCAATGACGAAGAGGGCGTCATTGCGACCTCCCCTCCGTCATTGCAATCGCACAATTTGCGTCATTGCGAGGCGAAGCCGAAGCAATCCAAGACCACAACCATGCAATGACAGACTACAATCAAAAAATCGACAGCAATGCGATTAATTTATGTCAAAACAACCCTGTATATACATCCTCGCCTCCCGACGCAATGGCACGCTCTATACCGGCGTGACATCTAACCTTATCCAACGCGCTTGGCAACATCGTAACAATCTCGTCGAAGGCTTCACCAAAAAATATGGCGTTCATACTTTGGTTTACTACGAACAATACGCAACCATGCTTGATGCCATAACCCGAGAAAAACAAATCAAAGCCGGATCACGGGCTAAAAAAATTCAGATGATAGAAACGCAGAATCCAACGTGGAAAGATTTATACGACACTCTGTTGTAAAAACCTTTGCACCATTCCATGGATTGCCACGGCCTTTGGCCTCGCAATGACGAATGGGATGTCATTGTAATCGCACAATTTCCGTCATTGCGAGGCGAAGCCGAAGCAATCTAGAGCCGCGCTTATCGCTCCATGGATTGCCACGGCCTTTGAACTCACAAGGACGATATACGAATCAATCAGTGCCTCCCTAAAAAATCAAGTCCGATAGGCTGCGAGTAGTAGTGTCACTTTCCCTCCCAGCACTGCAATTCGCTTTCGGGGAGGGGCTCAAAAAAACTCGCATCGACATGACCCGCAAGAAACCCAAGTTTGCGGCGGGGTGTGGCTAATGGAGTAAGACGCGCATAGGGTTTTCCTGCCTTAGTTAGAACAATCTCCTCACCTGCGTGGGCGCGTTCAAGCAGGGTCGAAAAATATTTGATGGCATCGTCGTCGGCAATCGTAAGTGACATGGTGTGCCGTCTCTTGATTTTTGGTTAAGGCATTGTAGCTTGGATGCAGCAAAGCGGAATCTTAGCGATTGACCCGGCACGGTGTGGTTTCTGGTTTTTTGTAGGAGCGAACCTTGGGTCGCGATGAGTGGATGCGGCTTTCGCGACCCAAGGTTCGCTCCCACATGGATGGGGCGATTCCCAGTTTCTCGCTGCGCTTCATTCGTGCGACGAGCTACGATTTACGCTGTGATTTAACCTGCATATACGCCAATTGGGTGAGTTGCTCGGAGATTAAGCCAATCAGAAAAATAATCACTGCGCTGGTAAGTAAAAACAGGGTTGCCAGCGAAATGCGGCTTTGGTCGAAATAGGTAAACGCATAATAGCCTAAGCCCAAAACGGCATGGAGCAGAGCCACGGGGCCGAAAAGTTTCATGGGGGAATACAGCGTGCCGATTTTGAAAATAATTAGCAAAAATCGTAAGCCATCTTTGACTAAATGAATATGACTTTTGCCGATGCGTTTGGCGGCGTGAATCGGTATATACGCCACCGGATAGCCGGCGCGGAAAAAAGCCATGGTGCTGGTGGTGGGGTAGGAAAAACCATTCGGCAATAAATCTAGAAACTCGCGGAAGTTGTCTGCACGCACGGCACGAAAACCGGAGGTTAAATCTTCGATTTTATGCCCGGTCATATAACTGGCTAGACGGTTATACAAACCATTGGCCAGGCCACGCCCGACGCTTGCTTGGGAGCCATGATCGCGTGCGCCCACCACCATGGCGTAGCCTTCGTCCAGTTTGGTCAACAGTTTGGAAATATCCGCCGGATTGTGTTGTCCGTCGGCATCCATAAACACCAAGATATCGCCTTGTGCCGCGCGTGCGCCGGTTTTAATCGCCGCGCCATTGCCCATGCTGTAGGGGTGGGTGATGACCCGCGCTCCGGCGGCTTGGGCAAGCTTGGCGGTGTCGTCGGTGGAGCCATCGTTGACCACGATAATTTCGGCATCGGGGAAATGCGCTCGAATACGTTCGACGGTTTGCCCCACGGCACCGGATTCGTTTTTGGCGGGGAGGATGATGCTAATGGGGCTTGCATGACTATTCATTTATTCCTCAGTGTGCGCAAGCAACGCGACATATTGTTCGTGCATGGTTTTATAGAGCGCTTGCCATTCTGCTTGGGTTGTCCCTCGCGGGGGAGGTGCGTTTTTTACCATTTCAAGAATTATCTCGGCACTTTGTCGATCGGACGTATTCAAGGCTGTATCAAAGGATAGTAATGCAACCCCATACGCCATAGAGGATTTCAGTGCCTGCTTCCAGTGATGAAGTGCTTGTTGAGGGTCACCATGACGCATGGCAACCAGTCCAACAAGCGAGTGCATATTATGTGTAATGGCGGCTGAGCATGTATAGGCTGGTTTTGATAAAAACGCTTGTGCAATTTCTGCAATCGATTGGTTCGTAACGCCTTGGCATGGTGAACGAACAATTGTCGCATCCAATTCCTGCACAAGGTCGGTTGCCCATCCTTCGTAGGGTAATGTATTGATTGCGTGAATGGCTTCAATGACTAGGTTGGCATGGTCGGCTGAGGGGTTTAGTGAGCAAGCGGTTATGATTTTTTGTAAACGGAGTCCGATGGAGTTTTTACTATTATCCGCAAAATCATCCAGAGATACTTGTGCCTCAACGATACCAAACTGGGCTTCAAGGCTGTAAGCAAGATTTAAGGCTGCCCGATTGGATCGGGGTTCTTCCTTGAGCCAAATTTCTGCGGCGAGTGGCGCATTACCCCATAGGCGGGTGTTTAATATACTCATCGACATCATGATGGCAGCGTAGAGTATTGCAAGCCACGCCCAAGGGGAGCGCCATGTGGCTTTACACAAGGTTGCTATGAAAAGACCCAAAATAATACCGAATATGGGTAAGTAGTTGCGGTGCGCAAAGTAAGGCTCAAGAGCCAACCAACTTGATTCCATTAAATGCCCAAGCATAAACCAGGCAAGGGCGAAAGAAAGTATTTTCCAGCGCTTTAAGATGGAGACAAATAACGCTAGCCAAAAACTTATGTATAAAGCCCATCCAGTTATTAGGTAGGTTGATGTGAATTCGATAGCTTGAAAGCGAAATGGATTAAGTTCTGCTAAGCGTGGTAAAAAAGCAGTTTTGATGTAGGCAAACAAAATATGACCTTGCGAGGCAAGGCGATCCCATACGCCATATCCTCGGGTGAGTTCGGCGCATTTTCCCCAGTGCATCATGCTTGCAAGGTAACTAATTAAAATAATAGAGCCAGTTATCAATAAAATGAGTGCATACGCTTTGGGTATTTTTTGATGATTATTCCTTTGGATAAAGTAGATTTCTAAAAGTAAGGCGTAAAAAACAATGAGCGCGGCATTTTCTTTAGATAAGATGCCTAAAAGCGCAAAAAAACCTAATGCGGAGATCGCAATCAATTGCTTGATGAGTGAGTTTGCATTATGTTGGGTGCGAAATTTGACATAACTAATTAAGCCCAGCAGCATGAAAAGGCTGGATAGCACATTCATGCGTTGAACGATAAACAAAACCGAGCTATTCAAAAGAGGGAGTGCGCCCCATAGCAAGGCGGTTATCCAAGCGATAATAATGCTTCGCGATAAAGAAAGCCCATAAGCCTGCGTGAGCAGCAAGCCAAGCCAGAATACTAATAAGCTGTTGATGATATGAAATGCGATATTCCATTCCAAAAACGCTTCAGGGTTAGGCCATTGATAAAATTGTATGGCAAAACTCATCAGGGATAATGGTCTTCCTGTTGGGCCAGCAAAGCCTTCGAGAGACCAGCGTAGTGCATCATTGAAATTATTGATTTCGCCTAAGCCGCTGAGATTTGCACGGTCGTCAAAATGAATGATCCCAGGAAGTGCGAAATAAAAGATCAATGCAAGCAGCGCGATTAACGCCGAGATTAACCCGGCAACAAACAGTGGGGACGAAAAAAACCCCTGTTTTGACAGGGGTTTGTATTTGGTACTAATCATTAAGAATTAAAAATCAATGTACGTTATTTGCAAGATGAAGGACGATACTTCGCTGGAATAGTACCACCACATACCCAAGTAACTTGACCTGTCCTAGTGTTCGCTGTTCCTGTAAGCGTGATGGTTCCAGTAATGCCAGTACCCAAAGATTTGGAGGTCGCTGTGATTACTCCTTCAGCATAAGTCACACCTGAAACATATTTGGATACTTGGTCGGCAATAGTGTAAGCAGTAGGCAATGATCCTGTTGTGCTAGCGACTTCTGAAATCGTAGTGCGTGCAGAAGATGCTGCAAGCATAACTTCAGAGACCTTGGCGCGAGTGGTGTAGTCCTGATACGCAGGCAGGGCAATGGCGGCCAGAATACCGATAATCGCTACTACGATCATCAATTCGATCAAGGTAAAACCTTGTTGAGCTTTTTTCATCATGTTCATGTCAATCTCCTAGGTGAGGTTTGCTGGTTTAGCGTTGTTGTA
>JBFXGB010000069.1:0-10768 GCA_050178405.1 Halothiobacillaceae bacterium
CCGGCAAGGAGCCAATGTAAGTGCGGCGATGCCCGCGAACTTCGGCTTCATCGCGCACGCCACCTAGGGCAATCCGCGCAAACTTACGATTCGTCGCCTTAGCAATCGACTCACCTAAAGACGTTTTGCCCACGCCCGGCGGCCCCACCAAGCACAAAATCGGCCCTTTGAGCGCCTTAACGCGCTGCTGCACCGCAAGATATTCAAGGATGCGCTCTTTCACGCGCTCAAGACCATAGTGATCGACATCCAGCACCTGCTCTGCAAGGCTTAAATCGTTGCGCACCTTGCTGCGCTTTTTCCACGGCACTTGCAGCAACCAATCAAGGTAATTGCGCACCACGGTAGATTCTGCCGACATCGGCGGCATCATTTTGAGCTTGTTAAGTTCGGCACGCGCCTTTTCCAGCGCTTCTTTGGGCATTCCAGCGCTTTGGATACGCTGCTCCAGCGATTCCAGTTCACTCGGCGCAGCGTCTTCCATCTCACCCAATTCTTTCTGGATGGCCTTCATTTGCTCGTTGAGATAGTACTCGCGCTGGCTTTTTTCCATTTGCTGCTTGACGCGACCACGAATGCGCTTTTCGACCTGCAACAGTTCAACTTCGGCTTCGATGAGCGCCATCAGTTGCTCCATGCGCGCCGCGACATCCACCACCTCAAGAATGCGCTGTTTTTCTTCCAGCTTGAGCGCCATGTGTGCTGCAATGGTGTCCGCCAAGCGCGAAGCATCATCAATGCCCTCAAGCGAGCTTAAAATCTCTGGTGGAATTTTCTTATTGAGCTTGACGTATTGCTCAAATTGCCCAAGCAAGGTGCGGCGATGCACATCCAAATCGCGCTCATCTTGCAACGCTTCCTCACTTATCGTGCTCACACTGGCGGTAAAGTAGGACTCTGTTTGTGTCATGTTTTCCACACGTACACGCTCCACACCTTCAACCAACACCTTGACCGTGCCATCGGGCAATTTAAGCAGTTGCAAAATTTGCGACAAAGTACCAATACGGTGCAAATCATCCGGCATAGGCTCATCAATATCCGCGCCTTTTTGCGCCACCAGCAAAATATGCTTATCCGAGCGCACGGCAGCTTCGAGAGCGGCAATGGATTTTTCACGCCCGACAAACAAAGGAATAACCATGTGCGGATAAACCACCACATCGCGCAGCGGCAATACCGGGACATGTGCCGGGGTTTGAAGGGCAATCACTGAGTGTTCGAGTTCAGAATGGGGCATTAACGTGTCCTCAATGCAGCAAAAGGCTGCCTAATGTGTTGGACATTAAGGGCGTGAACGTTTTGTTACAAGCACGCCCTACTAAGCAGAAGGGTTATCGGCACGACCATAAGGACCCGAGGACGATTTCACTTGGTGGCGCATTACGGCGCAAAAATCAAACTCATATTGCTCTCGTAGCCCGGGTGTCAACCCGGGATGGGCTGTACAACGAGCCTGGCTGCCCCGGATTCCCGCTGAACTTCATCCGGGCTACATGACCTTGCCTGTCATCAAGAAGCCGCGCGCGTCATTTCAGGATTATCAAACACCAAATAGGGTTGAGATTCGCCTTTAATGGTTGCCTCATCGACCACGACTTTTTGCAGGTTTTCCAACGAGGGCAAGTCGTACATCGTATCGAGCAAGGTATGCTCCAAAATCGTGCGCAGGCCACGTGCACCGGTCTTGCGCAGCATGGCTTTATGCGCCACCGCGTTCAGCGCCTCGGGGCGGAACTCAAGCTGCACGTCTTCCATGTCAAACAGCTTGGCAAACTGCTTGGTCAAGGCATTTTTGGGCTCGGTCAAAATACGCACCAGCGCTTTTTCATCCAGCTCTTCCAGCACCGCCGTCACCGGCAAGCGACCCACAATCTCAGGAATCAAGCCATATTTCACCAAGTCTTCTGACTCAACATCCTTGAAAAGCTGGCTCAATGAGCGCTTGTCATCTTTACTTTTTACATCGGCTGCAAAACCAATGCCGCCTTTTTCGGCACGACGCTGCACGATTTTGTCTAAGCCCTCAAAGGCTCCGCCACAAATAAACAGGATATTGGTTGTGTCCACATGCAGATATTCCTGCTGAGGATGCTTACGCCCGCCTGAGGGCGGCACGGCGGCGACCGTACCTTCGATTAACTTGAGCAAGGCTTGCTGCACACCCTCACCCGACACATCGCGGGTAATGGATGGGTTATCGCCCTTGCGTGTAATTTTGTCGATTTCATCAACAAAAATAATGCCTGTCTGCGCACGTTCGACGTTGTAATCGCATTTTTGCAGCAGTTTGTGCACGATACTTTCAACATCATCACCCACATAACCCGCTTCGGTCAGCGTCGTGGCATCGGCGATGGCAAACGGCACATCCAAAATGCGCGCCAAAGTTTCCGCCAGCAGGGTTTTGCCGGAGCCTGTAGGGCCAATCAGTAGAATGTTGCTCTTACCCATTTCTACTTCAGACTCATCTGCCTTGCCGCGCTTGTCAAACAAATCCAAGCGCTTGTAATGGTTGTAAACTGCCACCGCCAGCGCTTTTTTCGCCGCGTCTTGGTCAATCACATATTCATCCAAAATGGCGCGAATTTCATGTGGAGTCGGCAATTTGCGCTCACTCACCACAACTTCTTCCTGCAATTCTTCACGCAGAATATCGTTACACAAATCCACGCATTCGTCGCAAATGTACACCGATGGCCCGGCAATCAACTTACGCACCGCATCCTGACTCTTGCCACAAAAAGAGCAGCTCAGCTTGCCGTCCATAGTTTCATCATTTTTATTAGCCATTAGGGCGACCTCTTAATCAACATTCTTGGATTTTTATCGAACCTGCAACTTGCTTGTTTTACTCACAAGATGCAAGCCTACAAAAAACCAGTATAAACATGGGCACTAAAAAATAACCCCCGCGATGCAGGCGCACGGCAGGGGCGGTAAAACATCGTCAACAAAAAATTAAAACCTATTTACGATTTTGATCAACGGATGCAGTGCAAGCGAAAATTGACTAAAAAAAGCGGAGCATAGATAACTATGTGAGCATTTTGAGGTCGATTTTTGCGCCGCAATGCGCCGTTCAGCAAGATCGTCAACCTGTGATCAAGACTCGCGGCGATTGAGCACCTTATCAATCAATCCATAGGCTTGCGCTGTATCGGCATCCATAAAATTGTCGCGATCCGTGTCTTGTTCAACACGCTCGACGGGTTGCCCGGTATGGAAAGCCAGCAGTTCGTTCATCCGATTGCGTGTTTTGATAATTTCTTCGGCATGAATTTTGATGTCGGAGGCCTGTCCACGGAAACCACCCAAGGGTTGATGAATCATCACCCGTGAATTGGGTAAGCAAAAACGCTTACCCTTGGTGCCCCCTGCCAGCAAAAACGCACCCATGCTCGCCGCTTGCCCGATGCACAAAGTACTCACATCCGGCTTGATAAACTGCATGGTGTCGTAAATCGCCATACCGGAGGTAATGACCCCGCCCGGCGAATTGATGTATAGATGAATGTCTTTGTCCGGGCTTTCCGACTCCAAAAACAACAACTGCGCCACCACCAAATTGGCCATGTGATCTTCAATTTCACCGACAATGAAAATCACCCGCTCTTTTAACAGTCGCGAGTAAATGTCATACGCACGTTCGCCGCGCGCGCTCTGCTCCACCACCATAGGCACAAGCCCAGCATAGGGAGCCATTTCCTCGGTGCGGCTAAGGTACGTTGCGCTCATTATGGATTGCCTTTGTTGTTTGCCTTGAAATAGAAACGTGCGATTACTGCGCAGGCTTGACCACATCCGCAAATGCGGTGGGCACATCCACTACAGTGGCATTTTCCAGTACAAAATCCACCACACGTTCTTCTGCCGCCATGTCACGCAGGTTTTGCATCAAATCCGCACGGCTGCGGTAGTAGTTTTTCACTTCTTCCGGGTCTTCGTAGCTGGCCGCAAGGGTATCCAGCAGGGCATTCAAGCGCTCGGGCTCGACGCGCAACTCGCTGGTTTTGACCAGCTCAGACACCAACAAACCAAGCTTCACGCGGCGCACGGCTTCACCTTCAAACAGCTTCAAGGGCAACTCGCCCTGCGGCGCGCCGCGCATTTGCTTAGTGAACTGCTCACGCACACGCGCAGATTCTTCGGTCACTAAAACCTGTGGCACAGCAAAATCATTTGCCGCCAACAAACCTTCCATGACTTGCAATTTGAGATTACGTTTAATCGCCTGCTCCAACTCACGCGCCATGTTTTTACGCACTTCTTCACGCAACTTGGCCGCACCGCCGTCTGGCACACCAAACGCCGCACAGAACGCATCGTCCAATTCAGGCAGTACCGTTTCTTCGACCGTTTTAACCGTCACATCAAAACTGGCCGCTTTGCCACGCAAATGTTCGGCGTGGTAATCCTCAGGAAAGGTCACTGCAATGGTCTTGCTCTCGCCTGCCTTCATCCCATTGATGGGCGCTTCAAAATCCTTGAGCAACGCGCCTTGCCCCAAAATCATCGGCATATTTTCGCCGCTGCCGCCGTCAAAAGCTTCGCCGTCGATGCTACCTTTGAAATCAACGGTCACGCGATCACCGTCCACCGCCGCACGCTCAACCACGGCAAAGGTGGCGCGTTGCTTGCGCAGATTGTCAATCATCGTATCGACATCGGCATCACTGATTTCGGTTTGCGGGCGCTCGATTTTAATTTCGCTCATCGCTGCCAAGGTAATTTCGGGATAGACCTCGATTTCAGCCACATAGCGCAAGCCTTCTTCGCCTTCAGGCAATTTGAACTCGGTAATGCGCGGTGCGCCAGCAGGATTCAAGTCTTGTTGCTGCAGGGCTTCGCCATAGGTGTTTTGCACGAGCGTATCAAGAGCTTCCTCGCGCGCTTGCGGCAAGTAGCGCTGACGAATAACCTGCGCGGGAACCTTGCCGGGGCGGAAACCATCGACGCGCGCGCGGCGACCAATTTCTTTCAAGCGCAGCTCGGTCGCCTCATCTAAACGAGCCGCCGGAACATGAATCGACAAACGGCGCACCAAGCCTTCCGTAGTTTCCAAAGTTACTTGCACGTCAAACACCCCAAAAGTACATCATCACAGATAGAAAAAACCCAACGCCGCGACTTGCGACATTGGGGTTAAGAATATGGTGCGAAAGGGGGGACTCGAACCCCCACGCCAAAGGCGCTGGAACCTAAATCCAGTGCGTCTACCAATTCCGCCACTTTCGCAAAAAACTCGCCACACGTCCCAAAATTGAACCATCTATTCAGCTATTTTAGGCAGTCTGGTTTCAATGAGCGCGGCACGATAGCACAGTTTTTATGGATTCGTAAGATATGAACCACCCAAGTACTCAAAATCAAATAGGAATGCGCTAATGACTTTCGCGCACTTCAACTTAAACTAAGTCGCACTCCACCTTCAGTCCACGACCATCATGTCCAACACCCCTACTCCACCCGTGCGCGCCCAACTCGATTGCGTGATTGCGCGTGTTTCCGAAGTGCTGATTGGCAAACAAGAGCGCATTCGCCTTGCGCTCACCGCGCTTTTGGCTGGCGGGCACGTGTTGCTCGAAGATATTCCTGGGGTGGGTAAAACCACCTTGGCCACGGCGCTGGCGCATACGCTAGGCTTACAGGCGCACCGCCTGCAATTTACGAGCGATTTACTCCCCAGCGATCTGATTGGAGCGTCGATTTATCAGCCCGCGACCAGCAGTTTTCGCTTTCAGCCGGGGCCGATTTTTGCCCAAGTGTTGCTTGCCGACGAAATCAACCGCGCCAGCCCCAAGGCACAAAGCGCGCTGCTGGAAGCCATGGAAGAGCAGCAGGTGAGCGTGGATGGCACGACCCATCCTCTGCCGCATCCTTTTTTTGTCATTGCCACCCAAAACCCCTTGGAGCAGCATGGAGTTTACCCTCTGCCCGAATCCCAGTTGGATCGCTTTTTATTCCGCCTCTCCTTGGGCTACCCGGATCGACGCGCCGAAAACATTATGCTCTCCCAAGGCAGTACCCGCCCGCTGGCGCAAGCTCTCAAGCCCTGTTTAAGTGTTGAACAGGTGCTGGATTTACGCGCAAAGGTCAACGGCGTGCATGTCAGCCCCGCTGTGGTTGAGCATTTGCTCGACCTACTCGCCGCCAGTCGGCAACACGGCATTTTTGTGCATGGCCTATCCCCTCGCGCCGGTCTTGGCTGGCTCAACGCTGCGCGTGCTTGGGCCTTGCTGCAGGGGCGCACGCATGTCGAACCTGAAGATGTGCGCCAACTTGCACCGCACATCAGTGGCCACCGCCTCAACTTTGCCGACCCTATCTTGGCGCAAAGCCACGTCAGCCCTGCGCATTGGTTGTTGGAGCGTGTTGCGCCCGCCGAACACGTCGCATGAAAAGTCTGTATATCGAACCGCTTGCCCTGCCTTTTTTGGCTTTGGTCATTGTTCTGCTATTTGGCTCTGCGCAATACGCCAACAACCTTGGGTTTTTCTTTGCCTTTTGGCTCAGTGCCTTGGCTATTGGCGGCTTGATTGGCCTGCGCAATCGTCTTGATCGTGTACACATTTTGGTGCGTCATATCGACTCAGGCTTTGCTGATAGCCCACTCTCAATGGACATAGACATCCAAGGCGCGAACGGCCTTTGGCTGACAATGACCATGCTGCCCATAGACAAAAACACCCCGCTTGCCGCCGTTGAAATCACGCAAAGCACCCAGCGCATCACTCTACCCACGCGCCCACGCGGCGTGCATCTTGCCGGAACGCTGCGCCTTGTCACCCGCGATGCCTTGGGTCTATTGCGCGCCGAACGCAGCGTCCCCTTGGCGGGCAAGTATTGGGTTTATCCCGCGCCCTTTGGAGAGCGCCCCCTGCCCGACACGGCACGCCCCAACACCCACCAAGGGCAGGACGATTTTCACGGCCTGCGCGAGTACCAAGCTGGCGACACCCCAGCGCGCATTCATTGGAAATCCCTCGCTAAATCCAATCCAGATAACCCCACACTGCTCGTCAAACAATTTGGCAGCGACACCACGCACGAACCCATGCCGCATTTGCTGGATGAAGCCCAATTACTTGATCTACCGCTTGAGGCTCGCCTATCTCAGCTTGCCGCATGGATTGTGCATTGCGAGCACCAAGGTGAAGCCTATGCCTTGCGTCTAATCAAGCATCCCGCCACCCCCGAAGGATTAGGCGAAGCCCACCGCATCAACTGCCTGCGACTTCTGGCTGAAGCGACATGAATAGGTCTTTCGCAGACAGCATGAACATCCCGCTGGCTGTAGGTGCGAATTTATTCGCACTTAGCCCATGCTGCGTGCGAATAAATTCGCACTTACACGTCCATCCGCATTTTGTGTAAACCCTAATGAATTTTCTGCGCAAGCCATCTGCCAAAACACCTGCGCCCACACTCTCGGCGGCCATGCGCCTGCGAATTTTGCTGGTCATTAGCCTCATTGTTTTACCGCATGTATTGTTCCAACCGCCGCCCATTAGCCTTTGGATTGCGCTTGGCCTTGGCTGGCAGTGGCTACATCTTGAAAAACGCCTACCCGCCCCGCCACGCTGGCTTTTGCTTGGCTTAATGCTCGGCGGCATGGCCTTGGTGTGGACGACCCAAAGCACCCTCATCGGACGCGACGGCGGCGTGAGTTTTGTCCTCATGCTCACTGCGCTCAAGCTTTTGGAAGCACGCAATCTGCGCGATGCACGCATCGTCGCCCTCTTGGGGCTATTCCTTTTATTTACCCTATTTTTGTTCGACCAAAGCCCGCTCACTGCACTGTGGACGTTGTTCAGCCTAGCCTTGCTCATCAGCCTGTTCATCGAACTTAGCCACAACGCCGCGCCGCGCCCGGTGCTTGCCAGCCTTAAATCCAGCCTCCTGCCGATGAGCTACAGCCTGCCCTTGGCGCTGGTGCTGTTCATTATCGTGCCGCGTCCCAGCGCACCCTTGTTTGGTCTGCCGCAAGCCAGCCAAGCCAGCACAGGTCTATCCGACGAACTCGCGCCGGGCAGTATCAGCCAGCTTGCACGCTCGCCGGAGCTCGCTTTCCGCGCCACCTTCCAAAATCAGGAGCCCAAACAAAACCAGCTTTACTGGCGCGGGCCGGTGTTTTGGGGCTTTGATGGTCAACGTTGGGCGCGCCTGCCCGCTGAATATGCCCTTCTTAGTGATGAGCAAAAGCTGTTCAATATCCAAGCGCAAGGCGAGGCTTTGCACTACAGCCTCATGCTCGAACCTAGTCACAACACCATTTTGCCCGCGCTTGATCGCCCGCTTGATGCACCCAGGGGAGCCAACCAACTCGCCGATCACAGCCTACGCTTCCGCCTGCCCCAAGACACACGCCAACTTGTCGAACTCAGCAGCGACCCCACCGCCAAACTCGATGGCGAACTACCCGAGCATTTACGCAAACTTAGCCTACAACTACCCGCCGCCGACAACCCGCTGCTGCAAGACCTCGCCGCAGCTTGGCGCACCCTGCCCCCATCGGAGCGCATTCAACGCGCCTTAAATCATTTCAAAACCGAGCCATTTCGCTACACCCTTGACCCGCCCATTCTGCAAGACCAAGACGGCATGGACGACTTTCTATTCAACACCCGCGCCGGATTTTGCGAGCACTACGCCACCAGCTTCGTGCTACTCATGCGTGCCGCTGGCCTACCCGCCCGCGTGGTCACGGGTTATTTGGGCGGCGAACGCCACCCGGAAGGTTATTGGATGGTACGTCAAGGCGATGCCCACGCTTGGGCGGAAGTCTGGCTAGATGGACAAGGCTGGATACGCATCGACCCTACGAGCAGCGTCGCGCCCGAACGCATCGAAAGCGGCTCAACCGCCACCGTGCCCAATAGCGCCAACCCACTGCCCGCCGCCCTACGCCGCGATTTTGGCTTTTTACACCGCACACGCTTGCAGTGGGATGGCATCGAAAACCGCTGGAACCGCTGGGTGTTGGGTTTTGATGCCGACGACCAGCAAAAACTTTTGCAAGCCTTAGGCTGGGTCGGCAATCAAAATCTGAAATTGTGGGGACTTGTGGCGTTAAGCCTGCTGGTAAGCCTTGTCGCCATCAAGCTGTTCCAACATTGGCGTGCACAACCCAAACTCAGCCCAGCGCAGCGCCTATGGCAAGCGTTTTTGCAACAACTACGCCGCCTTGGCGTTGAAATCATCCCCGCCGAAGCGCCCCGTGCCATGCTGCAACGTCTGCAAAGACGGCACCCAGAACTCGCGCCCGTCGCGTCAAACTTTATTGAAAGCTACTTGCGCTGGCGCTACGCGGACGATGCACAGGATGCGCGAGATCAGGCCAAACAGGCACTCAATGATCTTAAAAAAGCCAAGATTAACGCAGACGGTGCAAACATCGGTCAAAAATACTCAAGCCCGGGTGACAACCCGACAGACCTCAGTACAAGCACGGCTGCCCCGGACTCTGCCTTGCTCCATACGAGTCACATAGGCTTGAAAACACATTAAATCATTAGCATAAGCTTATATCCCATTAAAAAGCTCAAGATGCAATGCGTTTAGTAGCGCGTATCATGCGGAAATGTTTCGACCCCGCACCACGCACTCCCACAGGAGATATGCCCCGTGATTCACATGCTCAAAAACCTCTGGTTCCGTGACACCAGCGAAAGCGCCCATTACATCAACGAAGTTGCCGTGCGCATTCGTGCCGGCATCCTGCTCATCATCCCCTTGTACATGACCCTTACCCTCATCGACGCGATTTGGGGAATGCGCTGGATTGTGGACGGTAATTCGCTCACCGACACCTTCGACACCGACTGGGATGGGCACACGATTTACGCCGCCCAAGTGATTAAACGCACATGGGATTACACCGCGCAAACTTGGGTGCTGTTCTATGGTCTGTTTGAAATGCTCGCTGGCATGAGTGTGATTACCTCGCGTCTTTCGCCCACGATTTTGATTTCCACCTTCCTTGCACGTAAGACCGCACCGGTATGGAAACCCCTTGCGCCCAAGCGTTTTGCCTGGGGCATTGGTGCCACCCTGATTACCGTTTGCCTTGTATTCTTTAATCCCGTGCCCGTGGCGGATTTTGTCAACAAACTCGCCGGAACGCCGCTCTTGCCTGACACAGTAAGTTTTATGCCCTACTGGATACCACTGATTCTGGTCTGGGTTTGCTTAGGCTTTATGTGGATGGAATCCGTCTTAGGCTTTTGCGTGGGATGCAAACTCCATGCCCTGTTCGTTAAACTTGGCATCCTCAAAGAAGAATGCGAAGCCTGCAACAACATCGACTGGGATGAAATTGCACGGCGCAATGCAGCCAAACAACTGGCGGGCAAATAATCCGCCCTATAACTCCGACTCACAATCGTCTGAGTTTTTGTACAAGGCTCTGGCTGTAGGAGGCTCGTCCCCGAGCCGATGGGACTGCCCGACACCCTTCGGTCTCGCTTCGTAATCCAGCGCCGTTGCTCCCTCCTCACTGTCTCTTCCGGCATCCGTGCCGTATCAATTAAGAGCGACATGCGCAAAAACCCATACCGCCTGAGGTGAGGGGATAGCAAGGGAAAACAAGGTATCTATCAGTCGCTCCCGCCCCCGCGTGCTGAGGGATATTCAGCACGCTCTTAGATGGTGTCGTCACGAGATTTTCAGCCAAAGCACTAAACATCGAATTTGAATGGCCGCAACGAAAGAGGACAAATTCTTTGCATAACGGGTCGCAATTCCTCGCCACCGCTTGAGATGCAGG
>JBFXGB010000070.1:0-10518 GCA_050178405.1 Halothiobacillaceae bacterium
AACGTGACACTGCTGCCGTTCCAACGGAGCGTGCCGAATTGGTGCGTTTGCGTGCAGATGTTTTGGATCAAATGGTGGCCTCGGCAGGCGAATCGGCGATTGGGCATGTGCGTTTAAGTCAGAAATTTGTCGGCTTGTCGCAGCAGTTGGCGGAACTTGAGCAGACTTTGGATCGTTTGCGTGCCCAGTTGCGTCGTGTGGAAATCGAAAACGAAGCGCAAATGTTGTGGCGCTTCCAGCAAGAAACGGGCTTGTCTTCGGACGACTTTGACCCGCTGGAATTTGACCGCTTTACCGTACAGCAAGAGCTTGGGCGCGGGGTGATGGAAAGCTTGGCAGACATCGACAGTATTCGTTCCGCGCTGTTTGCTGATGTGCGTGATGCTGAGATGGTGCTGATCCAGCAAGGGCGCGTGGGTCAGGTGTTGCAAGACAACCTGATGAAGGCGCGCTTGGTGCGTTTTTCTACCATGATTCCACGTTTACAGCGCGTGGTGCGTCAAGTGGCGAACGAGCTGGGTAAACAAGCCGAGCTTGAAATTGCCGGAGCCGAGGTCGAGATTGAGGGCGGTTTGCTCAATAGTTTAGTGCCTGCTTTTGAGCATATGCTGCGTAACTCGCTGGCGCATGGCATTGAGTTGCCGGCGCGTCGCGAGAGTTTGGGCAAGCCGCGTGTTGGGAAAATCAAGCTTACCCTTTCAACGGATAGTGGTTATTTGCTGGTCAATCTGCACGATGATGGTGCGGGTATTAACATTGAAGCTCTGCGCAGCAAGGCCAAAGAAGGCGGTTATCTGACCCCGCAGATGGCAGAAAATGACCAAGTTGCGATGCAGCTTATCTTCCGCTCAGGGGTCAGTACAGCAAGCTCCGTGTCGATGGTGGCCGGGCGTGGCGTGGGCATGGATGCCGTTGCCGACTCTCTGCGTAAGGTGGGCGGCGATATTCAGGTGGATAGTGAGGCAGGTAAGGGTGCTCGCTTCCGCATTAACATTCCGTTGACACAGGCCATTGCGCGGGGAATTGCAGTGCGTGCAGCGGGTCAGGCCTTTGCTTTCCCTTACGCAGTTATTGAGTCGATTGTGCGTGCGCCGCAACGCGAATTGGCTGCTGCTCTTGAGCGTGATCGCCCTGAGTTTGAGTATGCAGGGGAGCTTTATCCGCTTGAGGATTTGTCGGCCTTGTTGCGCTTACCCAATCGTAGCGCCGCTTTGCCAGATGGGATGACTCCGGTCTTGATACTGCGCATTGGCTCGCGTCGCATGGCGTTGCGTGTGGATGCTCTGATTGGTTCGCAGCAGCTCTTTATTAAAACCTTGGGGCCGTTTGTGGCGCGTCTGCCGGCTCTTGCGGGCGCAAGTTTGCTCGGCGATGGCAGTATCGTGTTGGTGTTGGATGTTGCGGAAATTTTCCGTCTGGCGGAAATCACGCAAGCTCAGCAGGACGTTTATTCATTCGATGCCTCGTTGGAGACGGTGTCTGCACGACCCTTGGTGCTGGTGGTGGATGACTCCGTCACCATCCGTAAAGTCACAGAGCGCATTTTGTTGCGCTACGACTTGGATGTAGCCACCGCCAAGGATGGTGTGGATGCCTTGAGTTATCTGCATGAGCATCGTCCCACGGTGGTGTTGTCGGATATTGAAATGCCGCGTATGGATGGCTTTGAGCTTCTTGCCTCCATCCGCAACGATGCGACCTTGCATGATTTGCCGGTGGTGATGATTACCTCGCGTACCGGTGCGAAGCATCGTGACAAGGCCGAGTCTTTGGGTGTGAATGGTTATTTGGGCAAACCCTATACAGAGGCTGAGTTGATATCCACGCTTTCCGTGTGGCTGCCAGCGACGTTTGTTGAAGAAAAGGGCTTGAAATCTCAAGATGCCGGCCAGGGGGCAAGTAAGACAATAGGGGCAGGGACATGAGTGATACGGTGAATCAGTCCAAGGTGTTGAGTATTCGCTTGCCGCTGCAAGATAAAACCTTGCTTTTGCCTTATTCCATGGTGGCTGAGGTGGCGAGCTTGTCCTTGCGACCGCAAGAGGGGGACTTTCTGGGTGACGTAGAGTGGCGCGGTGTGCACATTCCTGTGTTCAGTATCGAGCGTGCCTGTCATCAAAACGTGGATATTTTTGCCGGGCGGGTACGTCTAGTTGTGTTGTACGGGCTGATAAACCCCGCCAAGCGCCCGTATTACGCCCTGTTGCTTGCAGGAATGCCGCATACGGAGACGGTAACGGCATCGACACTCACCGTCGCAAGGGAGGCTGACGTACAGGGGGCTTGCGCGCTGTTGGGTGTACCAGCAATGCTAGGGGACGAAATAGTCTTTATGCCCAATATCCAAGAACTTGAGGCTTGGATGGATCGCGTCGAGCTGCATTGAGTTTTGCAATGCCGCTGCGCAGAGGCGAGAAGGTCCGCTAAAAGTCGCCCCACAGGGTTTGTGCCGCCGCCAAAATCGCCAAGCCCGCCGTTTCAGTGCGCAAAATGCGCGTGCCGAGCTTCACGGGTGTAAAGCCTCGCTCAATGGCAAGTCCGATTTCTTTGTCGCTTAGGCCGCCTTCGGGGCCAATCAGTACGCTTAAACGCGTGGGCCTTGGGAGTTCGCGCAACTCATGTGTGCCCGTGGGTGCGAGAACGATGCGTTTCTCATCTGCCTGATGCGCTTCATTCAATACACTATCAAGTTTTTGCAATTCATCGAGGTGCGGGATGCGGTTGCGTCCGCATTGCTCGCAGGCGGAGTGCAGAATACTGCTCCAGCGCTCATGGCGGCGCTCTGCTCGCTCTTCATCGAGGCGCACCACGCTGCGCTCGCAGGTCACTGGGCTAATACGTGCCGCGCCAAGCTCAGTGGCTTTTTGCAAGGTCACATCCATGCGTTCGCCTTTGCTAATGCCCTGTATTAAGCGGATGGAAAGCGGGGATTCATGTTCCGTAGCATCGAACTCCAGTAACTGCACCCGTCCGTTACCCAAAAATTCGGCGTTAAATTGACCGCCTTGGCCGTTGAATAAAGTAATACCGTGTCCAGGTTTGAGGCGCAGCACACGCTCCATGTATTGGCGCGCCTCTTTGGGTAGGTCGATAACACTCATGGCGGCGAGCGGCTGGTCGATATAAAAGCGTTTCATCGTGTCGCCATGTGGATGCCTGTGCGAGTGACATCTGCCAGTTGCGCAATCTCGTCTTGGGTGATGACATACGGCGGCATCCAATAGACGATATTGCCCAAGGGGCGCAGCAGCGCTTCGTGTTTGAGGCCATGTTCAAACACGCGCAGGCCGCGCCGCTCTTGCCAAGGATAGGGTTCGCGGGTGGCTTTGTTTTTGACCATCTCAATGGCGAGAATCATGCCGGTTTGCCGCACTTCAAACACATGTGGATGTTCGCTTAAATCTTGGATGGCATCGCGCATGGTGCGGCTTAGTTCGCGGTTTGCGCCAATCACGTCGCTTTGCTCGAATAAGTCTAATGTGGCGAGTGCGGCGGCGCAGGCCAGCGGGTTTCCGGTGTAGCTGTGCGAGTGCAAAAAGGCGGAAAGTTTGTCGTAATCATCATAAAACACGCGGTAGATGGCATCGGTGGTGAGTACGGCGGCAAGCGGTAGAAAGCCGCCGGTCAAGCCTTTGGACAGAATCATGATGTCCGGCGTGATGGAGGCTTGTTCGCAGGCAAACAGCGTGCCCGTGCGCCCAAAACCGACGGCGATTTCATCGGCGATTAAATGCACTTGATAGCGGTCGCACAGCTCGCGTAACAGCGTGAGGTATAGCGGATCAAACATGCGCATTCCGCTTGCGCATTGCACCAGAGGCTCGATAATCACCGCGCTGATTTCGTCGTGATGCTTGGCGAGTAGGGCTTCCATACCGGCTGCAGCGCGGCGTGCGACATCGGCGCAGGTCTCGCCGGGCAGGCGGTTGGAGCAATCCGGCGAGGGGGCTTTCATCACTTCCATCAACAACGGTTGATAGGTGTCTTTGAACAGGCTGACATCGCCCACCGATAATGCGCCCAAGGTTTCGCCGTGGTAACTGTGTTCCAAGGCGACGAATTTGGTTTTACGCGGAGCACCTTGGTTAAGCCAAGCGTGATAGCTCATTTTTAGCGCAACTTCGATACCGGATGAACCATTATCGGCGTAGAACACGCGATTTAAGCCTTGCGGGGTGAGTTTGACCAAACGCTCGGAGAGTTCAATCACTGGGGCATGGGTAAAGCCTGCGAGCAACACATGCTCTAGGATGTCGAGCTGTTGCTTGATGCGGGCGGAAATACTGGGGTTGGTGTGACCAAACAGATTCACCCACCACGAGCTGACCGCATCAAGATAACGCCGGCCTTCAAAGTCATACAGCCATACTCCCGAACCGCGCGCGATAGGAATCACGGGCAGACGCTCGTGATCTTTCATTTGCGTGCAAGGGTGCCAGAGGACATCTAAATCGCGCCGGTTCCAGTCAACATTGCTTGCAGAATCAATCACCACTGCCATCTCCGCTGGAATCGTCTTCATGGTGTGGGAATGAAGTATCGGCTCCGCTGCTTATGGGTTCGACGCGTAGGCTAATGCCTTCAACTGCGACGATGCGTACCCGTGTGTCGAGGGGCAGGTCGGGGCCAAAAACCTTCCACAGTGTGTCATCTAAATGCACCTTGCCCACGCCGTTGATAATCGGTTCGTGCAGGGTAGCAATGCGCCCAATGTTTTGCGCACCACGCACATTGAGCATGGGGCGGTCGCTTTCAATCGGGTGGCGTTTAAGATAACGCTTGCCAAGGAGAATTGCGCTGACGGTCAACACGGCAAACAGAATGAGCTGCCCCGCAAAACTCAAGTCGGGAATCAGCCAAAACACAAGGCCAACCATCAGTGCCGCAAGACCCATCCACAAAAAATAAGTGGAGGGCAGGGCGAGTTCAACCAGCATAAGCAGCAGGCCGAGCACCAGCCAGTGCCAAAAATTTATTACAAAATCGGTACCAAGCATGGTTTAGCCCCTCGCATAAGGATTCACGGCGGGCGGTGCTTGATTGAGCGCGGCATTGGTGCGCTCAGCCCAGCTGGCTGCGGCTGAGCTTGGGGATGGTGCTGATGCAGCGGGCGCAGGCGATTCCGGCTTGAGGAAGGTTTCTTTAGCCAGTTGGCCGATGCCTTCCAACGAACCAAGAATTGCGGTGGCTTCCATCGGAATCATAATGACTTTTTGATTGGGCGCGGTGGCGACGGCTTTGAAGGCTTCGATGTATTTGGTCGCCACAAAGTAATTGATGGCCTGCATATTGCCGCCAGAAATGGCTTGGCTGACTGAGGTGGTGGCGTTGGCTTCCGCTTGAGCGAGGCGTTCACGCGCTTCGGCTTCGCGGAAGGCGGCTTCGCGCAGACCTTCGGCTTGCAAAATCTGAGCTTGTTTTTCGCCTTCGGCTTTGAGAATCGCCGCTTGGCGGAAGCCTTCGGCATCCAGAATATTGGCGCGTTTTTCGCGCTCGGCCTTCATTTGGCGCGCCATGGCATCCACCAAGTCTTTGGGCGGGGTAATGTCTTTAATTTCAATGCGCGTGATTTTCACACCCCACGGCGAAGTGGCTTCGTCCACCACGCGCAGCAGGCGGGCGTTGATTTCGTCGCGCTTGGAGAGCAATTCATCCAACGACATCGAACCCATGACGGTACGGATATTGGTCATGGTGAGGTTCAAAATGGCGTAATCCAGATTGTGGATTTCGTAGGCGGCTTTGGCTGCATCCAACACCTGGAAATACACCACGCCGTCTGCCTTGACCATGGCGTTGTCTTGGGTAATGACCTCTTGCGAGGGCACGTCCATGACCTGTTCCATCATGTTGATTTTGCGCCCGACGACATCAATAAACGGCACAATCAAGCCAAGCCCAGGGTTGAGGCTGCGCGTGTAGCGCACAAAGCGTTCAATTGTCCATTCGCTGCCTTGCGGTACGGTTTTCACCCCAGCGAAAATAAAGGCCACCGCGACAGCGAGCAGGGTGAGAGCGAATAATTCCATGGGATGATCCTCGTGATTGAATGCGTGCGATCGAGTGTAGTCGGCAACGCGCTACATTTCGATGTATGTGTCGATACTGATTGATTCCATCCATGGATCAATCAGCAAGACTCGTTGCGGTACACGCCCGCAACGGTCTACACGAATCAATGGCTTACGCCATTTTCTCGTGTTGGGGCATCCATGCCCCAAGCAGGAAGCGCTGAATCCATCAGCACTCCCCTTGGCGCATATTTAAGCCGCGCCATAGGCTTAAAGTCGGTTCGACTTGGTTCATGCTGTAAAAATGCAAGCCCGGTGCGCCGGCTTCCAGCAGTTGTTGACAAAGCTCGCCCACTACATCGAGGCCAAAGGCGCGTAGGCTGTCCAGATCGTCGCCGAAGGTTTCTAGGCGTTTGCGCAGCCAACGTGGAATATCTGCGCCCGAGGCATCCGAAAAGCGGGCAAGCTGGGTGTAATTGGTAATCGGCATAATGCCCGGCACAATCGGGATGTGAATGCCGCGATCCAGACAATCGTTCATAAAACGCAGGTAGCTGTCCACGTTGTAGAAGTATTGCGTGATGGCTGCATCCGCGCCTGCTTCGACTTTGCGCTGGAACGCATCCATATCTGCCGTGGCTGAAACGGCCTGCGGATGAAACTCGGGATAAGCGGCGACTTCGATATGAAACCAGTCGCCCGTTTCGGCACGGATAAATTCGACCAGTTCGTTGGCATAGCGCAATTCGCCAGGGTCGCGCATTCCGGAGGGCAAATCGCCACGCAGGGCGACGATGCGGCGTATGCCTTGCGCCTTGTAGTCGGTAAGAATGCTGCGGATATGTTCGCGGGTGGAGCCAATACAGGATAAATGCGGTGCAGCGGGCACGCCGGAGTTGCGCTGAATGTCGCTGACGGTGCTAAAGCTGCGTTCTTGGGTTGAGCCGCCTGCGCCATAAGTGACTGAAAAATAGGCTGGGTCTATGGCTTTGAGTGCCTGCCATGTGGCGCGTAATTTTTCTGCGCCTTCGTCGGTTTTGGGTGGAAAAAACTCGCAAGATATTTGCGGCAATGGATTCATAAAGTTTAGCCTCCGTGGGGCTTGAGCGAACGTGCCAGCAGACCAAGGCCGCCGGCAAGCAAGAGCAAAATCATCAAGGTGTCGAACAGGCTTGTGGTTTGAAAATAGATGCGCAGGTTCATCAAAATTCCAGCAAAAATCATGATGAGGCTGGCAAACATCAACAGCCAGCCAATGCGTGATTTTCCGTTGTAAAACAACAGGCCTGCGCCAAGCAGAAAGGGAATGAGCGTAAGGCCAAAGGCATTCACGCCATAAAAATACCAGCCGCCGGAAGTGACGGTGACTTTTTGCAGCAGCATGTAACCGCCGCCAATGGTCATGCCAAGGCCAAGTAAAAATTCACCGATTCCGCCGGATGTGCCGCCTGCTCCACGCATGTTCGTGCCCTTGATGTGCTGCGGTTTTAATAACGGTAGCTATCGGCCTTGTACGGACCATCGACCGACACGCCAAGGTAGGCCGCTTGCGCTGCCGACATGCGGGTGATTACGCCGCCAAAGCCTTCCACCATGTAACGTGCGACTTCTTCGTCGAGCTCTTTAGGCAGTACAGTCACGCCAAGATGTTTGCTGCGCTCATCTTCCGGCAAGTCGGCAAACTTCGCAGCAAACAGGTGCATTTGTGCTAGCACTTGGTTGGCAAATGAGCCGTCCATAATGCGGCTGGGGTGTCCTGTGGCGTTGCCCAAATTCACCAAACGGCCTTCGGAGAGCAGAATCAAATAATCAAGGCTCGCTGGGTTCGGCGTGGCATTAGCAGAGCAATCGCGGTAAACCTTGTGGACTTGTGGTTTGACTTCATCCCATGCCCAGTTTTGACGCATGTAAGCCGTGTCGATTTCGTTGTCAAAATGGCCGATGTTGCAAACAATGGCGCCGTTCTTGAGGGCTTTGAGCATGGCGGCGTCGCAGACATTCAGGTTGCCGGTGGTGGTTACGATCAGGTCGATTTTGCCAAGCAAAGTCTTGTCCACGCAGGCATCCGTGCCGTCGTTGATGCCGTTCAGATAAGGTGAGACCAGCTCGTAACCGTCCATGCAGGCTTGCATGGCGCAAATCGGGTCGATTTCAGTCACTTTGACGATCATGCCTTCTTGACGCAGCGAGGCGGCAGAACCCTTGCCGACATCGCCATAGCCAATCACCAAGGCTTGCTTGCCGGACAGCAGGTGGTCGGTGGCGCGCTTGATTGCATCATTGAGCGAATGACGGCAGCCGTATTTGTTGTCGTTTTTGGACTTGGTGACCGCATCGTTGACATTGATGGCGGGAACTTTCAATGTCCCCGCTTTGAGCATATCGAGCAAACGATGCACGCCAGTGGTGGTTTCTTCGGATACGCCATGAATCGCGGGCAGCAAATGCGCATGGTTTTGGTGAATGCGTCCGGTTAAATCGCCGCCATCGTCCAAAATCAAATTCGGTGTCCAGCCATTTGCGCCGGTAATGGTTTGCTCGATGCACCACCAGTATTCGTCTTCGGTTTCGCCTTTCCAAGCAAACACAGGAATACCCGCCGCTGCAATCGCCGCCGCCGCGTGGTCTTGGGTGGAAAAGATATTGCACGATGACCAGCGCACGCTCGCGCCCAAATCCACCAGCGTTTCAATCAACACGGCGGTTTGGATAGTCATGTGCAAAGAACCGACGATGCGCGCGCCTTTAAGCGGTTGCGCCGCCTGATATTTGCGCCGAATCGCCATTAGCGCAGGCATTTCGGTCTCCGCAATGCGGATTTCTTTGCGGCCAAATTCGGCCAAAGACAGGTCAGCGACTTTGTAATCGATAAAAGACATGCAACATTCTCCTAGAGAGGTTAGGGGATGGGCGCAGTTGCAAGGAATCACTCATCCATCGAGCCTGACAGGCTTGGCCTGTTGCAGCGCCCCTCGACGGGGAATGTTTTTATTAGCCACAGAGTTCACAGAGGGCACAGAGAGAAGAAGGCTAGCTCCAAACTTACCGCTAGACGGCTTAAATCTCTGTGCTCTCTGTGTCCTCTGTGGCTAAAAATGAATTTTACAACCCAGCCGCCGAGCGCAATGCCTCGGCTTTGTCGGTTTTCTCCCAGGTGAACTCCGGCTCTTCGCGGCCAAAATGACCGTAGGCGGCAGTTTTCTGGTAAATGGGACGCACCAAATCAAGCATTTGGGTAATACCGTAAGGGCGCAAGTCGAACACATCGCTAACAATTTGTGCAATGCGGTCGTCGTCAATTTTGCCGGTGCCAAAAGTATCGACGGTAATCGAGGTCGGTTGCGCCACGCCAATGGCGTAGGACACCTGAATCTCGCAACGTTCGGCCAAGCCTGCGGCGACGATGTTTTTGGCCACATAGCGCCCAGCATACGCCGCCGAACGATCCACTTTGGATGGGTCTTTGCCCGAAAACGCACCGCCGCCATGCCTGCCCATGCCGCCGTAGGTATCAACAATAATCTTGCGCCCGGTCAGGCCGCAATCGCCCATCGGGCCGCCGATAATGAACTGGCCGGTGGGGTTGATATGGTATTTGGTGTCTTTGTGTAGCCACTCGGCAGGCAGGACGGGCTTGATAATTTCTTCCATCACGGCTTCTTGCAGTGTGGCGAGGCTGACATCCGGGTGATGCTGGGTGGAAAGCACCACAGCATCAATGCCCACGGGCTTGCCATCTTGATAGCGCACGGTGATTTGGCTTTTGGCATCGGGGCGCAGCCAGTTGAGCGCGCCGCTTTTGCGAACTTCGGCTTGACGTTTGACCAAACGATGGGCGTAGGTCAGGGGGGCAGGCATCAACACGTCGGTGTCGTTGCAGGCAAAGCCGAACATCAGGCCTTGGTCGCCTGCGCCTTGGTCTTCGTCAACGATGCGATCCACGCCTTGCGCGATGTCGGACGATTGTTTGCCAATGGCGGAGAGTACGCCGCAGGTGTGGCCGTCAAAGCCAATGTCGGAGCTGTTGTAGCCAATATCGACGATGACTTTGCGTACCAAGTCGTCAAGATCGACCCAGGCCGAGGTGGTGACTTCGCCCGCCAATACGACAAACCCTGTTTTTACGAGGGTTTCGCAAGCCACGCGAGCATTCTTGTCTTGTTTAAGAATGGCATCCAAAACAGCATCGGAAATTTGATCGGCAATTTTGTCTGGATGGCCTTCGGATACGGATTCTGAGGTAAAAAGGTAATTGGATTTCAAAGCAGACTCCTAGCGGCGGGCAAGACTAAGTATGGCAAAAACCGCTGGATGATAACGCAAGATTTACGTGTGCGCTGCCTGTGAAGGTCTGCAAAATGAGTTAATAACCGTAGGTGCCCTCTAGATAGTGTCGTCACAAGATATAATAAACGGTAGACATCGTAACAACCCCAAAATCAAATGCCAGAAGCCACTCATCGACACGATATATCAGACAGACATTGGGAGCTGCTCGAACCGCATT
>JBFXGB010000071.1:0-10271 GCA_050178405.1 Halothiobacillaceae bacterium
TCCTGCATCTCAAGCGGTGGCGAGGAATTGCGACCCGTTATGCAAAGAATTTGTCCTCTTTCGTTGCGGCCATTCAAATTCGATGTTTAGTGCTTTGGCTGAAAATCTCGTGACGACACCATCTACGGTTTCATTGGAACCTTGATTGGAATTTATCGGCACGAGGATTTTTATTCCAGGTGTGAATCGATGAATGACCCGCCCGCATTGTGGTGTTACATCGTGACTGCGTTCTTATGGCCTTTGGCCTTCCCTTTCCGCAAAGCGAATCGTTAAAAGAAAAAGCCGGAACGCCTTGGTACAGGTGTTCCGGCTGATCCTGAACGGCTTGGCCGCTTGGTTCATGGAAAGGATGGGCACTATTCCGAATCCTCGCTTTCTTTCTGGTGACGAATCGCCAGGATTTGCACCTCGTCGCTAAACTGTGCGAACCGATAAGCCACGACATAACCTGCCCGACCAAAAGGCACTGACAACACGTGCAAGTTTGGAATGCCTGGATGTGGCCGCCCCATTTCAGGAAACACCTCCAACCGTCTGAGCGCAGCTAAAAGCGTTGTCACTGCACGATCAGCAGCTTTAGGATTTTTACCCACGATGAAATCACGCAAACGCAGCAAATCGCTGTTCGCGTTCTCGGTAACGATTACTGATGGCATACAGGAGACTTCGCCTCACGAGGGGTTCCCCACGTCTTCATCCAAGCTTCCGCCTCATCCAAGGTAATGTGTAACCCTGTTTGCTCGTAGCTTTTGAGCGCAGCAACCGAGGCCTCAACAAGCTCAGCATCCTGATGAACCTGCTTCATAGCCTCGGCACGATCAGGGCGCACAGGCCGCTCAAGTTCGGCCTGCTCAGGATTCCATTGACTCAGATCAAGGCGCACATCGTAAATCCCCATATCACGCAGCAAGGCCACGGCTTTATTCACCTGCCGAAAGCGTCGTGGGTGTCCTTTTTGCGTGATCAGCGTCACCTCATCACCGCGTCGTGTCTCAGCACGCAGACAGAATGCCCCACCGTCTCCAGTGAGTGTTACCCCTTGTACACCGCCTGCATTTTGCATTGTACGGAGTTGATCGAGAGTGATGTTGTGCATAAAAATCCTTGTTTAATAAATGTTTGGCCAAGTAAAGCATAAATAAAAAATTTCTCAAATTTATTAAACAAATAAAAATTTAACATATCACCCGTTGCGCGAAGTTTTATGTGCTCGCTCTCGGTGCATCGATTTCGGCCAGTCAGGCACACATTCTGTTGGACACCGCCGACCGCCCGGCGCGTTTGGGTTATGGCACGACCTGCTCGCAGATGACCAGCAAAGGAACCTTCACCTCGGATTGCGGCGCAATGAAATACACACGCTATGTGCGTGTGATTTGTTTTGGGTTATTGAAGAGTGCCGTATGTGTTAAGGAAGGTAACGACACCGGACGCAAAAGCGGTACGTGAGCACATCGGGCTGTCACAAAGCGAATTTGCTCAGTTGATGCTGGTCAGTATCAAGACGCTGCAAAACTGGGAGCAGCATCGCCTCAACCCGACCGGCCCCGCAGCCGCCTTGCTCAAGATTATGCTGACCGCGCCGGATGTGGCGCTCAAGGCGCTGAACAAGTGATTCTCGAAAGTGGTTCATCCACCAGCGGCTAATTTTGTATCGCGTGAAGCACACGCAAAATCTCAACCGTATCGTCCTCGACCCACCACAGACCAACCACTAAATTGACTACATGAGGAGGTGAAGACGAACACCCAAAAAAACCGTCGCCACAACGGGGTGTATCCCTAAGAACCTGTTCAAAGTCTCGCTGAACGGCGCATTGCGGCGCAAAAATGGCCTTCAAAATGCTCACATAATTATCTATGCTCCGCTTTTTCGGTCGATTTTCGCTTGCACTACATCCGTTGATCAAGACTTTGAACAGGTTCTAAGAGAACCCTAGGTTCTAACCAGTCTTCTAGGCTCTAAAACCTTAAATTAGGTTTTTACTCTTAACAAACGGCTCAATGCTGTTCACATAAAAGGCTACTCATTAGCCAGCTTTCACAGGCTCAAGAGGCGTTTCGCCTTACAGGCGATACTCTAGGTCTCGGAGTGTCGCAACACCGCCAAGGCTTCCACTAGCCGATCACCCCTTCTAAAAAAATCCATTACGCATCTTTTTCGGTGCGGGTTCCACATGCCAAAAAATTGGCACTAACCTCACCTTGAGGCACCACTCGGCGCGTCACTTCTGTAGCGGAGCTACGAAGTGACGTGGCCGACAAGGGCGCGCGATTGTTTCGCCAACCCGCACTAGATCAGACTAAAGTGCGTGAACCGCGCTGGCGCACTTTGCTTAAAGCTTGCTTTTTGAATTCGGCAGTGTAGAGCTTTCTTGGCATGATTTGTCTCTCCATAATGCGGATCATCCGCTAAAAAATCAGGAGCGACAACTATTCTGACTCAGGGAGCCAGCGGGCCTAAGGTTTGGTGTCCGAGAGAGTGACTAGGGTGCCAGCCGCTTTGGCCGTCAAGATTTAGACCGAGGTGAATGTTCATGGTGTTCGCCAGAAAAGATGCCAAGATTTGCACGGTTGATTTTGGTGAATGAGAAGCGAACCGCCAAGAGCGAAGATTGCCGAACACATAAAGCGATTATGGATTCATATCATCCCTGCTATTGCCAAATAAATCATCATATTCTGTCTATCGCCGGCGATGTTTGCTTGGGTTTTGCAAGCCCTAGAGGCTGCATGTTTGTTCCATGAGGAATCCCCGCTGACCATGAGCATCTTGGACGCTCGCTTCATGGCAAGGACGATCTGCATCATTTGAGATAACGTAGAGCGGAAAATAGTCAGATGTCTCTCGCAATGAATCCTGATGTGCACGCCAACCCATTGATTTGCCTTGGATTACGCGCCCGTGTGTGGGTGAGTGCGCAACATTTGTTTTTGCGCGAGGGTGCGCAGGAGAGCTGCTGGTTATGGCTGTTGCTGGAGAGTGGGCGGCTGGAGGTGCTGCGTTTGCCTGCTAGCCAATATGCCGATGACACGCTGCTGGCGCCGCTGGTGTTGTCCTTAACCTATCCTGATGAGGATGAGCAGGCGGCGCATGTGACGCTGGCGTTTCTGCCGCACGCGCCCATTACGCCGGTGCCGCGTTGGTCGGTGTCGTGGGGGCATCCGTTGCAACGTGAGATCCGGGCGTTTGCCGCGCATCTTGATGCTGAGATATTGAATGTTTTGGGCGATATGGAGGTTGCGGGAGCATTTCTGGGGTGTGTGAGCAATTACAACCGCTTGGCTTTGCTTGCGCCTGAAATTCGATGGCGGCGTTTGCAGGCGTTGGCGGAATTTCCTGCCTTGTTGATGCCGCTTTTGCTGGATGCGCCGGAAAAGCCGGAGCTGTTTCAAGGGGTGCAGATACGCGGCGCGGCGCGGGCGCACATTCCAGCCGTGCTTGCAGCCATCGACCAAGGGCGGGATTTGATTGGCGCACTGGCAGCGTATTACCGCATCGATCGCGCTTTGGTGCGCGCGCCTTTATGCCGTGAGCCTTGGCCGGTGGGCGCACTGTCGCGCTCTGTGCTGGCTTTGCTCCATGCCATTCCCGCACATGAGCGACCGCGCACACGCGCCGAGATTGAGCCTTTTTTGCCTGTGTTGTTGGCCTTGCCTCTGGATTGGGATTCGCCCTTTGAAGCGGCGTATTTGGCAAGGGCTTTCAAGGGCGGTTGGAGCACGGTTTGGATGGATGTGCACACGCGCTTTGGGCTGCACACGGCGGTGTGGACGGATACGGGCGATTTTCTGCGTGCGGCAAGCGTGGCGGAGCAAAGGCTTGGGTTTGAGATTTCGGCGCATAGCCTGGGGCTTGCTTGGGTGGCGCGACGGGGCTTGGTGGCACTGCTTACGGCATCATCGCGTTGGCATACGCAACCGCCGCCGGTGATTGTGCCGGAAGGATTGGATGCGCGCGTGCTGCCTGCGGTGTTGGGCGAGTGGCAGAACGCGGCGGGTGCGGCGCGGGAAATTTTGACCCATGCAGAACTGAGCGCCGAAGGTCAGACCATGCAGCATTGCGTGGCGGATTATTGGCAAGAATGCGTCAGGCAATGCACGCGCATTCTGCATTTGACGCTGGAAGATGGCGAGCAGGCCACGGCGCAGTTCGATGCGGATGATGCGCGTGACGATGTTGTGTTTCATCTGGAGCAATTGCGCGGCGTGGCGAATGCCGAGGTCAGCGCCGCCATGGAGACGCTAGCCAGTGCCTTACAAGAGGCGCTTAATGCCGGCGAGCACAAACAGGTACGTCTTGAGCTGTGCGCATGGTCAGCAAACGAGGCGGCGCGGGCATTACCAGGACGCAGGCCAGCGGGACATGCACCCTTGGATCGCGCAAGCCAGCGTGAGCTTGCGCTTGTTGTGGCGTGGTGGCGCAAACAGTCGCTGAATGTGGGCATAGTGAATGAACACTGGCGGGGTATGGTCGCGGGGTTTCAGTATCATGCGGGTTCAAACCTCATCCACCAACTCGAACCGGGGCAGATGCTGGAATTAGTGCGCGAGCCCGACAACCCGCATGACCCGCTCGCGGTGCGCATGGATTGGCAAGGGCACAAACTAGGCTATGTGCCGCGCCCAGCGAATGCGCCGCTTGCCGCCATGTTGGACAATAAGCAAACGCTTGCAGCGCGAATCACGCGCGTGCGCCCGTTTGCCGAACGCTGGCAACAGGTGGCGGCGGTGGTTTTTGAGGGGGTATAGATTGAGAAGCGGGGGGTGATATTTCCTGATCGGGAAATTGTGCTTGCTCATTCTTCTGTTACGTCTAATAATTTCCCGAACGGGAAACTGAGCAAGCCATGACATCCATTCGATCACCTCAGCAACTGGGGAGTGCACTGCGTGCCGCTCGCAAGCAGCTTGGGCTGACACAGCCTCAATTGGCGCTGGCGGCAGGGGTGGGGGTGCGGTTCATTGTCGATCTTGAAGCAGGCAAACCATTTGCTGGTCAAGAACATGCACTCGCTTGGTTGCTTGATCTTGGCACGCACTGGCAATGGGTTTTCTTGCTTGGGTTGGTGGTGTTTGGCGCGCTTGCGGCGTGGCTGCGCGATCGGCGTTGGTTGATTTTGCTCTTGGCTTTGCCACTGCCTTGGCTCAGGGCTTCGCCTTCGGCACCTGCGGCCACGCATCCGGCGGCGACATTGAGCATTTTGAGCGCCAATCTGAATCTGGATAATCCTGATGCCAAGGCCTTGCTTGCAATCGTGCAACAGACCCGGCCGGATGTGGTGATGCTGCTGGAGCTGACACCGCATTATGCCGCGCAGTTAAAAGCCTGGGCGGATTATCCGTATCAAGCGCTCGAACCCGAAGACAGTCCGTTCGGCATGGGCATGGTTTCCCGCGTGTCACTGCATTCCGCTCAAGTCATTTTGAACCAAGCATCCAGAGCGGCTGCGGACTTGCCTGCTGATGTCATGTATTGACAACAACTACACACGCATCTATCTTCCGTGTATCTGTTGGATACACACAAGGAAACCGTCATGCGTGCTGCTGCCATCAACATACGTGCCTTGCCCCAGCAGCGTGATCTCATTGATCACGCGGCCACTCTGCTGGGAAAAAATCGTTCGGACTTCATGCTGGAAGCCGCCTGCGAGCGTGCGCAGTCCGTGCTGCTTGACCAAGTATTCTTCGGGCTGGATGCAGACAAATTCCAGCAGTTCACCGCCATGCTCGACGCACCGCCCCAGGCGAATGAGGGTCTTGAACGGCTGATGAGCGTCAAAGCGCCATGGGATAGCCTGCCAACATGAGCTTGAAGTTCTCCGCGCCGCAACCTCTTGCAGTCTCGCACCTGTTGGACGACTTCGAGAGTGGTGAATCTGTTTTAGATGAGTGGCTAAAACGCCGAGCAATGAATAATCAGCTCAGCGGAGCGAGTCGGACTTTTGTGGTGCTTGATGAAGAAAATCGGGTACGCGGCTTCTACGCCATGGCGGCAGGGGCGGTTTCACATCCAATGGCAACCCGTACTGTGCGGCGCAATATGCCGGATCCGATTCCCGTCCTCGTGCTTGGCAGGCTGGCAGTGGATCGGCGAGCGCAGGGCATCAAATTAGGTGCGGCCGTGCTGCAAGACGCGGTCAACCGCGCCACAACCGTATCGCAGAACACCGGTGTGCGCGCCTTGTTGGTTCATGCGCTCCACGAACGCGCTAAACAATTCTATCTGCACTACGCCTTTCAGGAATCGCCCCAGCATCCGATGACCCTGATGTTGAGCTTAAATCGCTGGTGACGCACAATGTAGCTGACTTCAAATCCACCCAAGTGTCGCTTATCAATCCTTGGGAGTGGGATACTCGATTGATGCCCGCAAAAAAACTAAGCTGCCACTAAAAGCTTACCAAACGAAGCATAAGGCAAAATCAAACGCTCACTCGATCCGGGTAAATCAACAAAACCAAAGTGCCGATAAAACGATGCAGCTTCGGCGCTTTTGGCATCCACCACAATCCCTGCGACCGCGAGAACTTGGCTTGCTGTCACCACCTTTTGACAGGCATCGGCCAACAGAACCGAACCTAAACCACGCCGCTGAAAAGCCCCATCCACCGCCAAGCGTCCCAATAAGGCGATTGGAACAGGGTAGCGCGGAAGCCGTTGACGCAGTGCATCCGGCAAGTTTGATGCTGAAATGCTTCCTGCACTCAGACTGAAAAACCCCGCAACACAGCCCGAATCATGAAGAGGCGACGCAACAAAAACACGCGCCACACCACGACGCACATCCTGCGAAGCGTAGTTTTGCAAATAGCGATCTAAAGCCTCGTCCCCACAAGCAAACTCAGCCACACGCATGGCACGATCCAACGGACGAATGCTAAAAGTCACTTGCGCACAAGCTCTGCGTGTCGTTCAAAAGCACGCACCAACGCCGCATTCGGTGCGACCGGAGCATCCAGTGCCTCCAGAAATGCCACAAAGTCATGCTCACTCAGTGTGATGGCCTCATGCGACTGCACCACATCCTCCGCCACGGCTAGCGCATTCTTCAACACAAACTCAGACACACTCAACTGCGAATATGCCGCCGCCTTATCCAGCAAGCGGCGCGCACGCAGCCCGCAACGAATATTTAGACGACTTTCTTTAACCAGCGTTTCGGCTTTCATGTCATGCACCTCATGCAGCAATGTGAGCCAAGTGTACAGACAAGAGTATTTAAGTTGAATGCTCTAATGAGGAGAGGACGCAAAAATTACAACGTTGCTCAGGGAGTAACATCGCAGCACCATGACTGGTTTGGGGTGCGCTCATGGCCTTGAGCGCACCCAGGATAAAAATTCAAGTGCAGCAAAGGTGGCGGCGGTATCAAGTATGCCAGTTACCAGTACTCAAGGACTATGGCAACTTCTCCTCAATGAATCGGTGCGGCAAACTGCTGGGGAATGCCTGTTGCGGAACGCTGCTTTTTTGCCACGCCAAAGGTCGAATTTTTGCATTGCGGCTCTTCGTGACGATCTGCTACGGGGAGGATTCAACCATCGATAGTTGTTTTGGCACAACCATTTCCGGTTGTACTTAATCTTGTTCTACATAAGCCCGAATCATTTAGGCCAATAATATCGTGCATATCAGGCCCCGCATGCCAAACCATTTCAACTGTTATTGATTTCGAAAATGCTGGGGAAAAGTCAACGAAGGTGAAGGATTTATTAGAGGTTCCCTTAAAGCAGGTTCTCGCGATGATGATATTCTGAACGTACTTTAAATCTTCTACCCCAACGTCACCAACTTTGCTGCAAGTTGCTGTTGTTCGTGGGTTAGTCGTTCGCTTTCGATGAGGGTGAAATGCACAACAGCTCGCTGAATAATGTCGCTTAAGGTTTCGGCGGTTTCTGCGTGCAACTTGGGGAATATGGTTTCTGGGGCTTGTGCCAACAGTTCCAACACTGGGTCGATGTCACTGCTGGCAATGGTTTGGGTTGCGATCAATTCTATGCTGGTAACGATGCAGACGTGAGTCAGTTCGCCATCATGCGGGTAGTGATCTAACAATTGGGGTAATAGCCCGGCAAGAGCATTAAAAGTGCGTTGGGGATTGGCTTCGATAAAACCCTTGCGAAATTCTGTTTGAGCATGAATGAATCTGACTAAACTATTTTCACTTATTTCATCGCTTAATGCCGTTGTGCTGGGCGGTAACTGTAAAAACCAGGCAAAAACCGATTGATACTGGGCTTGATGGCTGGCATCAATCAGCTTGCCGAACTTGCGCACCAGATGCTGCAAAAAGCCTTCAAGTTTAAGATGTTGCTGCTCAATATCCTGCTTAAGCTCGGATAAAACCGCAATAAGCGCAGGTTCAACATCGGTCATTTTCAGATAAACGGCAGCATTAAGCCGCTTTTCAATATCATATTCATATCGGTCAGTTTCATTAATAAAGTTACTTGCAGCTTCATCACTGGCTTTGCGGCGTGCTGCTCGCTCATATGATTCAACCGATAAAAGCATTCGGCTTAGATATTGCAACGCTGCAACTTGCTTTGCCTGGCTGGGGACGGTCGATTCGCTATGCTCGGCATAGATGGCTTGCAATTTATCAATATGAATAATCGCAGCACATGCCTGCCAAAAAGCCGCTTGAGTTGACTTATCGACACTATCCAAGACAATCGCCATAGCGGCATCCGAGGCATGACGGATAAACATCGCCAATGCTGATTCAGGCAATTGGCTAATGTATTGAACAAGATATTGCAGGGATGACAATGGGGTGGTTTGCTGTTGCTGCAACGCTTCGAGCGCGGCACGCACACGGGTGTTACGCGCCATAATGGTATCGTGGTAACTCTCTAAACGATCTTCAGGAATAGCAATAAGCCTGTGCTGAAAATGACGCAATGTGTTGGGGTAGCGGTCGATGGCGTTCTTCAAGTTATTTGTCCAAGCATTCCAATCCGAGTGTTGCTGTGCATGACGAATGATAGCCTCAATAATCTGTGCCAGGCTGTTTTGCTGAAACAGGTTCATATCGGTGGATCCGGCCAAGCGAAAGACCGTGTATAAGCTGAGTTCAAAGTCATCGCTGTGTAATTCATGTGCGTCTGAAAGATACTGATTGAGCAGAACTAGATGAAAGTCGAGCAGTTGATCGGGGTTTTGTTTGCCGCGCTTTTCACTGGCCAGTAAACCAGACTTAAGCCAAATCATTTTAAGATTTTGCGAAATATCTTCTTGCAGGGCGTTATCGTAATAACGATGTAGTGTATTCAGACGCTGTTGGGTAGCCTTGTCAACGGGTGAAAACTGCGTGTTGAACCATGCCGTATTGGGCAAAAGATCGGCAGCTTTTTCACGAAAGTTTATTGCAGCAAACACGGGTAAGAAATGTTGGCCGAATTTGGCTAGAAACCCATGAAAATCCTTGCTATCACGTCCGCCTTTTTTCGTTATCGCATCGTCAATGCTGCGAATATCCAACAACAGGCGATCAACCAATACCGGAAAATGAATGTGAGCTTGATTAGCCAAGGATTCAAAATGTTGCATTACAGATAAAATCAGCGCCTTTACTTGCGGACTAAAGCCCCCATGCCATTCATGTACCACATCCGACCATGTACGCGGTAGCCAATACCAGCTCACCCCCAACCAAAGCACAAACAAGCCAGTCACCGCCAACCCTGGGCTGGGTGATAAGGTGATAATCACAAGCGGCAACACAAAGGCACCGATGGCTAAAATAATCCAACTGACCTGCTTCAAGCGTTTGGACAGGCGGAGCATCGCCAGCGCCCACAGTAATAGCAGCGGGTAAATAATCAGCAATAACAGCCATTGGGTCGACATTCGGTTGGATTCTGGCGCAAACAACAAACCCAATTGATTACTCAGCCACAAACCCAAAAAGAAAAGCGCAGGCAATAGCTTGGGCAAACCGAATAGCAAGGGCTTGATATGCTTCCACTGCCAAAACCGTTCGCGCTCCTGCACGGTGGGTAACAGTTCATCGGCGAGATTCTGGATATTGTTCATTATGACGACCTGGTATGGAAATTTATTTCATAATCCACCCGACGATTTTTGACATCTCAAAACAGTAAGCAAAGATTGATCACGCACCAATCGTACAGCTAGATGGTGTCGTCACGAGATTTTCAGCCAAAGCACTAAACATCGAATTTGAATGGCCGCAACGAAAGAGGACAAATTCTTTGCATAACGGGTCGCAATTCCTCGCCACCGCTTGAGATGCAGGA
>JBFXGB010000072.1:0-10189 GCA_050178405.1 Halothiobacillaceae bacterium
GCCTATGCCCACAAACTCCTCAGCGGGCGGCGCGAAGCCATGTCCACCTTACGCCAGTTTGGTGGCCTGTCCGGCTTTACCAAACGCAGCGAAAGTGAATACGACCCCTTCGGCGCGGGGCACTCCAGCACCTCCATCAGCGCCGCACTTGGCTTTGCCAAAGCCTTCAAAATGCGCGGCGAAGCGCATCAGGCCGTGGCGGTGATTGGCGACGGCGCGCTCACCGCAGGTCAAGCGTTTGAAGCTCTGAACCATGCGGGCGCAGGCAAAGCCAACCTGCTCGTCGTGCTCAACGACAATGCCATGTCGATTTCACCGAATGTCGGCGCGCTCAACAAACACCTCGCCCGCTTGATTACTGGGCGCACTTATCAGCGCGTGCGCGAAGACGGTAAACACGTTTTTGACCTGCTCGGCATGGCGCAACTCGCACGCCGCGCCAAAGACCAAGTCAAAGACATGCTGACCCCGATGGAAACCCAGCGCACGCTGTTTGAAGAACTCGGCTTCCGCTACGTCGGCCCGGTGGATGGTCATGATTTGGAAACGCTGACCGATGTCTTGGGCAATTTAAGCGCACAAACCGGCCCGCGCCTCCTGCATGTACTCACCCAAAAAGGGCGCGGCTACGCTCCCGCCGAAGAAGACCCCGTGCGTTATCACGGGGTGGGCAGCTTCAATCCCTACAAAATCGAACCAACCCTCGCCATCGCCAAAACCAGCTTCACCAGCACCTTTGGCGATTGGTTATGCGACGCGGCAACACGCGAACCTAAGCTCGTTGGCGTGACCCCCGCCATGTCCGAAGGCTCCGGCATGGTGGATTTTTCTCTACGCTTTCCCGAACGCTACTTTGATGTTGGCATCGCCGAACAGCACGCCGTGACCTTTGCTGGCGGCTTGGCTGCGGCGGGCATGAAGCCCGTCATGGCGATTTACTCCACTTTTTTGCAGCGCGGCTATGACCAAGCGGTGCATGACATTGCGCTGCAAAATCTACCCGTGCTGTTTGCCATCGACCGTGCTGGCCTTGTCGGAGCCGATGGCGCAACCCACGCTGGCTTGTACGACATCGCCTTCCTGCGCTGCATTCCAAACATGCAGATTTTCACCCCCTCAGATGAAAACGAATTGGTACGCATGTTGGATGCGGGGCTTGCGCACCTTGGCCCCGTCGCCGTGCGCTACCCGCGTGGTGGCAGTGGAGCTGCGGCAATCGCCGAAGATGCGGCCGATGAATCCTGCCCTTTATCCCAAGCCGTGTGGCGCAAACGCGGCAAAGACACGGCCATTCTCGCTTTCGGCCCTTTGCTGCATGAAGCACTCAAAGCCGCCGAACACTTGGGGTGTAGTGTCATCGACATGCGTAGCGTCAAACCGCTGGATATGGAGACTTTGCGCACGGCAGCCACAACGCACACCCGCCTCGTCACGCTGGAAGACCACGCCCTGATGGGCGGAGCAGGCAGCGCCGTGCTCGAAGCCTTGTGTGACATGGGGCTGCAAACGCCTGTGCTGCGCCTTGGCCTGCCCGATGTGATTACACTGCAAGGCACGCAAGCCGAGCTGTATCGTCATTACGCCCTGGATGCGGAGGGGATTTTGCAACGCCTTTCTTAAAATCTGTTGACCATCGTGTAGCCCGGATATCGTGTAGCCCGGATGAAGCGTAGCGAGAATCCGGGGCATTTGATCCTATGGCAACAGCCTGCCCCGGATTGACATCCGGGCTACATCCACTGGATTCCGGTATTCCAAGCACAAGCGAACCATCCCCTAATAAATCATGGCATTCCTTGTGCAGCCGCAACGCCACCCTTACCATTAACCTTGATTACAACTCTTAAAACATCATGGCCGCTCAATACACCCTAAAAATCCTCACTGAATTTGCCGCCGCGCACCAACTGCGCGACTACCCTGGCAACTGTGCGCGTATGCACGGCCACAACTGGAAAGTTGAAGTCCAAGTCACCGGCACAGCGCTTGATGGCGTCGGCATGGTCACGGATTTCAAAACCATGAAAAAAGCCGCTAACCAAGTCGCGGATAGGCTCGATCATTTCTATCTCAACGATATTCCGCCGTTCGATACCATCAACCCCACCGCCGAAAACCTCGCCGCGTGGTTTTACCGCGAAGTCGGCGCGTTGTTAAACAACGAACACGCCCACGTCAGCGCCGTCACCCTCTGGGAAACCGACCGCGCCTGCGTAACCTACCAAGAGAGTTCTATCTAAATGACCACCCCCTGCCCGATTCCCGACATCCAAAGCCAGCTTGACACCCGTCACATCGCCATCGACGCAGTGGGCATTAAAGGCTTGCGCCATCCCGTGGTCATTCATGATTACGAGCAAGCGCCTCAAGCCAGCGTCGCCACCTTAAGCTTTACCGTCAACCTACCGCATGACCGCAAAGGCACGCATATGTCGCGCTTTGTTGCCCTCTTGGGCGATGCGCCGCGTGATATTTCCGTGACGGGTCTTGTCGATTTGCACCGTGAAATGCTCGTTTTACTCGAAGCCGAAGCCGGGCAGATTGAGCTGAGCTTCCCATTTTTTGTACGCAAAACCGCACCTAAGTCCGGCGTTCCGAGCCTGATGGATTATGTGGCGCATTTTGGCGTACAGGGCGATACCGAACACTGCGAGGTACTGATGGGTGTTGAAGTCCCCGTGACTAGCCTTTGCCCCTGCTCCAAAGAAATCTCGCAATACGGCGCGCACAACCAACGCTCGCATATCCGCGTGGAAGTACACGCCGATGCCAGCCTCTCGCTCACCGAACTCATTCGTATGCTTGAAGATCAAGCCTCATGCGAGCTTTACGGCCTACTCAAACGCGCCGATGAAAAACACATCACCGAAAAAGCCTACGAAAACCCCAAATTTGTCGAAGACATCATTCGCGATGTGGCGCATGTTTTGGGCGAAGATGAGCGTATTCACGGCTTTAGCGTCGAAGTGGAAAATTTTGAATCCATCCACAACCACTCGGCCTATGCGCGCCTGAGCCGCTAAAAAAATTAGCCACAGAGAACACAGAGGTCACAGAGAAAAAACGCTTTGACTCCTCTGTGATCTCTGTGTTCTCTGTGGCTCAATCCGTTTTCTGATTGCAAATCTCACATTATGCCCAAATCATCCTTCATCCCACGCGCTCAAGCCGTCCTCGCCATCGAATCCAAGGCAATTCAAAGCCTTATCGAGCGTCTGGATGAGTCCTTTGAGCGCGCCTGCGAACATATCTTAGCCTGCAACGGTCGGGTGATTGTTTGCGGCATGGGCAAATCTGGGCATATCGGCGGCAAAATCGCCGCCACGCTCGCCAGCACCGGCACGCCGGCGTTTTTTCTGCACCCCGGTGAGGCGAGCCACGGCGACTTGGGCATGGTCACGCGCCAAGATGTATTGCTGATGCTTTCCAACTCCGGCGAAACCCCAGAGCTGTTAGCGATTCTGCCGCCCATCAAGCGCATGGGTATTCCGCTAATTGCCATGACCGGACGCGCGAACTCAACCTTGGCGCGTGAGGCCACCGTGCATCTTGATGCCAGCGTCGAACAGGAAGCCTGCCCACTGGGTCTTGCGCCCACCGCCAGCACCACAGCGGCGCTGGCCTTAGGCGATGCCTTGGCGCTCACCTTGCTCGAAGCACGCGGCTTCACCGCCGAAGACTTCGCTCTCTCGCATCCTGGTGGCGCATTAGGGCGGCGTTTACTGGTACTGGTGCGCGACATCATGCACCAAGGCACGGCGCTGCCTGTGGTCAAACTCGGTGCCCCCTTGCGCGATGCACTTTTAGAAATCACCCACAAAGGCCTAGGCATCACTGCCGTGGTCGATGCACAAGGCAAACTTGCAGGCGTGTTTACCGATGGCGATTTACGCCGTGCGTTGGATCATGAGACTTTGGATTTACGCACCGCGCTGGTCGATGATGTTTACACCCAAGGCGGCAAAACCTGCCCACCGAACATTCTTGCCGCCGAAGCGTTAGGCTTAATGGAGCGCAAGGCCGTCAACGCGCTTGTCGTGGTTGATGAACACCAGCGCCCCCTAGGCGCATTCAATACCCACGATTTACTACGCGCCGGAGTGATTTAATGCAAGCGATTCTCGAACGCGCCCGCCCCGTGCGCTTAGTTATTTTCGACGTGGACGGCGTTTTAACCGATGGTCATTTAAGCTACTCCTCCCACCCCGATGCGCCCGAAAAAGAACAAAGCAAGGTGTTTTTTGCCCACGATGGCTTGGGCATGAAGCTTCTCATGCAGGCCGGCATCGAGATTGGCATTATCACTGCACGCGGTTCACTCGCGGTCACGCGACGCATGGCCGATTTGGGTGTGCAACATGTGCTGCAAAACCAGTACGACAAGCTCGCGGGCTACGAGAACCTGCTTGCCCAGTTAAACCTTAGTCACGAACAAGTGGCCTACATGGGCGACGACATTATCGACCTGCCCGTCCTGCGCCGCGTGGGGCTTGCCACCACGGTGGTCAATGCCTCGCCTTTGGTGCAAAGCCATTGCCACTGGGTGTCGCAAAACCCTAGCGGCAAAGGCGCAGCGCGTGAATTGTGCGAGCTTATCTTGAACGCGCAAGGTCGCTGGGATGAAACCCTTGCTTATTTTTTGCGTTAAGCGTTCATGATTTGGTTCATACGCAAGAGCTTGCCTTGGCTCATCTTGCTGACGCTGGCCCTACTTAGCACTTGGGCAAGCTGGTCGCTGTTTCAACCTTTGCCTGGCGCCGCAAAACGCAGTGCGGGAGTCGATCATGCCTTCAGCCAGCCCGATGCCCGCGTGTTCGACACCACGGGGAACGTCGCGTATGACCTGCGCGGCACACGCCTTGAACACCACGCCGAAAGCGATGAGCTGTTGCTTACCCAAGCCGAAATGCGACTCTTCACAAACAATAAAACGCAAGATAATCAAGAACATTGGGATATCCAAGCAGAACGCGCACGCATCCTTAGCGACCGTGAACATGTACAACTTGAAGGCCAAGTGCAAGCCGAGCGGCGCGGTGTTTTACCTAACCAAAGCATCCAACTGCAGGCACAAGATGTTACTCTCGCGCATAAGGCACAAACAGCCAGCAGCACCCAGCCCGTGACCGTGGACGGTGCTCACTGGCAAAGCCAATCCGACGGCTTTCACGCCGACTTAACTACCGAACAGCTCGAACAAACAGGCCGCGTCCATGATCGCTATCAAGCGCCCACACCGTAAATCTTTGCTCCTTCTTATATTGCTTACCCTCGCACCGCTGGGTGCATGGGCGGCAAGCGCGGATCGTCAACAGCCACTTGAAGTTGAAGCCGACCGCAAACACACCGACTACAAAGGCGGGCAAGCCGTCTACGAAGGCCGCGTCATTATTCGTCAAGGCCGCATGTTGATTCACGCCGACAAAGCCACTCTCACCCTGCGCGCAGGCCAGCTCGATCGGGCGCAACTCGAAGGCAAACCCGTCACCTACCAAGATGTCGATGAGCAAGGATTACCCATTCAAGCTCAAGCGTTCAACATGGACTACCAAGTCAACGACAAAGCCGCAGGCGATGTTTTGACCCTAACCGGACAGGCTCAAATCGAACGCAACAAAGACCAACTTGCCAGCGAGCGCATCATCTACAACCTCAAAACCGAAGTCATGGATGCCGGCGGCGGCAAAGGCGAGCGTGTGCGCATGATTCTGCAACCGCGCGCCAAGGCTGACGCCAACACTCCGCCCAAGCCATGATGCAAGCGCAAGACACCACGCCCCACATCCTGCGTGCAACAGGTTTAAGCAAACGCTACGGCAGCCGCCAAGTCGTGCGCGACATGAATTTAAGCGTACACAGCGGCGAAATTGTCGGCCTACTCGGCCCCAACGGCGCGGGAAAAACCACCAGTTTCTACATGATGACCGGTCTTATTCAAGCCGACGGCGGGCGCATCACCCTCGATGAACACGATATTTCGCGCCTCCCCATTCACGCCCGCGCCCACTTAGGCTTGGGCTACTTACCCCAAGAACCGTCGATTTTTCGCAAACTCAGTGTCGAAGACAACCTGCTCGCCGTGCTGGAGCTACGCCCAGAACTCAAAAGCATGAGCGAGCGGCAGAATGTATGCGATGCCCTGCTCGAAGAGCTGCACGTCACCCATGTGCGCAAAAGCCAAGGCATGAGTCTCTCCGGCGGCGAGCGCCGCCGAGTTGAAATTGCCCGCGCCCTAGCTGCCGAACCGCGTTTTTTGTTGCTCGACGAACCCTTTGCCGGGGTTGACCCTATCAGCGTACTGGATATTCAACGCCTGATTTGCCAGCTTGCCGAGCGCGGCATCGGCATTCTGATAACCGACCACAACGTGCGCGAAACCCTACGCATCTGCGCTCACGCCACTATCATGCACGACGGCCAATTACTGGCGACCGGCTCGCCGGATGAGATTTTAAGCAACGAACATGTGCGCCGAGTTTATTTGGGCGAGAGCTTTTCGCTTTAACGTGGGTGCATGGCGCACGCAGTGCGCGGATTTGGCTTTGGTTTTCGGCTTTGGATTTGCCCCCCCCCTTTTTTGATTCCGTCGTGGACTGACTTACCGAAGTCGCAGACATGACGCGGCACGGATTTCCCCTCCCCCTTGGGGTCGCCGTGAACGGAGTGCTGTAGGCAGGGTAAACAGGCCATGGATGGCCTGTTTAGTTCCCTCGCAACATGGATGTTGCGTGGGGACGGCCTTGCCGGAGGCGCTTCGTTCACGGCTTGCCCGAAGGGCGACCCCTCGGGGGCGTGTTCTTTTGGTGACTTTTCTTGCACGAGCAAGAAAAGTTACTCGCCCGTATCAAACATGCTTTTTGCGAAGTTGCGCCCTTAAAACGGGCGAAACAATGCCACCGTCCTAGAACGGTTGGTGGGCTTTTTCGCCCGTCTTGACGTTGGCACTCTGCACATATCTTGATTGATACGGGCGAGTAACTTTCTTTGCTTGCACTTCGAGCGTCACCAAAGAAATGCACCCCGTTGATGCAAAAACGCCGTCAGGAACGGCGTTAGGACGCAAAGCGTCCCCCGTGAGGGCGGAATCCATGGATGGATTCCGTCGCCCTACGGGCAAGCCGTGGCGCAAGCTGCAAAAACCGGGTCGCCCCTACGCGCCATCCATGGCGCTTTTACCCAGCTTTTGCAACTTACGCCACGGCGGCATCAAAAGGGGGCAGCAAATCCAAAGCCGAAAACCAAATCCAAATCCGCGCACTGCGTGCGCCGCGTGTCCCCACCAAGCCTTCGCTTGGCAAACATCCACCGCAAAAATCAACGCCAGACCTAGCACAAAAAATGCCAAAGAAGGCTAGAATGCGCGCCATGCGCACACACCCCATCATCTCATCATGAAAATCGGCTTTGAACTCCGCCAAGGACAAAGCCTCGCCATGACCCCCCAATTGCAGCAATCCATCCGTTTGCTGCAACTCTCCACCCTTGAGCTCCAGGCCGAAATCCAGAACACCATCGAAAGCAACCCGATGCTGGAACTCGACGATGGCGACACTCCAGAGTATGAAAGCGAACAGGACAACGCAGGCATCGCACACTGCGAAACCCTCGACCAAGCCTTGGCGCGCGCCACGCCAGATTTTGACGAAAGCCAACATGGTGAGCCCTCCTCGCTCGAAGCTCATACCGAACAAACGCTCAATCTTGACCCTTCGCATCCAGAGCTACCCGATGAGTTAGCCCTCGACAGCCACTGGGACGACATTTATGAAGCCGATGGCAGCACAAGCTTCAGCCAGGGCGATAGCAACAACGACGATTACGACTTTATCGGCACGCGCAGCAGTGGCAGCGACAATCTGCACGATCATCTGCTCTCGCAGTTGCTCATGTTTCCTCTCTCCAACCGCGACCAGTTGATTGCCGCCGCGATTATCGAATCCATCAATGACGATGGCCTATTGGACGACACACTCGAAGAAATCGTGCTCGGGCTTAACAACGATCTGCACGATGTTGAGTTAGACGAAGCGCTCGCCATGTTGCATCTTGTGCAAACCTTCGACCCGCCTGGCGTGGGCGCACGCGATTTACACGAAAGCCTCTCCATTCAGCTCAAGCAATTGCAACCGTCCCAAGAACAGGGCGAAGCGCACCAACATGCCGAACAACTGCTCAAACACCTCGATTTACTCGGCACACACGACTACACCCGCCTGCGCCGCCTGCTCAACTTGAGCGAAAGCCAGCTCAAAGCCGCACTGCACATCATCCAAAGCCTCGACCCCCACCCCGGCGATCGTCTACGCAGCCAAGACGTGGATTATGTGGTGCCGGATGTTTTTGTACGCCGCCATGGCAACACATGGCGCGCCGAAATGAACAGCGCCATCCTGCCCAAATTGCGCATCAACCAAACCTACGCAGGCTACATTCAACGCGGTCAACGCTCGGATGATATGAGCTACATGCGCAACGCGCTCAACGATGCACGCTGGTTCATCAAATGTGTGCATAGTCGCCACGACACCCTATTTGCCGTCGCCACCGCCATCGTCCAGCGTCAGCAAGCTTTTTTTGAACACGGCGAAACCGCCATGCGCCCGCTTGTGTTGCGCGAAATTGCCGAAGAATTGGATCTGCACGAATCCACTATCTCGCGCATTACCAGCAACAAATACATGCACACCCCCAAGGGCGTGGTCGAATTCCGCTACTTTTTCTCCAGCCATGTTGCATCATCCGACGGCAACGATGCCTCATCCACCGCCATTCGTGCCATGCTGAAAAAAATTATTGCCGCTGAGAACCCGCAAAAACCCCTCAGCGACAACCGCATCGCCGACATGCTCGAAGCCGAAGGCATTCACGTGGCCCGCCGCACTCTTGCCAAATACCGCGAAGCCCTCGGTATTCCTCCCTCCAACGAACGCAAACGCCCGGGATAAACCCGCTATGAAACACTTAAGCATTGCCGATATTTTGACTTTGGAGCGCGTCAAGCTGAACGTTGAAAGCGTCAGCAAAAAGAGCACGCTCGAACTCGCGAGCCAAGTGCTTGCCAACGCTCAAGAAGGCTTGGAAGCATGGTCGATTTTTGATGTGCTGCTTGCTCGCGAGCGTCTTGGCAGTACGGGCGTTGGGCGCGGCATCGCCATTCCGCACGGCAAACTTGCCGAACTGCACGCACCGATTGGCTGCTTTTTACGCCTGCAAACACCGGTGGATTTCAACAGCCCGGACAACCAAGAAGTCAGCATGATTTTTGCCATTTTGGTTCCCGAAGGCGACGAGGACACGCATCTTGCCATTTTGGGCCAACTCGCCCGCCGCTTTAGCGACCCTGAGTTCTGCAACGCCATGCGCACCACAGAAAGCAGCGAAACCGCCTTCAGCCTCCTCACCCGCAAACTTGCTGAGCCCGAAACGAGCATCTAACCCAATGCTCACCCCTCACGGCAATTTTCTTGTCATCGACCCCGATAACACCGCGCATCGCCCTTCAATCGGTGTTCTCATCACGGGCGACTCCGGTCTAGGCAAAAGTCACACCACACTCGCCCTCCTCGACAGGGGTCACGCCCTCGTCGCCGACGATGCGCCCATCATCATCCGCCATGCGGATGGCCGACTCTACGGCACATGCCCCGCCAGCATTCAAAATCTGCTCGAAGTACGCGGACTCGGCATTCTCCATGTTCGCGAACTGTTTGGCGCGCTCGCCTTAATTTCTAAGCATCGACTCGACATCATCATTCATCTTATCGCCGCCAACCAAACCCAATCTTCACTCGCCATTGCCAGCCAACAACGTCTTGCAGGTGACTGGGAAACACGGGAAATCCTGCGTGTCGAAACCCCTATGCTCACCTTGCAAACCCAGCCCGCACAGATGCTGGCACTCTTGATCGAGACTGCGGCACGTCACTACGTCTGGCAACAAAGACAGGTATAATCACTGGGCTTTGTCCATGCTTGAGGTCAATGTGAAACTCGTTATCGTCAGCGGCTTATCCGGTTCGGGCAAAACCATTGCCCTGCACACGCTGGAAGATGCGGGGTATGCCTCACTGCCATTAAGTTAAGCGATTTTTGTGATAATGGTTCGATTTGAATGAAAATCGGATATGGCTAAAAAAAGCGTGCTGTTGAAATCACCCAAGAGCGGATTGAATCGGACGACTTCAAGTCG